>CAMVJO010000050.1 GCA_947167835.1 uncultured Prevotellaceae bacterium
TCACTCAAAAATCTTTGAAAAATCAAAACAGCCTAATTTTTAGAACAACCCATTATTTTGTCCTAAGTAAAATGTTCTTTTCCCTTAGTGAATTTTTATTCTTCCTACGTGAATTTTTATTTTCCCTACGTGAATAATGTTTTCAGGCGTTTCCTTCTTCCGTACCTTCCTGTGGAATTTCCGTTTCTTCGGCTTGTTTTTCAATTCTCAGGGTATCTGTGCTGATAGAATCGACATCCAGACTGTCGGGTACGTAGTAGGAAGCATTATAGTCGGACGGATTGATATGACCCATGCCTTGATAGCGCACAAGGTAGCGATTTGCAAGATTCTCGTCGGACAAAACTTTATTCATGAAGAGTCCGAATATGGGAAGTGCGGTCTTGCTTCCCTGTCCCAGCCTTCCTGTACGGAAATGTATGCTGCGGTATTCGCCACCTACCCACGCGCCGCCAACTAAGTGGGGAGTTACGCCGACAAACCAGGCATCGCTGTGAGCATTGCTGGTTCCTGTTTTACCGCCGAAGTCTATTTTTCCGTTATAACTGCCCAAAAATCTGGATGCGCCGAGCGACTGACTGGTTCCTCCGGCATCGCGGGCACCAGCCTCGAAGAGTTTTTGCAGATAGAAGGCTGTTTCTTCGCTGACGGCTCTGTATTCCTTGGGTTGTGCCTTATAAATGGTATTTCCTTCGGAATCCACGATTTTAGTGACGAGCACGGGATTGATACGTATGCCGTAGTTTGCAGCACAGGCGTAGGCATCAACGAGTTCCAGCAGATTGACGTCGCTGGCTCCGAGCGAGAGTGAAGGAATGGTGTCCAACGGAGAAATGATGCCCATGTCGTGGGCGGTTTGTATGACATTCTCTATGCCACATTCCAGTCCTAATTTTACGGCTACGGTATTGATGCTCTGTGCAAAGGCAGAACGCAACGGAATCCTGGCATTCGAGAAATGACCATTGGCATTGTGAGGCTGCCAATAGACCGAATCTTTCTTTTGTGCGTCATATACCTTAATACGTAGGTATTCATCGCGCACACAGTCGCTTGGAACGTGACCTTGTTGGAGCGCCGTAGCATAAACGAAGAGTTTGAAAGTAGAACCTGGCTGGCGCATGGATTTCACCTTGTCATACTTCCATGTTTCGTAGTCTATATCGCCAACCCATGCCTTTACGTGTCCGGTATGTGGCTCCATTGCCACGAAACCGGCGTGCATGAAATGCAACATGTAGCGAATGGAATCCATAGAGCTCATCTCTTCTTCGCGCGTGCCGTCTTCGTAGTCGAAAAGCTTGACCTTGTGAGGCAGATTCATGTAGTAGTTCACGGAATCCGGCTCATCAGGATAGAGTGCTGCCAGACGTTTATAGGCATCAGTGCGTTTGGCCACGTCTTCCACGAAGTTGGGAATAACGGCTCCCGTCTCGTCGCGCCAAGGGTCGCCCAATCCGCGCCAATGTGCGTTGAACGTTTTCTGAACGTTGTGCATTTGTTCGCGCAGTGCTTCTTCGGCATATTTCTGCATACGCGAATCGAGCGTAGTGTAGATTTTCAATCCGTCACGATAGACATCTATGTCGGGATTGACGCTGCGAATATAATCTACTACGGCCCTACGGAAATAGAGTGCTTCGCCATCGGTATTCTTCTCGGGGCGGAATTGCAGTTTGATGGGCAATTTCTTTATGGAGTCGCAGGCTTGTGCCGTTAGCTTCCCATTATTCTGCATATTCTCCAAGACCGTGTTGCGTCGGTTCAGGCTATTTTTCGGATTGATGCGGGGATTGTATGCTGACGTGGCTTTAAGCAAACCTACTAGCACGGCAGCTTCTTCTGTCTTGAGCTTCTTTGGCGAAGTGTTGAAGTAAGTCTGCGCTGCCGTCTTGATACCGTAGGCATTCGAGCCGAAATCCACCGTGTTGGCGTACATCGTTAGAATTTCCTGCTTGGAATAGAAAAGTTCCAGCCCTACGGCAAGTATCATCTCCTTGCTTTTCACCACCAGCATGCGCATACCCGGAATTTTCCCGATAAGTCCGGTACCATAGCCCGTGCGCATCTTGAATATGTTCTTCACAAGTTGCTGTGTAATGGTGCTTGCGCCACGCGGATGCCCCATAGCGGCATCTTTGGCGGCGGCAAAAATGCCTACATAGTCTATACCGTGATGTTTGTAGAACCTTTCGTCTTCTGTTGATACGAGAGCGTCGAAAAACACGGGGCTAATGGCATCATAATCCACGAGCGAACGGTTTTCCTCGAAGTACTTGCCCAATAGTTTCCCGTCGGCGGAATATATCTCGGAGGCCATGGCGGGTTTGGGGTGCATAATCTCGTTGAGCGAGGGACTGGCACCGAAAAGCCAGAGGAAATTGGTGATAACACAGAAACAATATAAAGACACCAAAGTGAAAAAGGTGAGTACTCCTGCCAGAAGTTTCCGATACCACGGACGTCCTTTATATTGTGACTTATACCATTTCCAGAATCTGCCTGGGAGTGGTTTGATAAGTGCCGGTATTCTTTTTATATATTCTGTTTTCATAGTGAAATGTACGCTCTTATTTATAGGTCTATGCCGTTATTGCGCAAAAAGAGGTAGATATCATCGCATTGGTCGGGATGAAACCAATTTATCTCAGCATCGTGTGCAAACCATGTCATCTGTTTTTTTGCATATACGCGAGTATTTCGCTGAATCTTCTCAAGAGCAAAATCCAATGTCCATTCTCCATCGAAATACTTGAACAGTTCCTTGTAACCAACCGTATTCAATGAATTTAGGTGGCGTAGCGGATAGACGTTTCGTGCCTCCTGTTCCCAACCCATGCCCATCATTATATCCGTGCGGCGGTTTATTCGGTCGAATAGTTCCTGCCGTTCGCGCCTAAGTCCTATTTTGATGATGCGGAATGGGCGCTCTGTGGCAGTATGGCGGTGAAACGAACTGAAAGGTCGGCCAGTCTGATAGCAAATCTCGAGGGCGTGAATCACACGCTTGTGGTTTCGCTTGTCGCAGGCGTCATAATACGTTTTATCAAGCAGGCGGAGTTCGGCAAGTAAGGGATTCAGACCTTCGTTGTCGTATCTTTTCTTGAGCATCTGGCGTACATCGTCATCAACGTTGGGGATATCGTCTATTCCCTTGCACAAAGCATCAAGATAGAGCATGGAACCGCCGGATGCTATGACGGTATCGTGTTGGATGAAGCACTTTTGCACCACTTCCAGTGCATCTTTCTCGAATTGTGCCGCACTATAGTATGCTTCCAGCCCAAGAATCCCTACGAAGTGGTGCTTAATGCGCTGTTGTTCCTCTTTAGTGGGAGCCGCTGTGCCGATAGGAATTTCTCGGTATATCTGACGCGAATCTACATTGACGATTTCTGTCCGCAGGTCGGACGCAAGTTGCAGACTCAGGGCAGTCTTGCCCACTGCTGTGGGGCCGAAAATCACTATCAGCGTTTTGTTTGACACAGGGCGGTGTGCTTCGTTTTTAGGGTAGGGAACTATTGTTTTTCAGGTCGTCTTCCCTCGTTTCTATCCTGCCTTTCTGTTTTCTCTTCGCGTTGATAATCTTTTCTCATCGCGTTGAGAAAACTTTCTCACGGCGAAGAGAATATTTTCTCATGGCGATGAGACTGGAAGGATAGGGGATTCCTTTTGTTTTTCTCCACGATATGCAACACAGCATCGGCCATATTCGGAATATGACCTGCTGCGTTTTTCCTTATCGTGTGGAAACTGTTCTATTAGTAAGGGTTAGAGCTGATTTCAAAGCCTTCGGGATCGAAATCATCGTCGTTAAACGAATCGGAGCCGTAGAAAAGATCGCTTCCATCATCGTCAATTTCAGATGAACGCACGGAAGAGGCTATTGTCGGGCTGTCAAGTTCGGCAATCTGCACAGGAGCATTTCCTCGTGTGCGGACAACTTCAGGTTTGTCCAGGTGACGGCCTGTTTCCTCGTCCTTGACATTCAGGAAGAAGGAGCGTTCACAGAATGGGTCGAACACATATTCGAGTTTCTGGCCTTTTTCTTCGATAAACTCGTTCAGACGCGTGTCTGCCATGACGAAAATATCCTCGTCGGCGGCAGAAGTGCCCATATCCTCACGTGTAATCTGCTCCATGCGCTCCCATTCGTCATTGCAAACGTAGAAAGACGTCATTTGGTCGTCAGGATATCCGCACGACTCAAGGATTACATTGTTCAGATCCAGGAAAGTGGCATCTTCGTCAATCATAAATTCGCGTAGGAAGCCATCAACTTCGTCGGAAACTAATCTGATTTTGAAAAGCATATCGTTCTTTTAATATTGTTTAAGGTTGTAATTCTTTTTTATGGGCAGAAAGGCTTTTAACGCGCACATCCTGCCACGTATGTGCCTATTAGGTAATGGTATGTCAGCTCGGCTGTATGATACCTCGCTTGGAAGTCTTCACAAAGTCGATGATATATTCCACTTCCTTCGTCATAGGAGTGATTTGTGCGGCTTCTTCCAAACGCTCCTTGAGGAGTTTTCCGTTTTGGTACAGGATACGGTAGGCATTGTGGATACTATCCACCACGTCTGTAGCAAATCCGCGACGTTGCAAGCCCACTTTGTTTAATCCGCAGAAGGCTATCGGTTCGCGACCTGCCATAATAAACGGCGGAATGTCCTGACTTGTGCGGCTACCTCCGCCTACCATCACATAACTGCCGATGCGACAGAACTGGTGTACCAGTACGTTGGCGCTGAGTATGGCAAAATCGTCAATAGTTACCTCGCCTGCAATTTTTGTGGAGTTACCGATGATGCAACTGTTGCCGATAAATACATCATGTGCGATGTGCATTCCTTCCATGAAGAGGTTTCCGTTGCCTACGACGGTGCGGCCTTTTGCTGCCGTGCCGCGATTCATCGTTACGTTCTCGCGAAATGTATTGTTGTCGCCGATTTCGGCCGTTGATTCCTCACCATGGAATTTCAGGTCCTGCGGAATGGCTCCTATCACGCTGCCCGGGAAAAAACGGTTGCCGTTACCGATGCGACTTCCGTAGAGCACCGTCACGCTGTTCATCAAAACATTATTATTCCCTATCTCAACATTTCTGTCAATGTAGCAAAAAGGACCTATCTCGCAGTTTTCTCCGATTTTTGCCTCGGGATGTACAAAAGCTAAAGGACTGATCATAGTTTGTTCTTAGAAAAAGATTCTTCTTTAAGATATATTTCTGTCTAAGGGCTGACAAATATTGCCGGCCTCCGACTATTTGTTCTTTACAATCTGGGCTGTGAAAGTTACCTCGCTCACAATCGTTTCGCCTACGAAGCAAAAACCATGCATCGTGGCAATACCATGGCGTATGGGCGTGACAAATTCCACTCGCATGATTAAAGTATCGCCTGGTACGACCTTCTTTCGGAATGTGACGTTGTTAATGCGCATGAAGTACGTACTGTAGCGTTCAGGCTCCTCAAGAGTATTGAGTACCAGCAGGCCACCGGTTTGTGCCATCGCTTCGATTTGCAATACTCCGGGCATAACGGGCTCTTGCGGGAAGTGACCTTGGAAATATTCCTCGTTACCTGTCACGTTCTTGAGGCCTACGATATAGTTGCTCCCGAGTTCCGTCACTTTGTCCACCAATTGCATGGGATAGCGGTGAGGCAACAGATCGCGGATGCGGTTTACGTCTAAAATAGGCTCCTCATTTGGATTATACTCCGGCGATTGCACCTCATGCTTGCGTATTTCCTTACGCATCTGGCGGGCAAATTTATTATTGATGGTATGTCCCGGACGTGTTGCGATGATACGGCCGCGTATCGGGCGACCTATCAGCGCCATGTCGCCGATAATATCCAAAAGCTTGTGGCGAGCAGGTTCGTTTCGCCAGACAAGAGGTTTTTCGTTCAGGTAACCCAATTTTGTCGCGTCGCGATGCGCAACTCCCATGCTGTCGGCAAGCGTATCCAGCGCTTCCTGTGAAACTTGGTGCTCGTAAATCACAATTGCATTGTCCAAATCGCCGCCTTTAATCAAGCCTGCTTGCAATAGCGGCACGATTTCGCGCACAAAGACGAAGGTACGAGCATCTGCCACTTCCTTTTCAAAATCTTGTATGTTCTCAAGAGTTGCAAACTGGCTGTTAAGGAATTGCGAATCGAAGGAAATCATGGCCGTGATAGAGAAATGTTCGTCCGGCAGGATGATAATGGAAGATCCTGTCGATTCATCGCGAAATTCTATCTTGTGTTTAATGACGTACTCGTTCTTAGGCGCATTTTGCTCCACGACTCCAACGCGTTTGATGCTGTCAACGAAATTTCGTGAGCTGCCATCAAGAATTGGAATCTCGGGACCGTTTACTTGTATGAGGCAATTATCAATTCCCATGGCGTAAAGTGCCGCCATGCAGTGCTCAATTGTACTTACCCGCACATCGCCTTTTGCTATCACCGTGCCGCGTGAAGTATCTACGACATTTTCGGCAATTGCCTCGATGATAGGTTCGCCTTCCAGGTCGATACGCTGAATTTTGTAGCCGTGGTTTTCAGGCGCTGGGTTTAATGTTGCAGTAAGGCTGAGGCCTGTGTGCAGTCCTTTACCGAAAAGTGAAAAACTGCCTTTCAAGGTTTTTTGTTTAGCCATATTCTGTTTTTTTTATTTCGTTTCTTCAAATTTTATCTTTGACTTTCGGGAAAATACTTCTGTATTATCTTAAAGTAGTTCGTACTCCTTTGGAAATATCCCGTACTCCCTTGGAATGATGCCGGACTTTTTTAAGAATTTGTCAGACTATCTCTGAATGATGTGAGACTTCTTCTGTGAGATGTGAGACTTCTTCTGTGAGATGTCGGACCTCTTTTTAGAGATATCAGGCTTCTTTTTTGAGTTGTCGGATTATTCTTGAAACAAACCGGGCTATTCTGTGGATAACTCGGATGGTTCTTGAAAAATCGTCGGCTTATTCCTTTTTATATAAGACATAAAAGGCAATGCATCGGGGGATGCACTGCACTCTCAGGGTATATTCTATTCTTTCTCGGACAGTTGTTTTCTAAGTGCTTCGACTTCGTCTTTTAGTGCGTTAAATTCGCGATAGAAGTCGGGCAGTTTCTTGAATACGATGCTGGAACGCGTAAAGTTCTTGTAGTCAATAGCGGGAGAGCCCAGCAAAGTTACATTTCCATTCGGGAAACTTCCTGCTATGCCAGCTTGCGCTCCTGTTTGCACGCGGTCTCCGATTTTTGCGTGGCCGGTAATTCCCACTTGTCCGCCGAACATGCACCATTGTCCTATCTTTGTTGAACCTGCAACGCCAACTTGTGCCGACATAACGGTGTGACTTCCTATATCGCAGTTGTGCGCAACTTGAACAAGGTTGTCTAATTTTACGCCACGTCGGATAAAAGTGGAATTCATGGTGGAGCGATCGACGCAAGCGTTGGCTCCGATTTCGACATCGTCCTCAATAGTTACGATACCTATCTGGGGAATTTTCTGATATCCGTCGGGAGTAGGAGCAAAGCCGAAGCCATCGGCGCCTATGACGCAACCTGAATGTAATATGACGCGGTTTCCTACTACGCAGTCGTGATAAACCGAAACATTCGGGTAGAGTATGCAGTCTTCTCCCACCTTAGCGCGTTCTTCTACGACAGCATGAGGATAAATCTGGGAGCCTGCGCCGACTTTTGCGCCATCGCCGATATATGCAAAGGGGCCAACGTAGCAATTCTCGCCCACTTCGGCGGTTTCAGCCACACAAGCCAGCGGATGTATGCCTTCTCTTTTGGGAATGGCCTGAGCATAGAGATTTAGCAGGCGTGCTATACATTCGTAGGCGTTATCTACCTGTATCATCGTGGCCTTAACTTCGCGTTCGGGCTTAAAATCGCGATTTACGAGCACGATACTTGATTCTGTCTCGTAGAGATAATGCTCGTAATGGTTGTTAGCCAAAAATGACAGGGCGCCTGGTTTTCCTTCCTCAATCTTTGCAAACGAATTAACCGTTGCATCAGGATTTCCCACGACGGTTCCTCCAAGATACTGGGCTATTTGTGCTGCTGAAAATTCCATTTTTATTTTTAGTATAGGGTTGTGTTTTATAATATTTCCGCAAATATCGCAAAAATAAATGAGATTAGCACGCTTTGTGGCATATTTTTTTTGTTTTTCGGCTTTTTCTTTTGTTTTCGTGTAAATTTGCACAGCAGATGTTGATAGATTTATTTTTATGAAGATAGTTTTTCTTGTTGTCGGCAAGACTACGGACGGCTTGCTCGACCAACTCATTTCGCAATACGTTTCGCGCATCAAACACTACGCTTCGTTCGAGATTGCCGTCGTGCCCGAACTGAAAAACACGAAGGCGCTCAGTCAGATGCAGCAGAAGGAGAAGGAAGGCGAGGCTTTACTTAATTTTTTCCAGCCTTCCGATTTCGTTATCCTGCTTGACGAGGGCGGTAGGCAGTACACTTCGGAGCAGTTTGCGACACATCTTCAGAAAATCGGCATGATGGGCCACAAGCGTGTCGTGTTTGTGATAGGTGGCCCGTATGGTTTTTCTGAAAAGGTCTATAAAACGGCTCACGAAAAGGCATCTCTTTCCTTAATGACCTTCCCGCATCAGTTGGTGCGCCTGATTTTCGTAGAACAACTCTACCGCGCTTTCACAATCCTGCATGGCGAACCTTATCATCACCCATAGAAATTCGTTTTTCTGCCTTGTTATACTGTTTGTTGGCGTACTAAGCGCCGCAGGGCAGGGACATCGTTTCCGCTTGGTGGAATATAATGTCGAAAACCTCTTCGACACCATTCATGCCGAGGGACGTAGCGACTTGGACTTCACTCCTAACGGCATTTATCACTGGGACACCCGCAAATACTGGCACAAACTGCGTATGTTGTCGGCCACTATTGCCGGTTTGGGCGGCACTATGCCTGCCGACCTCGTGGCTCTTTGTGAGGTAGAGGGAGAGAACGTGTTGAAAGACTTGGTACGCCATACTTCGCTCCGCCGTTTGGGTTACGAATACCTAATTACTCAGTCGAAAGATCCGCGTGGAGTGAATGTAGCCCTGCTCTATCAGCCATTACGTTTCCGTCCTTTCAAAAGACGTGACATCCACGTTGATTTTAATGCCAAGAAAGAGCGTCCTACGCGCGATATTCTCTACATTTCGGGCATCATTCCTACGGGAGATACGCTCGATGTGTTTGTATGTCACCTTCCCAGCCGTTCAGGTGGTGCCAAATCTTCGAGTAAGTACCGTGAACGCGCAGCCCGGGCCATCTATCAGGAAGTATGTGCCTTGCGCCATTTCCGCTCTCGCCCAAACATCGTGATTACGGGCGATTTCAACGATGAATATACCGACCTCAGTATCCGTAAGTCGCTGCAAGCCAAACCAATGTCCAAGGTGGATGCCAGTCGTGCCGATTCCATGCAGCTTGTCGTACTTTCGGCCAACCGAAAAACGGACAACGGCATTGAGGGCTCTTACAAATTTCAAGGTCGCTGGAACCAATTGGATCAAATCATCGTCAATGCCCGTCTGTTGCGTGCTGATCAGCCATTTTATACCTCGGACGGCGATTGCCGCATCGGATATCTGCCCTATCTCTGCGAACCTGATGACGACGGCTTCGGACTTCATCCACGACGTACCTACCTTGGTTCTCATTATCACGGAGGGCTGAGCGATCACCTGCCCATGATTTGCGATTTCTTCTATTGAAATCTTTTAGGGATGTTCTATAAATTAGGCTGCATTGTTTTTGTTTAGATTTTGATTGGATTTAGCTTTAATGACGAAGGAGCGTAGCGAGCTACGGTTCAAGGAATTAAAGCTAAAGACGGCAAAAAGATTTCAAAAACAAGCAGAATAAAATAGAGACCAGTTTCTTAAAAACGTAATTTATAGAACATCCCTTTATTATGTAGGGAAATTATCGGTTTTATCCACCTAAAATATTGAGACATTCGGGAATCCGTTTATATACAGGCGTTCTCGGATGTTTTTCTTCGGTTTTGTGTATTCTCTTCGCGTTGAGAAAACTTTATCATCGCGTTGAGAAAATATTCTCACGGCGAAGAGAAAACTTTCTCAACGCGATGAGAATGGAAATTTTTCGGGGGGAAATTGATGATATCGACTTTTTCGTCAGGTAAATTCGTGGAAGCAACGGTTATCCTGCCCGAAAAAGATGCCGGCAGGCAGATTTTGTCAAAAAAACAGGCGAAAATTTTGGTAGCAGGCAGGAATTTACTAAATTGCGCTGATTTTTAGCAGAAAAACACGAGAAACAACTTTCCGGTGTGGCCTTAAACATTTGAAAGTCACGTTTATTCCGATTGAAAATATCCATAAATAATAACTTAAATCTTACACATTATGAAAGTTTACAATTCTAATGAAATCAAAAACATCGCTCTCTTAGGAAACGACGGATCGGGTAAGACCACGCTCACCGAGGCGCTGCTTTTCCAGAACGGTCAAATCAAGAGACGTGGTCGTATCACACAGAAAAACACAGTAAGTGACTATTTCCCCGTAGAACAGGATTACGGATACTCTGTTTTCTCTACAGTATTCCACGTAGAACGCAACGGAAAGAAACTTAATATCATAGACTGCCCGGGTTCCGACGACTTCGTGGGAGCCGCTCTCACAGCACTCAACGTTACCGATACCTGTCTGCTGCTTATCAACGGTTGCTTCGGACCTGAAGTAGGAACTCAGAACCATTTCCGCTATACCGAGCGTCTTAAAAAACCGGTTATCTTCCTTGTTAATCAGTTGGACGATGAAAAATGCGATTTCGACAATGTTGTAGAACAGTTGCGCGGCATCTATGGAAACAAGGTGACACCTGTGCAATATCCTGTCAATGCAGGTCCTGGCTTCAACAGCGTTATCGACGTGTTGCTGATGAAGAAACTCACTTGGAAGGACGAAGGCGGCGAAGCAACCTACGAAGAAATTCCTGAAAGCGAACTTGAAAAGGCAGAAGAATGGCATAAAACTCTCGTTGAGGCAGCAGCCGAAAATGATGAGGCCCTTATGGACAAGTTCTTCGAGACAGAACAACTTTCAGAGGACGAAATGCGCGAAGGAATCCGCAAGGGTATGGTAACGCGCAGCATTTTCCCCGTTTTCTGCGTATGCGCTTATAAGAACATGGGCGTTGGCCGATTAATGGAGTTCCTTGGTAATGTAGTTCCCTTCGTTAATGAAATGCCTGCCGTACACAATACCCGTGGCGAGGAAGTTAAACTCGATCCCAACGGACCTACCAGTATCTACTTCTACAAAACCGGCGTAGAACCCCACATCGGCGAAGTACAGTACTTCAAAGTGATGAGCGGAACCCTGAAAACCGGTGACGAACTGACGAATGCAGATCGTGGTTCCAAGGAACGCATCGGACAGATCTACGTAAGTTCCGGTGCAAACCGCGAAACCGTAGAACAACTCTCAGCCGGCGATTTGGGTTGCACCGTAAAACTGAAAGACGTGCGCACGGGTAATACTTTGAACGCTAAGGATTGTGACAACAAGTTCAATTTCATCAAATATCCCAACCCGAAATATACTCGCGCCATAAAAGCCGTTGAAGAATCCAACACGGAAAAGATGATGGCCGCACTTACTCGTATGCGTCAGGAAGATCCCACATGGGTAATCGAACAAAGTAAGGAATTGCGCCAGACTCTCGTTCACGGACAAGGCGAATTCCACTTGCGTACTCTGAAGTGGCGTCTGGAAAATCTGGATAAGATTCCTGTTGAGTTCTTCGAACAGCGCATACCTTACCGCGAAACTATCACAAAGTCGGCTCGTGCAGACTATCGTCATAAGAAACAGAGCGGTGGTGCCGGACAATTCGGTGAAGTTCACCTCATCGTAGAACCATATCAGGACGGAATGCCAGATCCTACCGTATATAAATTCGGTAATCAGGAAATACGCATCAATATCAAGGGCAAAGAAGAAATTGACCTGGAATGGGGTGGAAAACTCGTGTTCATAAACAGTGTTGTCGGCGGTGCAATTGATACGCGCTTCATGCCTGCAATTCTTAAAGGCGTGATGAGCCGCATGGAACAAGGGCCTTTGACAGGTAGCTACGCACGCGATGTCCGTGTCATCGTATATGACGGAAAAATGCACCCGGTAGATTCCAATGAACTGTCATTTATGCTTGCTGGCCGCAACGCATTTAGCATGGCCTTCAAGGAAGCCGGTCCTAAAATCCTGGAACCGATTTATGATGTCGAGGTATTCGTTCCGAGCGACTACATGGGCGACGTGATGAGCGACCTGCAAGGTCGTCGTGGCCTGATTGTAGGTATGGGCAGCGAGAACGGTTACGAAAAGATTCAGGCAAAAGTTCCTTTGAAGGAGATGGCATCTTATTCTACCACGCTAAGTTCTATTTGCGGCGGACGCGCTTCGTTTATCATGAGCTTTGCTTCATACGAACTCGTACCTGGTGATCTTCAGAACAAGCTTATTGAAGAAAACGCAAAGGAAGATCAGGATTAAGTCTGACAGCGCCTGATAGCGCTCAGCTCTATTCTTAGATATCTATGAAGAAGGGTTGTTCTAAATGACACTGTTTTAGGACAACCCTTCCTTGTTTTTCAAAATCTGAATTGTAAAACAATCTATATACCTTATATATTTATTTTATGAAGAATCATTTTTTCCGTGCTTTGATGTTTTTAGGATTTGCGGCCTGTTCTGCCTATGTTTCTTCGCAGACTCCGCAAGTACTTTTTACTATTCCCGAAATAAGTGACGTTGCCTTGGATAATGCTCAGGAAAACTATACACTATTGCCGAGCGGCGCAGTAGTAGTCAAGGGCAATGCGCAGACTGTGGCGCAGGCAAAGCGTTTTGCTGCCGACTTCCAAACTCTTACCGGCAGAACGCTCAAAGTGGTGCGCGGCAAAAAGGCAGCGGCGGGCAATATCGTGTTGGAACTTCAGCCTAAATTGAAATTCCAGCCCGAGGAATACGAAATAACGATAGGCTCTCAGGTATTAGTCCAGGCATCAAATCCAAAAGGTCTGTGGTGGGGCTTGCAAACTGTGTTGCAAATGTTGGAGACATCGCAGGACGGAACTTTGTTGAAAGGGAAATACCACGATAAACCTGAGTATGCTTTGCGTGGCTTCATGATAGATTGCGGTCGTAAGTACATACCGCTGAGTTACCTGCGACAACTGGTGCGTATCATGTCGTATTATAAAATGAATACACTGCAAGTGCATCTTAACGACAATGGATTCAAACAATACTTCGAGGACGATTGGAATAAGACGCAGGCAGCCTTCCGTATGGAGTGCGAAACGTTCCCAGGCCTCACGGCAAAAGATGGTTCCTACGGCAAAAAGGAATTTCGTGCCTTCCAAAAATATGCCGACTCGCTGGGAGTGGAAATTATCCCCGAAATAGACGTTCCGGCCCACGCATTAGCATTCACTCAGTACCGGCCTGATTTAGCTTCCAAGGAGTATGGAGCCGATCACTTAGACCTTTTCAATCCCGAGACCGAGAAATTCTGCGATGCCTTGTTCAAAGAATATCTTGAAGGCAAGAATCCCGTTTTTTGCGGCCCGCACGTCTGCATTGGCACGGACGAATATTCTAATGCCAAGCAGGAAGTCACGGAACGCTTCCGAGCTTTTACCGATCACTACATACGTTTTGTTGAAAGCTTCGGCAAGAAAGTCACTTTGTGGGGTTCTCTCACCCACGCCAAGGGAGAAACGCCTATAAAGTCCGAAGGTGTTTTGATGAAGTGCTGGTCTAACGGTTACGCTCAGCCTGCCGAAATGAAAAAACTGGGATACCAGCTCGTAAGCATCCCCGATGGTTGGGTGTATATCGTACCTGCCGCAGGATATTACTACGATTATCTTAACACACGCATGCTTTACGAAAAATGGACGCCTGCAAACATCAACGGAGTCCAGTTTGAAGAAAACGATCCCGCCATTGAGGGCGGAATGTTCGCCGTTTGGAACGATCATGTCGGCAATGGCGTTACGGTAAAGGACATTCATCATCGCGTATTCCCAGCTTTGCAGACGATGGCGGCCAAGTGTTGGAGCGGAGCTACGTGCAAGATTAGTTTTGATACGTTCAATAAAAAATCGGCTCTGATGCACGAAGCGCCTGGCGTGAACGAACTGGCGCGTTTGTCGGCACCTCTTGAAATGAGCGAGGTGAAACCTAATGCTACTTTGGATGTCAAGGAAGTTGGCTTCGGAAATAGTGTGGAATTTACCGTAGAAGCGAATGGGCAAGAGGAGAAAGGTACGGTTCTCTTCGAGAGCGAGAATGCTAAGTTCTACCTTTCTGATCCGCAGTCAGGACTTCTGGCCTACGAGCACGAGGGATATCTCAATAAGTTCAACTATCGCCTGCCCGCCTCGGGAAAAGTGACTATTCGCGTGGAGTGTACGAATACGGAGACGAAGCTTTTCGTAAATGACAGGCTGCGCGAGACGCATGGTCGCCAGCAACTGCAATGGGCTTCCGAGAGTAATCGCCTTAATGTGCAGACGCCTGAGAATAAGTCCGTGCGCCCCACAGTTTATGTCGTCAGTCGGCCTATGTTCTACCTGCGTACGCTCTTTTTCCCCTTGCATCATAGCGGAAACTTCAAGGCTCATGTAACAAATCTCCGCGTAAAACCCTTGAAATAACGCACTTCTGACTGAATCGTGGCATATATTGCTAACTTTGTATGACAAAAGTTTGCAAAATGCCACGATTTTCATTGTTTTACTATAATTATTTCGTAAAAAATCGGAATAAAATGACATTCTGACGTATTTTTGTGAAGTTTTTGAGCGAATTATCAGAAAACGCTCGGAACTTTAGCAAGTAATCTCCGATTTTTCATCAAAATATACGAAATAAACAAATAATAAGTCTTTTATGAAACTCATCACTCCTCCTTCTTATCGTCCGCTCCTCGACAAATACGAGACAGAGCAGGGTATTAAACTTATTAAGGAGTTCTTTCAGGACAATCTCTCCACGGGATTGCATCTTCGCCGCGTCACAGGTCCGCTTTTCGTGCAGTCAGGCCTTGGTATCAACGATGATTTAAGTGGTACTGAGCGACCTGTTCGTTTTCCTATCAAGGATTTAGGCGACCAGATGGCAGAGGTTGTTCATTCGCTGGCCAAATGGAAGCGAATTACCCTTGCTGATTTCAATATTCAGCCAGGCTACGGTATTTATACCGACATGAATGCTATTCGTGCCGACGAAGAATTGGATAATATCCACTCTCTCTACGTGGATCAGTGGGATTGGGAACAGACAATCACGGCTGAACAAAGAAATCTGGCCTACCTGAAAAAGGTTGTCAAGAATATCTATTATGCCATGCTGCGTACGGAATTTTTGATCTGCGAACGCTTCCCCGTGCTCAAACCTACTTTGGCACCGAAGGTAACTTTCGTTCATGCCGAGGAACTTTTGCAACGTTGGCCCGACAAGACTCCGAAGGAGCGTGAGGATCTCATTGCAAAAGAGTGCCAATCTGTATTTATCATCGGCATCGGCAATCCATTGAGCGACGGTAAGCCTCACGATATGCGTGCTCCCGACTACGATGACTACAGTACTGTTCCGGAAGATAGCGAGAAAGGCATCGCAGGTCTGAACGGCGATTTGGTAGTGTGGAACGAAGTGCTGGGACATAGCTTTGAACTTTCGTCAATGGGTATTCGTGTGGATAAAGCGGCGCTCTTGCGACAGTTGAAGGCGTCAGGAAAAGAAGAACGTCTGAACCTTTATTTCCACAAACGCCTTATGGACGACACACTGCCGTTGAGTATCGGCGGAGGTATCGGACAATCGCGCCTGTGTATGCTCTATCTGAAAAAAGTACACATAGGCGAGATACAAGCCAGTATTTGGCCGGAGGAGATGCGCCGCCGTTGCGAAGAGGCTGGCATTCCTTTGATTTGATGCTATACATTTATATTGATAGTCGGTATATGCGTTAAGGTATATACCGACATTTTATTAAAAGACTTTACCTATTATGCCATTATCCAAGAATAACAGGAAAATGCTCTGGGGCAGCGCCATTGTAGTCGTATTGGTTTTCGTAGCCTCCTTGTTTGTTGCTTTCCTGATGCCTTTTACCGGCGGCGATGAGCGATATGTCTGCATAGACCGCGACGACAATATTGATTCTGTCTGCACCAAGTTGCAGGATGTCGGAGCTTCGGGCACATGGCTCTTCCGTATCATGGCGGGAGCGGGAGGTTATGCAGGAAAGGTACAGGCTGGTCGTTATCAGGTGGGAGAGGGCCAGAGCATGTTCGGCGTTTTCCGTCGTCTGCGCGGACGTATCCAGGCACCAGTCAAGTTTGTTGTGCCTATGGTCAATACTACCGAACATTTGGCCGCCCGTCTGGGTAAATTGCTCCTCACCGATTCTGCGGAGTGGGCAGCTGCCTTTCGTGACTCAGCTCTTCTGGCGGAATATGACGCAGATACTGCCACCTTACCTGCCTTATTCATTCCCAATACCTTTGAGATATATTGGACTATCGAGCCAAAAACGTTGCTTGGTAAGATGAAAAAGAATGCGGATGCCTACTGGACGGAGGAGCGCCGTGCGAAAGCGCAGAAAGCCGGCCTCACACCCGTAGAAGTCGTCACGCTGGCATCTATTGTCGAGAAGGAAACGGCCAAGACGAAGGAGAAACCGCGCATTGCCGGTATGTATCTCAATCGTTTGCACAAGGATATGAATCTCTCTGCCGACCCTACGGTGAAGTTTGCCTTGCGAAACTTCGGATTGCGCCGCATCCTCTACGAACACCTCAAGGTGGAAAGTCCGTATAACACATATAAACACAAAGGACTGCCTCCTGGTCCGATTTGCATTCCGTCTATCGAAAGCATTGAGGCGGTATTGGATTTCGAGAATAACGACTATCTCTTTATGTGTGCCAAGGAGGATTTCTCAGGCTACCACAATTTTGCAGCCTCTGCCGCCGAACACATGGCTAATGCCCGCCGTTATTCGCAAGCGCAGGATGCACGGAATATCAAGTGACGAAATCATCAGATTTCGCAGCGCAGCATTATCCCGTTATCCCGTTTTTCCGTTATAACGAAGACTTTGCGAGGATTTCCTTGGGGGATAATGTGGAAAATGGGCAATTTGGGGTTAATGGGCTCGGAGATACGAAAAATTAGCTCCGAGCAAAAAAAATTTAGCTCGACACTATTTAGGGAATGTCGTCAAATAGTCAGAAGAAACATAACGATTTGATTGCCAGT
>CAMVJO010000051.1 GCA_947167835.1 uncultured Prevotellaceae bacterium
GGCAATCAAATCGTTATGTTTCTTCTGACTATTTGACGACATTCCCTAATTTAAAATAGCTCCGAGCAAAAAAAATTTAGCTCCGAGCTATTTTCCCATATTTCAGGCATAAAAATTCATATCCCGAAACACCCCGAAAATTCCGATGAATAAAAGCCGAAAAGCTGTCCGAAAATTTTCACTCCCCCAAACTAATTCGGAGAAAAATCAAATTATCTCCGCAATACTTAAATTTTCCTCGGACTTATTTTCTTTGCGCAATTATCAACCTTTGGAGTCCTTATGGAATCCTGCAAGATTTTTCCACAACTTGTGGAAGATTTTTGTAATATGCCCGCTAATTCCAGGTTTATCTACGCCCTACGCCATACATTTATGCCATTGCCTTCTATGTAGCTCATATCGTTTCATTTTTATCCCCACCTACACCCTGTATTCCTCTTCAGGCAATTAGTGCAAAATGGATAGTATAGCCTTGTTTTTTTATTCTGTTTTCTTTTTTCTCAATACTAAAATCATCCTTAGCTATTGAACTAATGTTTGTTAATTACTATTTATTTTGATCTAATATGATCTAAAACATTTGTTCGTTATGTCTTGATCTCCGACCTTTGCTGAAAAAAATCATGGAAAAGCATTGGATTAAAACGGAGCGAATGCTCAAAGTTTTGAAAGGAGAACCAGACGTTGAACAGCAATTTTGCCATTACCTTGGTGGCATCTTGCGTTCCACGCATTGGCTTGAGTATTCATCGAAGAGAAACTTATATGGTGACTCCACGAATTGGTTTGATTATACTTGGTATACTGAGGCTGAGTTCCTTGATATTCACGCTGACGAATGGTGGATGAGGGAACTGTAATGTCATAATTTGTTTCAAGCGTACGACTTTTTGTTGATTCTTTTGTGGCCGAAATTTTCGACTGCAAATCTTTTTGCTCGTCTGTAGCCAAGACAATCATTCTTACCCATTCAAAAGATGAATATAGCGTGTTAATGCGGCTTCTTCGGCTTCTGCTACCAAAAGTTGGAAGTCTGCGGATTGTTTCTCTACATGTGACTTTTCCAATGCATGATAATAGCGGATTTTTTCTGCATCGCTGCCTTTCAAGGTGACCATTAAATAGCCAGAGCGAAGCAAATAGAGATTCATTAGCAAACGAGACGTACGACCGTTCCCATCAATAAATGGATGTATGCGTACTAACTCATCGTGTAGGTAAGCTGCTGTCAGAACGGGGTGAATGCCTTCTTTCTCCATTTGATGAAAAGTTTCCATGAACTGCTCCATCTGAGGTCCTACGAGATAGGGTTGTGGAGGTATGTGCGTACTTCCAGATATGATGACAGGAACGCTTCTATATGCTCCGGCTTCATGTTTGTTGATGCCATGCAAGATAAGAGCGTGTATATCTTTTATGGTACGTTCGGAGATATCGATATCTTTCTTTGCGATGTCTTTGATATACTCTATGGCTTCTACATGATTAATGGCTTCCATATGTTCACGCAAGGACTTACCTGCCACTGTGACACCTTCGTTCACCACTAATGCCGTCTCTTGCAGAGTGAGTGTGTTGCCTTCGATACGATTGCTCTCGTAGGTATTTTCAATATCCCACGCTTCCTGTATTTTCTGCAAGGCTTCGGGCGAAAGAGGACGGAGACTGGACAATTGCGCCTTCAGTTCGTCAATCTCTTTTAACTTAGTTTCTATTTGATGACTCATTTTATTCATAGATAATGAAATAATTTTTAAGGAAGGCTACTCATTTTCTGTCCACAGCAAGTCATCCACGCTAACCTCCAGTATTCTGGCTAACTGGATGAACATTTCAACATTGGGCTGCGCAACATTCGTAACCCATTTAGAGATAACGGCAGGATCTTTGTCTAAGATTTCTGCCAGTTGCTTATTAGTCATTCCTTTCTCTGCGAGGACAACTTTCAGACGATTGATTCTTTTGCGTTCCATTTCTTTTTACAATGTTTTATGCCACAAAGATACATGTTTTTTCCTGAAGGAGTGCAAACAAGGTCTATATAATGATGAATTTTGTCGAAAAATTGATTTTTCTTTCGATTTTTCAACTTTAATATGCAGGGCGAATAATCAGAATACCCTTACCTCAACATCGTTTGAATAACTCAAAAAAATGTTTGATAGGATAGTTCCGAGTTTATTAAGGTTATGTTAGAAATTCCACCCCATCCCGATTCTGAAAATGCGGGCGGGCTGCCACACACCGGCGATGTCGGCATAGCGATGTGCCGTGATGTTCTGGATATCGGCGAAGCACTCGAAATTTCCGGGGCGCCATGTGATGCGGGTGTCGAGGGTGGCGTGCGTTCCGTAGGGCTCCAGCCGATTCGTGGGCGTCAGGTTTTCATAAACTTGGTAACTTCCGTTGCGATGTCGTAGTTGTAGGTTGAATTGTGCCTGAATCGTTTTTGTAAGGGCGAGGCAGAGTGAGGCCGTAAGCTTGTGGCGCAGATATTCCAAGGCATAGTTTGAGCGAAATAGGGGCGTGTTGTCTTTTCTGTCCTGATGTTGATAGGCGTATGCCACTTGCAGTTTTTTTAGGCAGCGGGTGTGCAGGATTTCGTTGAGATTAGCCGTGATTTGCAGGGAAGCGCCATAACTGTCGAGGCTGAAATTTGTGGCATGATAGACATCTGTGGCGTGATACATAACCCAGTCTATCATATCTCGCCCTTGATTATAGAAAAGTCTGGCCGATAGTTGCCAACCTCCCCGCGAAAAGTCTGCACCCAAGCGGAAGGAAGTGTTTTGTTCGGGCTTCAGTCCGATATTCCCCTCTTGCGTAGGACTTTTATACCATAAATCTGTGAAGGTGGGCAGCCTGAGCGATTTGTTCCACGAGGCAAAGATGCGTAGGTGCGGGTTATGGGGTTGGAAAGTCAGGTCTATTCCCGGATATATGCGCAGACGGTTGTCGAAAGTGGTGTTTTGTTGCAGGAGAAATCCGGCAGAAACGATGATGCTGCGCCACCTTATGACGTGTTCCAGGTGATACGAAACGTTGGTGCGCTTGTCTTTACGATTATACCGCAGTCCGTTTTGCCCGGGTATGGACACCCATTCGCTTTCAGGCAGTAAATGTCCCATATTACGGCTCAGGAGTTTTTCGTGTCGGATATCTGCTCCGATAGCCGTGCGACCTAAGTGCGATTCCGTCCAGATATTCAGTCCGATGTCGTACACATCGGTACGGTTGTGGTTCTCGCCTTCGGGTGTGTCGCGCTTCCATTGATAATGGTCCGTATTACGATTCCACGAAAGGCGGGGACAGAAGTGAATCCTGCCGTCTGTCTGTAGAGAAAGGGCTGCAAAAGTGCGACGTGTGGCTTCCCATTGCCGGTTGTTGGCAGGACTATAGAACGTGTTGGCACCAAAATCGTTGGATGTCAGACCTACCTGCGCTTGCATCCGGAATTTCGGAGCGAGATAACGCCCTTGCCAGTAAAGTTTCCCGCCTTTGAAATCGCCATTATCCACAAATCCGTCGCAACGTTGGTATAATCCGGAAAGAGTGGAGTGGAAACCCTTGTCGTCGCCCACCTTCTGACAGGCTATGCGGCCGTATGTGCGCAGATATCCACGACTTCCGCCTTCGAGTGCTGCATTTCCCGATGTAGTTCCCGTTTCGTACTGCCGTGTGACGATATTGATGGCACCACTAAAGGCTTGAGTGCCATAAAGTCGGGCAGCCGCACCATCAAGTACCTCAATGCGTTCGATGTCTGCCAGGGTAAAAGGAAAATCTGCCGTGTTGTGCCCCGTTTGCGGGTTGTTGTAGGGAATACCGTTGATAAAAACCGCAATTTGGTCGAATGTGCCTCCGTCGATGCTGATGTCTGTCTGAATACCAAAGCCTCCGCGTTGGCGCACATCGACATTTATGGCTGTTTTCAGCACATCGCTAATACTTGTAACGCCCGCCGCCGCGATATCGTCGCGAGTCAGCATCGTTACCTGCCGGGCTTGCACACCAAGTCCCAGAGGAATGTGCGAAGTCGTCACATCGGCTTCGCCAAGTAGGGTGGTATCCGAGGTTTCTACGGGATCGTCATCATCTAAACCGCAGGTATGCAGGGTTTTCCCCGCTCCCATGCAGACTGTAGCCGTGCCAAGCATCGCTACCGTCAGCACTCCGATACGTACCTCGCGATGAATGCAACTGAACAGCGCCCAATTGGTACGTCTGAAGCGGCGAAATGTCAGTACCTCCCTTTTGTTGAATAATGTGGTGGACATAAAGATTCTCTTCTCGAAAGAAAAACAAATGCAAGCCCCGTTTTTCTTTCATTGTGTAGTGCAAAATTACGCATTTCCCGTAAAACGGCAAAACAGGAACGCTTATATGTTTTCACGAGTAGCACAAAAAAGAGAGGTTCAGGCACTCATATATTTTGTCTATCGAAAGGTTTTCATTACTTTTGCGCATATTATAATTAAAAGGGATGTCAAGATGACAGCAGAGGAAAAACAAATATTGGCCTTGATAAAACATTGGGTAGTGCCCGCAATCGGTTGCACAGAACCCATTTGCGTGGCGCTTGCTACGGCCAAGGCAACGGAATTACTGGGCGTAACGCCTGAAAGCATCAAGTTAAGTCTAAGTTCCAACATCATAAAAAATGCGATGGGCGTGGGAATCCCGGGAACCGGCATGGTAGGCCTGCCTATCGCCGTGGCTTTGGGCGCACTCATCGGACATTCTGACTATGGCCTCGAGGTATTGAAAGACTGTACGCCGCGAGATGTGGAATGTGGCAAGAAATTTATTGACGAAGGCCGCATTTCGATAGAACTCAACGAGCAGACATCCGAAAAACTCTACGTCGAAGTATTTTGTTGCGACGGTAGCGGACATAAGTCGCACGTCGTCATAGCTCGCGAACACACCAATTTTATTTTACTGGAAAAAGACAATCAGATACTGCTCGAAAAAACACTTTCTGCCGAGGCTGAAGAAGAACGCGACCCCGTTCATCAGGTACAGCTCACGCTTAGGAAAGTTTATGACTTTGCTACTACCGTGCCGCTCGAGGATTTGGAATTTATCAACGAAGCGCGTGTGCTGAATGAGGCTGCTGCCCGTAAATCGCTCTGTGGAAATTATGGCCACAACCTTGGAAAATCTTTGATGCGCCCATTGGGAAGAGGTATCATGGGAGAAAGCATTTTCTCGAAGATACTTTCCAGTACTTCGTGCGCCTGCGATGCTCGAATGGCCGGAGCTATGATTCCCGTAATGAGCAATTCCGGAAGTGGAAACCAGGGTATTTGTGCCACAAATCCCGTCTGTGTTTTTGCAGAGGAGAATCATAATACGCAAGAGGAACTTACCCGCGCGTTAGTGCTGAGTCATCTAACGGCAATATACATCAAACAACATTTGGGTACGCTCTCCGCGCTCTGTGGTTGCGTGGTAGCATCAACAGGTGCGAGCTGCGGCATCACATATCTGATGGGTGGCGGTTATCCTGAGATAACTTATTCGGTAAAGAACATGATTGCAAATCTAACGGGTATGATTTGTGACGGAGCTAAGCCCAGTTGTGCGCTTAAACTGACAAGTGGCGTGAGTACTGCGGTACTTTCGGCCATTATGTCGATGCAAGGCGAACATGTCACGAGCAACGAGGGAATTATTGACGACGACGTGGATGTAAGCATCAGCAATTTGGTAAGCATCGGCGCGCAGTCTATGACGGAGACCGACCGCCGTGTACTTAATATCATGACAACGAAGAATCGTGGCGCGAAAAATCCGGATTGCTGAGAGAGAATGTAGAGATAAGGGACGTTATTAAAAAGTTAAGGGATATCATCGCAGAGATAAGGGACATTATAAAAAAGATAAAGGGAGACTTGTGACGATATAAGCCGAGCAGATATTTTCGATGCGTCAAGTTCTTTTCCCAAGTCCCGTATAAATCTCGGAATCCTCGATGAAGAATAAGAAATCCCTGAGGAATAATGATAGATCCCATAGGAATAATACGTAATTCAGAATGAAAAAATACATATTTCGCAGTTTATTGGTTTTTGTGTCGTTGTTGTTTGCCATAGTTCCGTTCTATGCGCAACAAGTGAAGATGGATGCGCGTTTGCAGCAGATGTTGAAAAAGTATGATGCGGCAGAAAGTAGGGCAATGGGCAACAAATCTCCGATTTCGGGTTTTCAGAATCCGATATCTGGCGACAATTCCACGCTTCCTGTTCTGAATATTCTGATAAAGGCGCAGAAGGGTAAGGCACTCCCGCTTCAAGAGCATTTACTTCGCCTTGGTTTTACGGCAAAGGCGGTAAATGGCGATATGGTGACGGCAAAGATTCCCATAGACCGTATGGAAGATGTTGCGGCGTGCCAGGATGTGAAGTTTATGTACCACTCCCACAAATTTCGCCTGCTTAATGACAAAACGCGTGAGGAGACGGGTGTGGATAATGCGCACAATGCGGTGGAACTCTCTACGCCTTTTACGGGTAAGGGCGTCGTAGTGGGCATTGTCGATGAGGGATTTGAATTTAATCACGTGGCATTTCAGCATAACGACGGTAGCAGTCGCGTTTTGAGCGTATGGGATCAGTCAAAGGAGGGAGATGTTCCTTCGGATGTCGCCACAGATAATTCCGACTCCTTCCCTGAAGCCGGAGGACACGCCACTCATGTGACAGGTATCGCCGCAGGAAGTGTCGTAAGCGGACTGAACTATCACGGCATGGCTCCTGAGGCCGAATTAGTCCTCGTGGCAAGCGATTTCGACCTGACTAACGTGCTCGATGCCTTGCATCATATAGACACACTGGCCACAAATGCCGGAAGGCCCTGGGTAACCAATTTCAGTTTCGGAGGTCATGACGGACCGCACGACGGTACGGATGCATATAGCGAAGCCGTGAATACCTTCCTCGGAGAAGGAAAACTGTTGGTGGCAGCTATGGGAAACGAGAACGGCGACAATTTGCATACGTCCTACGATTTCAAAGAACAGGGCGAAACAGTTGATATTCTTCTGCGCAAAAGCAACGATGGACTCTACTTTAACATCTGGAGTAACGCCGCCGACTCCTTGGAAAGCTTTGAATTCCGTCCGTATATCTACAAAAACGGAACAAAGGACTACAAAACCTCGAGTTTTTGGGAAGATATATATTATACCGGCATAGATGAGAGCGCCCGCAAGCAATACATGTATTTTAATTGCGGATATTCCGATATTCCTGCCAGCGCAAATGTAGGACTTGAAGTCAAATCGTTGCGTAGTGGCGGCTTTCATGCCTGGATAGAGGCAGAATACGGAAGTTATGTCGTGCAGCAGAGCGGTAATTACCTTTCGGGCGATAATGACTACCTGGTATGCGAAGGTGGTGCTACGGTACATCGCGCCATTGCCGTAGGAAGTTATAATGCCCGCAATTCCTTGAAGAATATCAACGGTTCTACGGTTTCTTACGGCTTCTATTATCCCATTGGCGATGTGTCAAGTTTCAGTAATGCCGGTCCTTCGCTCAGCAACGAGGTAATACCCAAGCCTACCATAGCGGCACCAGGCGTTCTTGTCGTTTCGGCCATGAATAAGTATTCCGATTCTTTCAGTAGTTCGAGCAGCAGTAATATTACCAAGACACAACGCAACGGCAAGACCTATTATTATTCGCACAAGTCGGGAACGTCGATGGCTACTCCCGCTGTAACGGGCATTATGGCGCTTTGGTTGCAGGCTTTCCCCACGATGACGCCCGAACAAGCCAATGAAATATTGCGCGCAACGGCGAAAACCGACAGTTATACCACCGATCCGAATTATTGGGGACACGGAAAAATCGATGCCTACGAGGGACTGAAAAAAGCCATTGCGATGAACGACAGTATTACGCTCGGAATGTCGCACCTAACTTACGAAGTGGCTCATACTCCTACGCTTCTCTTCACTCCCGAGCATCTGCGCATACTCTGGGCCGATCAAACAGCAGAAGCCTCGCTGACCGTTTACGATATGTCGGGCAAGGCCATCATCAACCGCCAGTTGGGAGCGCATCGTGCCGGAGAAGAATCGCATACCGACCTTTCCGCACTCGATAAGGGCGTGTATCTGCTCAATATCCGCACTCCTTATATAAATATAAGTAGGAAAATCAGAAGATAAAACGTTTAACTAAAAAATTTAATACACTATGGCATTAGAAAGAACACTTGTATTATTGAAGCCCTGCACGGTACAGCGTGCTTTGATAGGCGAAATCATCAGCATCTTCGAGAAAAAAGGACTGCACATCGTAGGACTGAAAATGATGCAGTTGGATGACAGAATCTTGTCCGAGCATTATGCCCACCTGTCCGAGAAACCATTCTTCCAGCGCGTGAAAGACGCAATGATGGCCTGCCCCGTAGTAGCTCTCTGCCTTGAAGGTGTAGAAGCCATTGAGGTTGTGCGCACACTTGCCGGCCCGACAAACGGTCGCAAGGCACCCGCAGGAACTATCCGCGGCAATTACAGCATGAGCTTCCAGGAAAATATCGTTCATGCCAGCGACGGCCCCGAAACTGCTGCAGCAGAAGTGAAACGCTTCTTCAAACCCGAAGAACTCTACGAGTGGAAATCAAATAACCTGCTCTCCACCTACGCTAACGACGAGTTTTAAGCGAATACAGAACATCTATTCATTAGGATAATACAGAAAAACCAGAACCCATCGGCTCTGGTTTTTCTTTTAGTCGTAGCGTATTTTCTGTTTAGGCATTTTTTCCATTCTCATCGCGATGAGAAAACATTCTCTTCGCCGTGAGAAAACTTTCTCATCGCGTTGAGAAAATATTCTCATCGCGAAGAGAAAATACGAAGTCGGGTTATATGACTGATATTCTGGCTGTTTTATCCTTTATCAGGCATTAACAAAACAGTTCTTGGCATTAGCCCAAAATTGCAGCGAAGACTCCGACAAATACGATAGTCAGAATCATCAATATCACAAGGGTACTCAAGGTAAAAAGGTAGAGCAGTGCCGTTTTCCAAAGGGTGCGTATTACTCCGAAGCCGTGAAGCTGTTTATAGTCATAGGCTAAGACAAGAAAAGTCAATGTATCGGATAGGTCTGCCGTAGGATAGGATTTTGTAAGCCCTTCGTAGATGACGTAGAAGGTAGTAAGAACTCCTAACTGACAACAGAAGTAAACTTGTGTGATGATGTTTTCCGCTAAATTCATGTTGGGATACCGCGGCGACTTACGGAAAATGAATAAGGCGAAGAAAGCAAAGACGATGTGCACGATCATTTGATTCAGTATGATGTTACGCCGTGCCCAATCATCGTAGTTGTTGAAATACAGGTCGAACTTATCGAACGCATCGTTTATTTTCTTTTTCATCTCCTCCGTTTCCGGATCTGTCTCCTTTAAGGAAGCATCTTTCTTTGCTTCCTTTTCTTCGTTTGACGTGATATCACTCTTAAATACCTGCTTGCTTTTTTGATAATCCCGCTCTGCCTCTTCGTTGAAACCACCGCAAATGGCAAAGGTTATGGCCAAAATAGAGCCGGTTACGAGCAAAGTCTTGAATGGTGGAAAGTATGGGCGGCGACGTCCCTTGAGGAAATCGCTAATCATGTAGCCCGGACGGGTAAGCAGGTCGCAAACGGTACGGGTGTAGCTGTTTGTTCCCAGTCCCCAGGTATCTAAAAATATCTTCAGGCCATTACCCGGAGTAATGCGGGTAGTGATGCGGCTTTGTCCGCAATAAGGGCAGTAATTCGAGGCAAAAGTCTCTCCGCAGTTCAGACAAACGGTTTCAGTGTCGTCGTTAGGCTTATGCTTTCTGGGTGTTTGCTGCCAAACGACGATGCGGTGAAAGAGTTGCTTGATTTTCTTTAGCATAGGTGCTCAACAATTTTTTTTATGTCATGGCAGCATTGACTCCTGTGTGGATTCCAACGAGAAGGACGAGGAAACCAACCAGTAGAATAGTTAAAGCCATGAATATGATATAGGAAAGAAAAGTTTTCCAGAGCGTGCGCCAAATGCTGTAGCCGAAAAGTTGTTTGTAGTTGTAGGCAAAGGTAACGAAACTAAGCTCCCATGAGATTCCTCCCGTAGGATAGGGGAGTGTAAGGGCTTCGTAGATGATTACCCCGATGCCGATGACGCCAAGTTGGGCGCAGATATAAACTTGTGCAATGATATTTTCGGCAAGGTTCGTTCCAGGTCTGCGGGGTGCTTTGCGAAATAAACGCCAGACGATGAAAGCAAAGACAATGTGCATGAGCATTTGCTCTATCACCATGTTATGCTTGCGCCATTCGTTGTATTTCTCACTGAATTCGGTAATGAGTTTGATATCCTTGACTGCTGTTTCGCTTGCTGTCTCCTTTACCTTTTCATCCCTGCTTTGGGCCTTGGCAGTACCCTCTTTTTTGTTGGCTTCCTGGATGCTTTTCTTGACTAACTCGTTGTGTTCCTTCTGATCCTGGATAGCCTTTTCGCTGAATCCGCCTGCCAGAGCAAAGGTAATGGCATAGGCTGTGCCCACTACGAGCAAAGTCTTGAATGGCGGGAAGTAGGGTTGCCGATGTCCGTCAAGATAATCTTTAATCATGTATCCCGGACGGGCAAAGAGGTGCCAAATAGTATAAAGCAGGCCGTGCATACTCAATCCCCAGGTATCAAGGAAAAGTCTGAAGGCCTTCTTGATACTCAGTCGCTCCGTCTTGCGGTTTTGTCCGCAACGTGGGCAGAAATTAGCCGCAAACGTCTCGCCACAGTTCATACAAACGGTTTCCTCGCGGGTATTCTCCGGTGGAATGACGGGACTCTTTTGCCAAGCCACGATGCGGTTGAATGTTTGCTTGATGCTACTGAATAATTTCATGGGGATAAATAGAAATGTTTCAGTCCTCGCGCCAGAAAGACGGGATAAACGGCAGGATGACTACGAATAATTCCAAACGACCTGCCAGCATCAGAATGCAAGAGAACCACAAACCTGCATCAGGCAGTATATCGAAACTCGTTAGTGAGTTGAAAGAATGACCAATGGCGGGCCCGATATTACTAAGCATGGAGGCCGAAACGCCAAATGCGTCGAGCATGGGAAGTCCCATGAGCAAAAATACAGTCATCGCCAGGAGAATACTCAAAAGGTACAGGGTGAAAAAGGCAAATATCGTGCGAATGAGATTTTCGCTTACGGTATGTTCGCCCATCCTGACGGGAAGTATGGCGCGTGGGTGGAGAATATGACGGAACTCGTTCACCATGAGTTTCCATGCCGTGACAACGCGCAGCATCTTGATGCCACCGCCCGTTGAACCGGCCATAGGACCGATAAGAGCGAAGACAAAGAAAACGATGAGGGCAACAAAAGGCCATGCCGTGTATTCTGTGGTGACAAATCCAGTAGTGGAAAACATAGATACGACCTGGAACAGAATCTGGCGGAAGTTGAAACCATAAAGTCCCACATTTACCAACAGACATGCGCATACAAAGAGAAATACGCCGATGACACAACTCGTATATGCCCGCAACTCACCATTCTTAGGCAGTTCTCTGAAATGACGCTTGATGAAAACGTAGTAGAGTAGGGTGAAGTTGATGCCGGAGAGGAACATAAAGAAAATTTCCACCCATTCTATTGCAGCAGAATTGAAGTGCCCGATGCTATCTGAGTAAGTAGAAAATCCGCCGCTGGCAACCGTGGACATAGCGTGGTTTACGGCATCGAAACCTCCCATTCCCGCTAAAAACAAGGCGGTCGTGCAGAGAATAGTCTGGCTGATATAAATACTCCATATCCAGCGTGCTGTAGTTCTGATGCGCGGATGCAGTTTTCCTGAGTTCAAACCACTGGCTTCTGCCGCGAAAAGTTTGACGGCACCGCCCTTAATGGATGGTAGCAAGGCAATAGTGAAGAATACGATACCCAAACCGCCCAGCCAATGCATGAAAGAACGCCAGAAGAGCAGGGAATGTGGCAGAAGTTCGGGGAAGGCTATGGCCGTGCAGCCAGTAGTGGTAAATCCCGAGAAGGCTTCAAAAAATGCTATGCTCAATCTTCCGTGACTGAAGGGGATAAATGGTAATGCCCCGATGATAGAAACAATTACCCAGGTGACAGCCACTGTGAAATAGCCGTCACGCCGTGTTAGTTTGCCGCGTTCGCCTCGTGAAGCATACATCAGCAAGCATCCCAGCGTGAAAGCAACTATTGCTGGGATGATAAGGTGCATTAGTGACGTCTCACGATAGAACAAGCCTGCACCAATAGCAATGATCAGCATGAAGGTTTCTATTAGGCAGACCTGACTGATGCTTCGGAAGATGATACGTATATTTAACATAATCGTTTAGATAGGAATTCCAGGGAAAGCGAAAAAGATATCAGGGATCTATGGCGTTACCTTGCCAAATCTTGAAAATCCTGCGCCATTCCTTTGTGATTCCTATTCAGAAAAAGCGTTCAAGTTTCTTCAAATATCCTGTTAGACAGAAGGCTACGACGGTATCGCCGGCCTGAATCTGCGTGTTACCGTTAATGAGAATGGCTTTGCCGTTGCGAATCAGTCCGCCAAGCGAGACATAAGACGGTAGGCCGAGGTCGCGCACTTTTTTGCGTGTGATTTTGGCTCCTTCCGTAGCAGTAAGTTCTGCAACGTCGGCACTTGCTACTGTCAGGCTCTTCACACTTTCCACGTCGCGCTTCAACATCATGCGGTAGATGTGGCTTGCGGCAAAGTTCTTCTTGTTTATTATAGAACCGATGTCCAAACTTTCGGCCATTGAGATGTAATCTGTATTTTCTACGATGGCAATCGTTTTTTTCACGCCTTGACGTCGGGCTTCGAGGCAGGCAAGAATATTTTTCTCGGCACTATCTGTCAATGCTGCGAAGGCGCCTGCGTGTTGTATGTTCTCATCTTCAAGAAGGTCTATATCGCTGGCATCTCCGTGTATGATAATGACATTCGGATTGTGGATAAGTTGATTTAGCAAAGCACAACGCTGGCTGTCCGGCTCAATTATTTTGATACGCATGTAGTCTGGCATAAATTGAACCGCCTCTATTGCTGTGTCGCTGCCTCCCATGATGATGGCATTGCGCACATCGGGATAGTCTTCCTTGCCGGAAATTTCGCGAATGTGCTGCACGTAGTCGGGAGTCGTCATGTAATATACCACATCGCCGTCTTCCACGCGATCATCGCCGCCCGGGATGATGGTATCTGTGCCGCGCTTGATGGCTACTATGTGGAAAGGTGCGTCAGGTCCGCAGATAGCTTTGATAGGTTGGCCATCGCCGATGATACTGGCGCCGGCTCTCACTTTTACGCCGAGAATGACGAGTGCTCCGTTCTGGACTTCCCACCAGAAGCGTATCCAACTGCGTTTGATGAGCGACATGATCTCTTTTCCTGCCAGTCTTTCGGGATAGATGATAGACTCCACGCCTATTTCCTTGAAGAAAGCGCGTTCGGCATCCTGTGTAAATTCAGGATTGTCCACGCGTGCTACGGTTTTCTTGGCACCCAGTTTCTTAGACAGGATGCAACAGGTCAGGTTGTGGGCTTCGTCGGTCGTTACTGCTATGAAAAGGTCAGCCCGTCCTGCTCCGGCATCTTTGAGTGTGATGATAGAGAGCGGCGACCCTACGACAGTCATAATGTCCAGGTTGCTAATGGTTTCAAGTCGCTCGGGCTTTTCGTCTATCAGGGTGATGTCGTGGTTTTCCTGCACCAGAAGGCGTGCTAAGTGTGTTCCTACGGCTCCTGCACCTGCTATTACGATTTTCATGGTTGATGTATTTGTTGTGGAAGTTCGGGAAATCAGGGGTTGTCCCGAGAATGTTTTTTGAATGTCTCCGGCTACTGTTTCTTTCCTATGACTTGGCCAGAATTTCCTCGATGAGTTTCAGAATGGATGCGGCATCTATGCCTACCATCTCGCGTTCTTCGGCCACTGTGCCGTGGGGAACAAAACTGTCGCCTATGCCCATGCGGTAAACATGTGGCGGACGGTCGAAATGGTCGTTCATATATTCCAATACTGCGCTGCCCAGTCCGCCGTTGCGCACGCCGTCTTCTATTGTGATGACGTGTTTGAAACGTTCGCCTACGCTTTGCAGTATTTCCTGGTCGATAGGTTTCAGGAAGCGCATGTCATAGTGTGCTATGCCTTGCTCCTGCAATTCGGGTGCGGCTTTTTCGCGCCAGAGGTTCAGGGCATCCTGCACGATGTTGCCGATAGGACCGATGCTGAGCACGGCAATGAGATATCCCTCGCTTATGATGCGGCCTTTGCCTACGGGAACTTCTTCGAGTGGGCACTTCCATTCCGTCAGCCGGCCGCTACCTCGCGGATAGCGTATGACAAACGGGCCTTTGTCCGGCAGTTGCGCTGTGTACATCAGCCTGCGCAGTTCGCACTCGTCGTATGGCGAGGCAATAGTCAGGTTGGGCACAGGACGGAGCGCCGCCATGTCGAAAATGCCGTGGTGTGTCGGTCCGTCTTCGCCCACCAATCCTGCACGGTCGAAACAAAAGACTACGGGCAGGCGGATCATCGCTACATCGTGTATGATATTATCGTAGGAGCGCTGGGCAAAGGCGCTATAGATGTTGCAAAACGGAATCATGCCCTCTTTTGCCAATCCTCCGGCAAAGGTTACGGCATGTCCCTCGGCTATTCCTACGTCGAAGGCTCGGTTTGGCATGGCTTCCATCAGCATATTCATGGAGCATCCTGTAGGCATGGCAGGCGTGATGCCCACTATGCGTTCGTTTTGCTGAGCCAGTTCCACAAGGGTTTCGCCAAACACGTCCTGAAACTTAGGCGGGCACGTTTCTCCCTGCTTTTCGGCAATACGTTCACCGCTTTCCACGTTGAACTTGCCTGGCGCGTGCCAGATGGTGGCAGCTTGTTCGGCAGGTTTGTAGCCTTTTCCCTTGGTGGTGTGGATATGCAGGAGTTTAGGTCCGGCCATTTCCTTGATTTCGCGGAGCACCCGCACCAGTTCTACGACATCGTGTCCGTCTGTAGGGCCGAAATAGCGGATATCCATACCCTCAAAGATGTTTCGCTGCTTGGTAAGGAGCGATTTCAGCGCATTGTTGAATCGCAATATGCTACGTCTGCGCTGGTCGTCCATAAGTCCCCATTTCGTCAGCGTACGTGCTGCGCGAAACCTCATTCTATTGTAGGTGCTACTGGTGTGCAAATGCAGCAGATAGTGCTTCATTCCGCCAACCGAGCGGTCTATGCTCATGTTGTTGTCGTTCAAGATGATGAGCATGTCGTTAGGACTTTCGCTGGCGTTGTTCAAACCCTCGAAAGCCAGGCCGCCGCTCATGGCACCATCGCCAATGACGCAGACTATTCGGCGCTTCTGTTCTCCTTTCTGGTGGGCAGCAACCGCCATTCCGAGGGCAGCGCTGATAGAGTTGCTGGCGTGTCCGCAAGTGAACGTATCATATTCGCTTTCGTCGGGGGAAGGGAAAGGACGTATGCCGCCCTTTTTGCGATTGGTATAGAATTCCTTGCGTCGTCCCGTGAGAATCTTATGTCCGTAGGCTTGATGTCCCACGTCCCATACGATACGGTCGTAGGGCGTGTCGAAAACATAGTGTAAGGCCACGGTCAGTTCCACCACACCCAGCGAAGAGGCCAGATGTCCTGGATTCACGGCCAGTTCCTCCAGGATGTCTGCCCGTAAGTCGTTGCAAACATCGGGAAGTGCTTCGACAGGTAGTTTTCGTAGGTCGGAAGGCCAGTTTATGTCGGAAAGATATTTCAGTTGCATAATATCTTTTGTCTGTTCAATACAGAAAAATCTATATAAGATATAATTCGCGGCAAAAATACGAAAAAAATCCGTGCTATATGTCATTTGCCTCGAAAAACGCTTGTCGTAGTGCATATTTCGTCCTTCTTGGACTGCAAAGCATAACTTGAAATGCTGAATACAAGGGACATCTTTGGAGAGAAGTGCCACAAAGTTTATTGTACTTCCAATTTAGTAGCCAAACGCCAACATTTTGGAAGTGCAAATATGTGGTTACGGATTTTCTCCTCGCGAAGAGAAAACTTTCTCATCGCGAGGAGAATGTTTTCTCAACGCGTAGAGAATATTTTCTCAACGTGAAGAGAATGAAAAAACTTCGCAGAAACATCGTTTGATGTGCTGCGAAGTTAGGATGATGGGGAATAGATGAAAAATCAGTACTCGCGCGGGCCGAAAATGCGTGTGCCGATTCTCACGTGTGTGCTACCGTGGCGCAGGGCAATGGGGAAATCGTCGCTCATGCCCCAGGAACGGATACAGAATTCGTCGTCCTGCTGGAAATATTCGTTCTTAATTTGGCAGAAGGTCTCGGCAGCCTTTTCAAACTCTGCATCAATCTGATTTTCGTCGTCCGTATTCGAGGCCATGCACATGATTCCCACGATTTGCGCGCCATCGTATTCGCGCCATACGCCACTCTCCATAAATTCCAGGAGTTCGTCAATAGAGAAGCCGAATTTGGTCTCCTCCTGTGCCACGTGCAGTTGCAGCAGGCAGGGAATACGGCGCCCGACACGACGTCCCTGCTTGTCAATCTCCTTCAGCAGTTTGGGCGTATCTACGGCATGAATAAGAGAGATGAAGGGCGCAATGTATTTCACCTTGTTAGGCTGCAAATGGCCTATGAAATGCCACTCGATGTCCTCGGGCAGCAAAGGCTTCTTCTCGCATAATTCCTGCACACGGCTTTCGCCGAACACCCGTGCGCCCGCTTGATAGGCCTGCATCAGATGTTCTGCCGGATGAAACTTGGATACCGCTACCAACTGCACATTGTGCGGAATTTCGGCCAGTACCGATTTCAGATTCTCTGCAATTTGCGACATAATTCTTCTATGTTGCTATCCAAATAATTGGAGAATATTTATGTTTTATTAAC
>CAMVJO010000052.1 GCA_947167835.1 uncultured Prevotellaceae bacterium
GTTGCAGGAACAAACGTATAGAGAGTGTAAGCAAATCAAAACAGCCTAATTTTTTAGAACAACCCTAAAAATTTTATTTAGAATCATTGTAAAAATGAATTATAAACCAGGAATTCTAAATATAATTTCAAGGGCGAAGTCCGCCTAAAAAGGAAAGGGTTGCCTATAAATGAGAAAGTAAAAATAATCTTACTTTTTCATTTCTCTCGTTTTTAGTAATTTTGGCTTCACCGAAATTTGTCAGCACTCGAAAATGAGAAAGTAAAACTACTCTTACTTTTTTATTTCTCTCGTTTTTAGTAATTTTGGCTTCACCGAAATTTGTCGGCACTCGGAAATGAGAAAGTAAAACAACTCTTACTTTTTCATTTCTCTCGTTTTTAGTAATTTTGCCCTCTCGTGCAACAAACGCATACATATCCGGTAGTGGGGATGACATGTGCTACGTGTGCCCTGACTGTAAAAAAGACACTGCGCCGTCAAGACGGTGTGGTGCAGGCAGAAGTAAACCTAAGTGACAATACGGCAACGGTAGTCTTTGACGATGCCACGTGTTCGCCGCAGGATTTGCAGAAAGCGGTACATGACATCGGTTATAAACTTATCATCAGCGAAAAACGCTTCGGTAAGACGGAGACACAAGAGCAGCAACATCTGAAAAGTATGCAACGTCGCACCATAGTTGCCTTCCTACTATTTATTCCTATGATGTGCCTCGGTATGTGGGGCATGAACCTGATTTGGACTCCGTGGATATTGTGGATAATGGCCACGCCCTTTGTCTTTGTGTTGGGCAGCGCCTTCTTTGTGAACGCCTGCCGCCAGTTGTGGCATAGGCAGTTGGGAATGGATGCCTTGGTTGCCATCTCAACAGGCGTAGCATACATCTATTCCACGCTAAACCTGTTTTTTCCTGCACCTGAAGGCACCGGTTTCTGGTTTGAATCCACCGCCGGCATCGTGACGTTTATCCTGATGGGCCGATGGCTCGAAGCCCGTGCCAAGCGCGACACCAATAGTGCTGTTCGGGCCTTGATGAAATTGCCACCCGAAACCGTTATGAAAGAGGTTGGCGGTAAGTTTGTCGCCATTTCCATCGAAGAGATACGTGAGGGTGATATCATCCGCACAGAAAAAGGAGAGCGTATCGCCACCGACGGTATCGTGACGGCAGGTACGGCGATGATAGACGAGAGTATGCTGACGGGAGAACCCGCTTGGGTAAAGAAAGCGATGGGCGATAAGGTGTTTGCAGGTACGGAATGTAAAGAAGGAAGTATCACCATCCGCACAGAGCGTACCGGTGATGCCACAGAACTGGGGAACATTATTCGACTGGTGCGACAAGCCGGAAAGACAGCGCCCATTCAGCAGATGGCCGAGCGTGTGGCAGGAATCTTCGTGCCTACTGTTATCATACTGTCGCTCATCACCCTTGTATCGTGGGGACTTTTTTCGAAAGAAGGTGACTGGTACACAGGATTGCGCTGCATGATTACCGTACTCATCATAGCCTGCCCGTGTTCTTTGGGACTGGCCACACCAACTGCCATTACCGTAGCATTAAGCAGGGCATTACAGGGCGGAGTGCTGGTGAAAGATGCCGATAGTTTCGAGGCAATGGTGAAAACCACCGACATATTGCTCGACAAGACAGGAACTCTGACAGAAGGCGGCTTTGACGGACGCTTCGACCACGACCAACAGAGAGATCGCCTAAAAGAAAGCAGCGCCGAAGCCGTGAAGATGTTTAAGAATATGGGACTTACGGTGTGGTTGCTCAGCGGTGACAAACCCTGGCGCACCGAAGAAACGGCAAAAGCCACAGGCATAGACCATTGGCAGGCCGAAATGACACCGCAGGGCAAACATAATATGGTGCAACGCCTGAAAAACGAAGGTAAGTCGGTATGTATGATTGGCGATGGCATCAACGACAGCGCAGCGCTGGCACTTGCCGACATGAGCCTCGCCATGGGACAGGGTAGCGACGTAGCCATGCAAACCGCCAAGGCCGTATTGATGCATACCGACCTGCGTGCCGCAGCAAGTTTCGTGACACTCAGTCGCAAGACCGTGACAACCATTCGTCAGAACCTGTTCTGGGCATTTTTCTATAACATCATAGCCATTCCCCTCGCTGCAACAGGAATGGTAAGCCCTGTAACCGGTGCTCTGTGTATGGCACTGAGTAGTGTATGCGTGGTGATGAACAGCCTCCGCCTGCGAACCTTCAAAACATCCTATACTACTACTCAGAAAAGCGTGACAACCCAAAATACGACAAGTAAAACAACAAATACACACCCTATGAAACCCATTTATTCTTACAAAGTAGAAGGAATGATGTGCCAAAACTGCCGTCGCCACGTGGAACGCGCCCTTAATGCCATGCCCGGCATAGAAAGTGCCGTAGTAACACTCGAGACAGCGCAGGCAGACATCACTTTTACCAATCAACCCCTCGCTACAGGCGACATTCAGACATTCCTCACGGAAGAGGCCGGAGATTACACTATTATTTCCTTATAAAGGGTTGTTCTAAAAATTAGGCTGTTTTGATTTTTCAAAGATTTTTGAGTGATTTTGTTTTTAATGCCGCAGAAGCATAGCAAGCTATGGTTCAAGGAATTAAAGACAATGGCGCCAAAAAGATTGAAAAAGCATACAGACCAAAAAAAGCTTCACAAAATTTTAAAACCTAATTTTTAGAACTACCCTAAAAGTTATTTGCACGAATATGCTGACCTTATTATTTGAAAAGATAAAAGGAGCCCTGATGAAACGTAATCAGGGTTTGGTGAAACAAAAGAGTTATGCTACGTGGTTGGCCCACGGCGGTGGATATACCAAAGAACCTACCGTGAGTGTCGTCATACAGTCGCACAACAAAAGTGTGCAGATAGCCCATATCCTGCCCAAACTGCGGGAATACGGGCACGAACGCCTGGAAATTATCGTCATAGACGACGGCAGCAGTGCAGAACACACTCAAAGGTTGGCGGCAGCCCTCACCGGAGCCAATGAATTTCTGGTTCGTGCCAACGATTTGTATGAAAATATCACCTATGACAAATGTCTGCGCTTTGCTAACGGGCGCTATGTGGCACTTATACAAGATGATGACGACATAGACGGAACGGAATGGATGGAACGTGCCGTGGAACTCTTTGAGAAATATCCCAAGATGGTGATACTCGGTGGAAAAGGCGGACTGGACATCGCTTTCGAGGACGACAGGCAATGGGCGCATGGCGGTAAAGACCAAACCCACGCCGAAGGCAAAGAGAAAGACTTCTGCTTCGTTACGGCTGTCAATCGTGCTCCGATGTGGATCAGGCGCGACCTTTACAAGCAGCACCTGAAACACATAGACTTCAGGTTTGCCCCCTTCCAGTTTGACGACTACGAAATATGTGCCCGCGCCTGGCTCTGCGGTCTCCAAGTGGGTTGGTATCCTGCCCGATTCAAATCACTCAGCACCGGCGGTATGCGCATTTGGAACAACCAATTCACCAAAGAACAAAGCGAGAAAAACGGAAAACTCCTGTATAGCCTCTACTCCGAACGGAGAAACGAACTCCATGCCGCCGTAGAAAAAGCCAATCAGGAAGCCCATCTTGTGTAATGCCGGAAGAGTTCAACGTTTACAGCACTAACAGATAAATATCTTGGAAAGTTGAAGATACTCCTTTTAAATATATTATAAAGAACTCATGCCTAAACAAAGACAATCCAACATAGAACTGCTGCGCATCGCTGCCATGATGATGATTATAGGCATACATCTGAATGCAGCCCTGGGTTGGCCTTTTGCCAAGGAACCTATATGCAGTGGTGACTTAGGAATGAACCTTTGGCGCGAATACTTCATGTCTTACTTCTACTATTCCGTAGATGCCTTCGTACTTATTTCCGGATGGTTCGGCATACGTTTCAAATGGCAGGGATTATTCAAATTCGTATTCCAATGTCTGTTTATCTGGGTAGCCATCTATTTTACGTTGGTAGCCTTGGGTATGATTAACCTCGACAACAAGTACATTTTGCAGGCCCTCTTCCTGCGTCGTGGCGGATGGTTTGTGAAATCCTACCTCTTCTTGTTTCTCCTCAGTCCTGTACTCAACGTCTTTGTGGAACATGCCGGAAAACGGCAGCACCTAATGGTATTGTGCGTCTTCTATCTCTTTCAGACACTCCTGGCATGGTATCCCGGAGCCACAGTAGCCGAGATTTCGCGCGGATATTCCGCCCTTTCGTTCATAGGTTTGTATTTGTTGGCCCGATATATCAGACTTTATGGCGCCAATTATCCGCGATTGTTTGGACAAAACAAATGGATATACCTCGCCTTGACATTCGTTATCGCTGCCATCATCAGTCTGCCAGGCTCCTACTGGATGCGTCATGGCGTAAACTGGTGGCATGTGATGAACAGTTATGTATCGCCCCTGACTATTTCCGGCGCAGTGTGCCTGTTGCTTTTCTTCAGTCGGTTGAATATTCAGAGTAAAGTCATCAACTTCTTGGCAGCAGGTAGTTTTGCCGTCTATTTGTTCCATGAGAATCCGATTATCAAAGGATATTTCAATCGGATTGTGCAGGATATATTCCACCGCTGCGACGGTATGGTTTGCTTACTCGCCTTCGTGGGTTTCGTTGTGGCTGTTTACCTCTGCGGAGTACTCATAGACCAGATAAGAGTAGGTATTTGGAAGGGTATTTTGCACGTATTTCGCAAAAAAACAGGGCATAACGATGCGTAAGTGATAAATATTCACTATATTTGCACGCTAAAAATGGCCTCACCGCACAAAAATCCCTTGTGCAGTGGGTAAAAACCCTGCTCTTTTGACAGCGGTAGCCGTTAGATTTGAACAAAATAATAATAAATAACTTATCAAGAAAATGCAAAACAAAGGATTTGTAAAATTCATTGCTGCAGCACTCACATTGATTTGTCTTTTCTACTTAAGCTTCTCATTTGTGACACGTCACTACAACCAAGAAGCCGAAAAGATAGGCTTGGCTGCTATGGCTAAGGCCACAGACAAAAGTCGTGCACAGCAAGACAGTGCCATCGCTGCACGGGCATACTTGGATTCAATGATGAATGAAAAAGTGTACCTGTGGAAGACTTTGAAAGACTGTCAATCACTGCAAATCGGACTTGGACTTGACCTGGAAGGCGGTATGAACGTCATTCTCGAAGTAAGTCTGCCCGATGTAGTTAAGAGTTTAGCAGGTGAAAGCGCAGAAGACCCCGCCGTTCTCGCCGCCATTCAAACAGCACAGAAGGGTCAGAAAGCCGGTGACGGTGATTTCGTAGAACTCTTCGTGAAAGCCTATCAGGAAAAGAATGGTAAGGGAAAACTGGGCGGTATCTTTGCCACAAACCTCAAAGATAACGGCATCACCTACAGTTCCAGCGACGACGATGTTCGTTCTGCCCTGAACAAGCAGGTGGAAATGGCTGTGGCTAACTCCAATGAAGTGGTACGCACCCGTATAGACCGTTTCGGTGTGGCACAACCTAACATCCAGATCCTGAAAGGTCGTGGACAGGTAGGTCAGATCATGGTAGAAATGCCTGGTATCAAAGAACCGGAACGTGTGCGCAAACTGTTGCAGGGAAGTGCCAATCTGGAACTCTGGCATACCTACCGTCTGAAGGAAATTAGTCAGGCTTTGAACGACCTCGATGCACGCTATGCCCAATTCCTGAAAGGTGAGACCGTAGTGGCTGACACCGCAGCCACAGCAACTGCTGAAGGCGACAGCGCTGTTCAGGCTGCTCCCGCCGCTAAGAAGGAAGAGGCTGCCGGCGATGCTTCACACCCCTTATACAGTGTACTGATTCAGGGACAGGTTGTTTCACCCGACTACTGTATCGTAGGTGTAGCCCGTGCCGTTGATACGGCTGCCGTAAATGCCATCATCAACAGCGAAGTGGCTCGTCAGATTCTGCCGAAGGACTTGCGCCTCTACTGGGGTGTGAAACCTTCAGACCGTCTGGGTAACAACATGTTCGAACTCTATGCACTTCATGCCAACGAAAAAGGCGAACCCACCATGCAGGGTGAGGTGATAGCCAATGCAAAAGACGATTTCGACCAATATCACCGTCCTATTGTCAGCATGCAGATGACAACAAGCGGAAGTCGCGAATGGGCACAGATGACTAAGAAAGCCTTCAACGAAGACAAACGTCAGGTAGCCATCGTTCTTGACGGATATGTATACAGCGCACCAAACGTGCAGGGCGAAATCAACGGCGGTAATACGCAAATCAGCGGAAGCTTCACCACCGATGACACACGCGACCTTGCTACAGTGCTCAACTCCGGTAAGATGCCTGCTCCCACTAAGATTGTGCAGGAAGAAACCGTAGGTCCGTCTCTCGGTGAAGCATCTATCCGTGCTGGTTTCACAGCTTCTATCGTGGCTTTCGTACTGTTGATGATTTACATGTGCCTCACTTACGGATTCATCCCTGGTATGGTGGCTAACGGCGCTTTGATTCTCAACTTCTTCTTCACCTTCGGTATCTTGATCTCATATCAAGCCGCTTTAACCATGAGTGGTATTGCCGGTATGGTACTTTCGCTCGGTATGGCCGTCGATGCTAACGTGTTGATCTTCGAGCGTACCAAGGAAGAACTGAGAGCCGGAAAGAATATCAAGACTGCACTGAGCGAAGGTTACAGCAACGCTTTCTCTGCTATCTTCGACTCTAACTTAACCAGTATCATTACTGCGCTCATCCTTTACAACTTCGGTACAGGTCCTATCCGCGGATTCGCTTTGACGACAGGAATTGGTATCGTATGCTCATTCTTCACCGCTGTATGGCTCACACGTATCGTTTTCGAGCACTTTATGAACCGCGACAAATGGCTGGGCATTACTTTCACCACGAAACTGTTCAAAGACTTCCTGACAAATACCAAAGTGAAGTTCATGGAAATGTCGCAAAAGACATTTGTCATCTACGCTTGCCTTGCCATCGTATTTATTGGCTTCCTCGTAGGTCGTGGCCTCTCACGTGGTATCGACTTCAAGGGAGGTCGTAACTTCGTTATCGAATTTGAGCAGAAAGGTATCGACCGCCAGGTTGTAGAAGACGTAGTAGATGCTAAGGTTAAGGCAGCCGATCCGACAGCTTCGGCTACTGCTCTGAGCATTGTCACCACAAACAACGAGGCAGTGCGTATCAGCACCACTTATAAGATAGATAACGACGACGAAAGCATAGACCAGGAGATAGAGCAACTCATCTGGAGCGCTTTGCACGAGGCAAACCTCATCAAGGCCGACTATAACACCTTCAAAGACCGTGATAACCACACAGGTGGCTCCATCGTTTCGGCACAGAAGGTAGGTCCGTCAGTTGCTGCCGACATGGTTCGCGGCGCTATCATCAGTGTAGCACTCGCTATCGTGGCTATCTTCCTCTACATCCTCTTCCGCTTCCGCAACGTAGCATTCTCTATCGGTTCTATCGGAGCATTGATTCTCGATACTCTGTTTATCATTGGAATGTACGCCGTATGCTGGGGATGGATGCCATTCTCAATGGAGGTAGATCAGACCTTTATCGGTGCTGTGCTGACAGCCATCGGTTATTCTATCAACGACAAGGTGGTAATCTTCGACCGTGTGCGTGAGTTCCTGAAACTCTATCCTACACGTCCCACACGCCAGTTGTTCAACGACTCTTTGAACAGCACATTGACGCGTACCATCACCACCTCTACCACAACCATGCTGGTACTCCTCTGTATCTTCTTCCTTGGCGGCGACAGCATCCGCTCCTTCTCGTTCGCCATGATCTTAGGTGTCATCTTCGGCACACTTTCATCTATCTTCCTCGCAGCCCCCATCGCCTATCGTCTGCTTAACCGCAAACGCATCGTAGCATCGGCTGACGAAAAGTAAAAAGAAGATACAACAAAACTGAAAAAGGGTATGTCCGAAAGGATATGCCCTTTTTTCTTGTACTTTTCCACAGAAATAAAATTATTACAGGGAAGTTATTTCCTTCTTATTTTCTTAAAAAAATAAGTGAAATGCGTTTATTTCGGTATAAATTTGTATTTTTGCCGTAAATTTGCGAATAGTGCGCCCGTTTGGGTGCTTAGACTTTATAATATACCTTTATGATGACAAACAAAAAGCGTACTACAGGGCTATTCAGTTCATTTACTTCGTGCATCAGCACTACTTTGGTGCTACTGCTGCTGGGTACGGTGATTTCCTTCTATATAGTTACCTATAACTTCAGCCGTTCTTTGCGCGAGAACTTCGCTCTCGAAGTGATGGTGAGCGATACTCTGAATACTAAGCAACTCTATGCAGTGCAGCAGCAACTCAGGCAGTTGCCGTTCGTCAGATATACCAATTATATCTCAAAGGAAAAGGGTACACAGGAACTTGCCGAAGCCTTGAAGGAACGTCCGGAGGATTATGTGGGCAGCAGTCCTGTTCCAGCCGAGTTCGAGGCTTTCTTAAAGGCAGAATATGCCAATCAGGACAGTCTTTCCAAGTTTGTTCCCGGCATTATGCAGATGCATGGCGTGACGGATATCTACTATCCGAGCGATGTGATGCGCGATGTGAACTATTGGATTCCACTCATCGGACTTATCCTGCTCATTACGGCATTGTTGCTGACGTTTGTCAGTTTTGCACTCATCAACAATACGATTCGTCTGAGCATTTATGCACGGCGTTTCTCTATCAATACGATGAAACTGGTAGGAGCCAAGCGTAGTTATATCCGTCGTCCGTTTATGTGGCGTGCATGTCGCATCGGACTGATTGCAGCGCTGATTGCCGATGGCATTATCGGTTTGGGACTGCACCTCTTCGTACAGCAGGACATCTTCCTGTCCACGCTTCTGTCACCTGTCGAAGCAGCCATACCATTGGTAGCCGTTTTCGTATGTGGCATCCTGCTTACTACGGTTTGTGCCTATTTCTCCGTGAATAAATACCTGCGTATGCGGAGTTCTAAGATATATATGAGTTGATTTTTCGTAAGAACTAATAAAAAAACGACAATATGAAAAACGAATTTGCATTCGGAAAACTTAATTTCATCCTGTTAGCCATCGGTATGGCTATCGTCATTATCGGTATGGTGCTTATGTCAGGTTCCGGCTCCACAAGTGATGCCTTCAATCCCGACATTTTCAGTTCTACCCGCATCCGCGTGGCTCCTGTGGTGTGCCTTTTCGGTTATTTGTTTATGATAGTGGCTATCCTCTTTCCGAAAAGAACTCCTAAAGAATAAAAAATTTTCGTAATACCGTTATACCGTCATTCCGTTATGACGAAATAATGATAAAAAGAACTACAAGAAATTATTACAGACATGGATTGTTTAGATACCTTTATCCTGGGCCTTGTACAAGGGCTGACAGAATATCTTCCCGTGAGTAGCAGCGGACATTTGACGATTGGATCTGCTTTGCTTGGTATACAAGATGGCGAAGACAACCTGATGTTTACCGTTGCTGTGCATGTGGCTACGGTTTTGAGTACCTTAGTGGTGCTTTGGAGCGAGATAGCCAAACTGCTTCGCGGTACATTCCAGCCATTGTCGCAGGGAACGGGACTTAACCGCCTGAATGATGAACAGCGCTATGTGCTGAATATCGTTATATCGATGATACCTATCGGCATCGTGGGAGTATTCTTCAAAGATACCGTAGAGGAAATCTTTGGTTCAGGACTACTCATCGTAGGTTGCTGCCTGCTTGTTACCGCAGCGTTGCTGGCTTTCTCCTACTACGCCAAACCGCGTGTAAAGGAAAACATTTCCATGCGCGATGCCTTCATAATAGGTCTGGCTCAGGCACTTGCCGTACTTCCTGGCCTCAGCCGTTCGGGTTCTACTATTGCAACAGGTCTTATCCTGGGTAATAAGAAGAGTCAGATGGCACAATTCTCCTTCCTCATGGTGATACCTCCTATTCTTGGCGAGGCATTGCTCGACATCGTCAAAGGAATGAAAGACGGTATGGAGAGCGTGATGGGAAGCATCGAAATGCTTCCGCTTTTAGTAGGCTTCTTCACCGCTTTTGTATCAGGTGTTGTGGCTTGTAAGTGGATGATTAGCATAGTACGCAAGGGTAAACTCATCTATTTCGCATATTACTGCGCTATTGTCGCTGTAGCGATATTGGTTACGGAATGTCTGAAGTAATAGATTTCAAGGCAGGCTACGTATTGGGCTTTGACAAGCCCTATCGTCGCACCTCGTTCTATCTCGTGTCGCGGGTACGCTGGCTATTGTCGCGCAAGACAGGCATGAAACGCCTCAAAGTGGGACATGCCGGCACACTCGACCCACTTGCTACGGGAGTTGAAGTCATCTGTGTGGGAAAAGCCACGAAGCGCATCACAGAACTGCAACAACACACCAAGGAATATATTGCCGGTGTGCGGTTAGGTGCCACTACTCCCAGTTTCGATATGGAGCACCCAGAGGATGCCACCTTTCCTACCGACCACATCACCGAAGAGGCCGTGAGACGCGTCTTGAAGTCTTTTGAAGGCGACATTATGCAGGAGCCTCCGCTCTTTTCGGCCTGCAATATAGATGGTAAACGTGCCTATAAACTTGCCCGCAATGGAAGTGACGTCCGTTTGAAGGCCAAACCTGTCAGGATAGACGAGATAGAACTGCTGGAATATAGTCCTACCGACCTGCGCATCCGTGTGGTTTGTGGCAAAGGCACCTATATCCGCGCTTTGGCCCGCGACATCGGTCAGGCTCTCGGCAGCGGTGCCTATCTCACCTCACTTCGCCGCACCAGAGTGGGCGATATCCGTGTAGAAGACTGCTTTGCCAGTTACGACGACTTTGAAAAATGGGTAGATACCATAGAAATTGTCAAGGATACGGAAAACCAAAAGAAACCGACCGAATAAATCTCCGACATTTCGGAAAGAAATAATCAGTAAATAGAATATAATAAAATATAGCATGAAACTATCACAATTCAAGTACAACCTGCCGAAGGATAGCATTGCACTTTATCCTGCTCCCCACCGCGACGAGAGCCGTATGTTGGTGCTTCATAGCAAGACAGGCAAGATAGAGCACAAACATTTCATTGATTTGCTCAAATACTTCGATGAACACGACCTTTTCGTATTCAACGATTCAAAAGTCTTTCCGGCACGTCTCTATGCTAACAAGGAAAAAACCGGTGCCCGCATCGAAGTGTTCCTTCTGCGAGAACTCAATCCCGATTTCTACCTTTGGGATGTCATCGTCGATCCGGCACGTAAAATCCGTATCGGAAACAAACTCTTTTTCGGCGAAGACGAAATGATTGTAGCCGAGGTCATAGACAATACCACGAACCGTGGACGTACCCTCCGCTTCCTCTATGAAGGCGACCACGATGAATTCAAGAAAAACCTCTATGCCCTGGGTGAAGCCCCGCTTCCCCGCTATATAGCCCGCGATACCGAAGAGGAAGACTTGGAGCGTTATCAGACTATCTTTGCCAAAAACGAAGGAGCCGTGACTGTTCCTGCCACAGGTCTGCACTTCTCCCGTCAGTTTATGAAGCGTATGGAAATTCATGGCATAGATACAGCCTTCGTTACCTTCCATTGCGGATTAGGTCAGTTTCAGAGTGCCGATGTAGAGGATCTCTCTAAAAACAAGACCGACTCTGAAGAGATGTATCTGGACGAGAGTTGCTGTGCTGCCGTTGCCAAGGCAAAAGCCGGAGGACACAAGGTTGTAGCCATAGGAACCAGTGTGCAACGTGCGCTCGAAACAGCAGTAGTGGGCACACAGGGCGTGATGAAACCCTACGAAGGATGGACGAATAAGTTTATTTATCCGCCTTACGACTTCAGTGTGGCCGATGCCATGCTTTGCAACTTCTATCTTCCTGTCACATCACAGATTATGCTGGCTACGGCATACGGTGGCTACGAGAATGTGATGAAAGCCTACGAAGTAGCCGTGAAGAAAGGATATAAATTCGGTCCTTACGGCGATGCCATGCTCATTATACCTTGAACATCGTTTTCTGAACTTTAGAAACTCATACTGATAGCATCACTTATTATTATGACTGCCTACATAGCCTTCGGTTCCAACTTGGGCGAAAGAGATAGGTATATCGAAACAGCCATCAACGCGCTCAACGACGTTGATGGCTGTGTGCTTATATCCCGTTCCTCGCTTTACGAAACGAAGCCGTTGGGATTCCAGTCTGACAACGCCTTTTTCAATGCTGTTGCATGCTACGAAACAAGTCTTGCTCCCGAAGAGTTGTTGCAAGTCACGCAGGACATAGAGCGCAGTCTGGGAAGAACGCAGAAGAGTGTAGATAATGTCTATCACGATCGCACGATAGACATAGATATACTCGATATAGAAGGTGTTACAAGGCATACATCTACACTCACCCTGCCTCATCCGCGCATCAGTGAACGGCGCTTTGTCTTGGAACCGCTTTGCGAGATTACTCCCGACATGATACCGTGTGGTAAGAACACGAGTGCAAGGCAAATGCTGGACGCGCTCAATAATGATACGGTGATAGAGCGTGTGACGTCAGATATGCTCACTCCCGAAGTGCAGCAGGCATTACTGAACCTGCTGCCACAACTTTCTTCTGCTCCGCCAAAGGTACTTCCTGCCGCAGCATTTATACACGACACACTCCAAATATATATTATAAGGAGTGAAACACGCGATATCTGCGGGATGCTGACACTTAACTTCGCACCATGCCTAACGGGAACGAAGTGTTGGATAGAAGATGTGGTGATAGACCGCAATGCCCGCCATCGCGGATATGCCCGTAAGCTACTACGATATGCTATAAGTGTAGCAAAAAATAAACGTGCCAGGAAAATCCTGCTTACCTCCCGACCTCAACGTGTGATGGCCAACAAACTGTATCAGAGTATGGGCTTTCAGGCGCGTGAGACGAATGTGTATCAGATGATTTTAGGAGAATAATTCGTTTATATTTCATTCCAAATTTTTTGATCAACCCACAAATACTATGAAAAAGAATAAAAGTTCAAGACTTACCAAAAACGACATACGTTCCCGCCTCTTTGATTTATTTGACAGCAATCCAAAGAAATCGTTTACGCTGAAAACTGTCTTTAACGAGATAGCCGCAAAGACGCATCCAGCGAAATTGCTCACAATGGACGTATTGGATGAAATGGCTATGGACGACTATATAGCCGCTACGTCAGACGGGTTGTTTCATGCCGTAGTACGTTCGCAAACCCTTGACGGAGTGTTCCAGCGCCGCCAGAACGGTAGAAATGTCGTCATACCTGATGACGGCGGAAAGCCTATAATGGTTTTTGACCGCAATGCCCATCACGCCCTCGACGGAGACCGCGTGCGTATCACCCTGTTAGCCCGTCGTAGCAAACACGCACGCGAGGCCGAAGTGGTGGAAATTCTGGAACGCAAGCAGGACACCTTTGTGGGACGCCTGAAAGTGGATCATGGCCTGGCATTTCTCATCACCGAGAGCCGTATATTGGCCAACGACATCGTGATTCCGAAACGTTATATGGGAGGTGCAGAAAATGGCGACAAGGTAGTGGTGCGCCTCGTGGAGTGGCCCGATGATAGCAAGAACCCCATAGGTCGTGTGACGGATGTATTGGGTAAGACCGGCGAAAACGATGCCGAGATGAACGCCATATTAGTGGAATTCGGCCTGCCGTACGAATATCCCAAGAAGGTAGAAGAGGCTGCCAACCAGATAGAACCCGGTATAACGCCACAGGAAATCAGTCGTCGCGAGGATTTTCGCAATGTCACCACCTTTACCATCGACCCACACGATGCAAAAGACTTTGACGACGCACTCAGTCTGCGACGCCTCGGCGATGACCTCTGGGAAGTGGGTGTGCATATTGCCGATGTGTCACACTATGTGAAGGAAGGCGACATTATAGACAAGGAAGCCGAACGCCGTGCCACAAGTATCTACCTTGTCGATAGAACCATCCCTATGCTTCCTGAACGCCTGTGCAACTTCATCTGTTCGCTCCGTCCTGATGAAGAGAAACTGACGTATAGTTGCATTTTCCGTATGAACAGCAATGGCGATGTGAGGCATTGGCATCTGGCGCACACCGTAATCAGGAGCAACCGTCGGTTTACTTACGAAGAGGTGCAGGATATACTCGAACAAAACGGAGAAGCCTCAGAATCCGACCTGCTTCTGCCAGGAAATCATCCCGAAATAGTGGGAAACATTAAACATCCTGTGGGCGAATATGCCGAAGAACTCATCACGCTCAACCGTCTGGCTAAACGCCTGCGCGAAAACCGTTTTCACAACGGCAGTATAGACTTCAACCGCCCCGAAATACGTTTCGACATCGACGAAAAAGGACATCCTACCGGCACCTATATGAAGATAGCCCGCGATGCCAACAAACTGGTGGAGGAATTTATGCTGCTTGCCAACCGCAGTGTGGCCGAGAGTGTGGGAAAAGTGAGGAAAGGTACGAAGGCCAAAGTACTTCCCTATCGTATTCACGACATTCCCGACCCCGAAAGAATGGAAAACCTCAAGATGTTTGCATCGAAGTTCGGCTATCGTGTGAAGAGCGACGGAACAAAGGGCGAAGTGGCGCGTAGCCTCAATAAACTGATGACAGAAGCAAAAGGCCGTAAGGAAGAAAACCTGCTTACCCTCGTGGCATTGCGCGCTATGCAGAAGGCACGCTATTCTACCCACAATATAGGGCACTACGGCCTGATGTTTGACTACTATACCCACTTCACTTCTCCCATTCGCCGTTATCCTGACACGATGGTACACCGCCTACTGACACGCTATGCCGAGGGAGGGCGTAGTGTGAACCAGAAAAAATACGAAGACCTGTGCGAACACTGTTCCGACATGGAGCAAATAGCGGCTAATGCCGAGCGCGCCAGTATCAAGTATAAACAAGTAGAGTTTATGGGCGACAGATTGGGACAGGAGTTCGACGGAACGATCAGCGGCATCACGGAATTCGGCCTTTACGTTGAGATTACCGAAAACGGATGCGAAGGAATGGTTCCCTTGCGCGACCTTCAAGACGATTACTATGAGTTTGACGACCGCAACTACTGCCTTATAGGTCGTCGTCACCACCACCGCTATTCTTTGGGCGACAAAGTGCGCATCCGTGTGGCACGCGCCAATCTCGAACGCAAACAACTCGATTTTCAACTGTTGGAAGAATGAATTGATGTCCAGCATTTTTCTTATAATTAGGTTTTAATACACAGTTAATAGAAATCTTTATAGAAAAAATATGCACAAAATTCTCTGGAAACTGCTCAGGCTGCAAATCAGTCCGCTGCAATTCATCGGTTTTATTGCGGCAAACCTGGTGGGCTTTACCATATTGCTCGTCGGCATACAGTTTTATCTGGATATGAGCCCTGTATTCACAGCCAACGACAGTTTTATGAAGAAGCAGTATGTGATCATCAGTAAACACATCAGTGCAATAAACACTATAAAAGGGAAATCACCCTCTTTCAGCGACAAGGAAATACGCAATATCGAGCGACAGCCTTTTGTGGAAGACTGCGCACCGTTTACACCCTCGCTATTCAATGTATATGCCGCCATCGGAGGTTCCGGACTGGGAGGAATCAGGATGGGTACAGAGATGTTTTTTGAAGCCGTGCCCGATGAATATATTGACACCGACCTTTCTAAATGGAACTACCATCCCGAGGCAGATTCCATCAGTATCATACTGCCCAAGACCTATCTGAACCTCTATAACTTCGGATTTGCCGGAAGTAAAGGCCTGCCCACCGTTTCTGAGGGGCTGGTATCGCTCATCAGCATAGACTTTATCTTGCGAGGAAGCAGGGGAATAAGGAATATGAAAGGCCATGTGGTAGGATTCTCCGACAGGATAAACACCATACTCGTACCCCAGGCTTTTTTGGACCGCATGAACAGGGAATTATGCGGCGATACCGAATTTCACCCCGCCCGATATATCCTGAATGTAACCAATCCGGCCGACGAACGTATAGCAGAATTTCTTCAGGAGCATAATTACGAAGCCGAAGCAGGAAGTGCCGATGCCGGAAAGACAACCTTCTTCCTGCGTATCATCATCAGCATCGTATTGGCAGTAGGAATGATCATCTGCCTCCTGTCTTTCTACGTATTGCTGCTGAGCATCTTTATGATACTCCAACGCCACAAACAAAAGATACAGAACCTGCTGCTCATAGGCTATTCAGTAAAAGAAATATCCAGGCCATTCACGGTATTCACCACCCTAACCTATACCATCGTTACACTAATGTCAGTAGTGCTGATGCAAATCGTCAGAAACAACTACCTCCCCAAACTCGAAGCCGTATATCCCAAATACGAAGCCGCCACATTATACCCCACCTACCTTTCAGCCCTAACCATCTTCCTCCTGATGTGCATTGTAAGCCAACTCGCCATCCGAAGGCGCATAAGAATTTGTTAGAGTTTTTCTAAAAATCAGGGTGTTTAGAACACCCCCATAATTAGCTCGCCACTAAAAAAAATTATTGGTGTCCGGTAAAAGTTGAGAATCGCTAAATTATGTGTCCGCAGT
>CAMVJO010000053.1 GCA_947167835.1 uncultured Prevotellaceae bacterium
ACGCATATCCATCACGTTCGATGTGTTGAAACTGCTTAAATCCAATGACGTCAAACTACTGCATCCATTAAACATACTACGCATATCCATCACGTTCGATGTGTTGAAACTGCTTAAATCCAATGACGTCAAACTACTGCATCCATAAAACATACTACGCATATCCGTCACGTTCGATGTATTAATATTCTCCAGTCCCGAAATACTCTCTAAAGAGGAATACCCACAAAAGGCGAAACTCAAATCAAACGATTTATAATTTATGAATGAAGTATCTATAACTATTTTTTTTATTTTTGTTTTTTCCGTTTCAGTTAATTCAATTTCCGTAAAATCATAATTCATATTAAAAAGTTTTCCCGAACGTGTTTCACGCCGAATATCATAATAGAAACTTAAGACATCATTATTCAATTCTGCATACGCTTGCCGCGGATCTATTTCCCATTTGGGTGGAGCAATATTTATTATTGCCTCTTGTTTATAATTATATCCATAACCATCAACATTAAGTGCCGATAATAAAAAGTAGCCATCATAGTGTCCCCCCCAGCCCCAATTTATATGAAAATAATCGTTCTGACTATAACCATCTATAAGAAACGCATGACCACTCGCGTAATTAAAACGCGAAGACAAACCAGCAAAGAAAACAACATGACCGACCTTGAGATCATTATAAATCATTTGATTCCATATCTCATTATTAAAATCTTTGGCATATATTAATTTTGATGTACCAGAATAGTTAAAATAGTCTTTCAAACTTGAAACAACATTCGTCGTGAAAGCACCACTCTCATTCAATGTATAGTCCATCTTAACTGAGGTTCCACACAAAGACAGAAGAGACGCAACAGCATCAGCTTGCTTTTGCGTGTAATTATTTGTATTATAAGTTGCACGCATGTTATCCCAATCTATTTTTGTAGGGTCAATACTTGGAACACTTATTCCCAAAGTTTCTGTCTTATACCCTGGAATAATTTTTGAAGTTTCTTGAGGCCATTTATAATAATACATGATTTGAGCCATAGCTGTTGCCACACATCCTGTCACCGTTCGTTCATTACCGACAATTGGGCATTGCCCATTATATGGATTCCCTTGATTCCACTGGCATCCAAGCATTGGGCTGATGGATGTTCCTTCAACAAGATTACCTTCTTCTGCCTTCACATTAGGATGTGCGCGGAGATAATTCACTTGTTCTGCGTAACTTTCCAACCATGACTGCATATTAACGGGTACATTATCGGGATTGTAACTCCCTGTATCGGAATAGCCGAGTACTTCTGGCATACGTTCATCGCCACTCACAATAACATATCCTTTGTTTGCCTCATCGTTGATTACATAGAATTCACTCCTGCTACACACTAAGTTTGGTTTTGGTGTCTGACGAATCTCTTTTGTTCTTTTCGACTTCAACAGAAGTGACTCCTTGAAGAAAGACATTGCTTTCTGCAATGCTTCATCTTCCGTTACCGTCTGAGCTTTAACGACTGGAGACAATAAGCAAAAGGCAATTACTGTTAGAACAGTACTGCTAAAGAACTGATGTAATGTTTTTTCCATAGTCATTTTGCAATTGATTAATATACGCAAGCCTCATACGATGTTGCTAATATGTGAATCTCTAAAAAAGCGTGAGACTTGTTTTTGCTCATATTATATAGAGGTTCTGATAAACCCTTAAGGAAATGAACAACACATAAACTAACACCCATGCTGAATGACATATATGCAACTCACATACTTCCAGCATGGGTAATACGCGAGATATATACACATCAGGTCAGCTGTTGTTTTGTTTGTTCCTTCCTTATTGTTCAGAATTTACCAGTTTCCCATATAAAGGACAGAAGCAAAAAACGCTTTCTTATTTCACAGATTTCTGCCAGTGAACACTGCAAAAATAGTGTTTTTCTTAAAAAAAACAACGAAGAATGGGAAAAAAACAAATAAATCGACGCAAAAACATTAATTGCACTATCTACTGAGATAAAAGAAAAGACAGGTTCTTGCTATCCCAATTTCTTGCAAATACCGTTATAAAAAGAGGAAAATCAAAGGAAAATAAAAAAAAGAAACGAAAAATTTCTTGCATTCAAAAGAAAAGCATACCTTTGCACTCGCATTTGAAAAAATGCACGTAACACAACACTTTGATGGTGCCCATAGTTCAGTTGGTTAGAGCGTCAGATTGTGGTTCTGAATGTCGTGGGTTCGAATCCCACTGGGCACCCGAAAGACGGAAACCTGAAGTTTTTTCACAGACTTCAGGTTTCTTTTTTATTGACATAGCGCCTGATTTTGGCGCGGCAGCATCCCTTTTTGTCCGCGTTATGAACACCGCCCCAGAACTAAGGGCAAATAGCTCGGAGCTAAAAAATTTTTGCTCGGAGCTAATTCTAGGGATGTTCTATAAATTACGTTTTTAAGAAACTGGTCTCTATTTTATTCTGCTTGTTTTTGAAATCTTTTTGCCGTCTTTAGCTTTAATTCCTTGAACCGTAGCTCGCTACGCTCCTTCGTCATTAAAGCTAAATCCAATCAAAATCTAAACAAAAACAATGCAGCCTAATTTATAGAACATCCCTCTAAAAAGTGTCGAGATAAAAAAAATTAGCTCGGAGATAATTTCTGGTATCTCCAAGCCATTAACCCCATATCCTCGGGATGCCCGAAAAAAGTGGTCCCTTTTATCGGGCAACCCGTGCAAATCGCCCATTTTCCCCATCAGGAAACATCGCAAAAACCTCGTAATAACGTAATACCGCTATACCGTTATTCCGAAAACGCCTGAGTCACGAAGAAAAACAAGCAGGTCGGCCACAACAAAACTGCTGCCACCTACAAATACGAAGGACGTATCGTGAGCTACTTCCAACGCAACCTGATATGCCTCGGACACACTGTCGAAGGCCTCGCCACGAAGACCAAACTGTGCGGCTCTTTTCCTCATTTCTGCGGCAGGAAGGGCGCGTTTGACGGATGCCTGACAGAAATAATACTGCGCACGATGGGGGAGCATGGAGAGAACACCGCTGATGTCCTTGTCGCCCACCATTCCGAACACGATATGTAAATCTGTCTCGGGACTATCGGCAATTCTTTCGAGGCGCTGCGAAAGATACTGCCAGCCGCCCACATTGTGCCCCGTGTCGCAAACCACGCAAGGCGATGTCTGTAATGTTTGCCACCGCCCCATAAGTCCTGTCATGGACGTAACATGACGGAATCCCGCAGCCACGTCTTTTTGCGCCACAGGAAGCGACAGATGCTTCAGAGCCGTGAGTATCGTAGCGGCATTTTTCTGCTGGCAGTCGCCAACAAGTTCACTTAGGAGCACACCAAAATCGCGTGTCTCGTACCTCATCAGCGAATCCTCAGTCATAGCGTTGCTGATAATGGGCTTTTCTTCTTCTGCAAAGTATAAAGGCGCACCCATCTCGGCAGCCGTTTTCTCAAACACGGGGCGCGTTTCTGATACGGCCTCGCCTATTACTACTGGAACGCCTTTCTTGATGATTCCTGCCTTCTCCTTGGCTATTTCTTTCAGGCTATGTCCCAATAGGTCGGTGTGATCCAGACTGATATTCGTGATAATGCTCACTTCGGGCGTGATAATATTCGTACAGTCCAACCTGCCGCCCAGTCCCACCTCGATAACGGCCACATCTACGCTCATTTCGGCAAACCACTCGAAGGCCAACGCCGTGGTAAGCTCGAAAAAAGAGGGATAGAGGGGTTCAAAGAATGAACGCTCCTGTTCCACGAAGTCTATGACGCGCTTTTCGGGAATCATCTCGCCATTAACACGGATGCGCTCCCTGAAATCCATCAGATGCGGCGAGGTATAAAGTCCTACCTTCATGCCGGCAGCCTGTAAGACGGCAGCAAGGGTGTGCGACACCGAGCCTTTTCCGTTTGTCCCCGCCACATGAATGGTTTTGTAGCACCTGTGCGGATGTTTGAAGTGGGCATCGAGCGTTTCCGTAGTCTGCAATCCGGGTTTGTAGGCTCCCGCTCCATTTTGCTGGAACAGGGGTGCCACTTGATACAGGTAATTGATGGTTTTCTCGTACGTCATTTCTCTTAGGATTCAAAAAAACTGCGATAGGTCGTATCGCAGTTCTAAAATATAAGAAACAATATTATTTTCTGAAGTAATTCTTGAAACTGTCGAAGATACGTTTTTTGACACTCTCCGAACAATTCGGCTCAGGTGAGACCTCCTTCTGCTTTTCGTAGAACTTGCGTTCCTCGTCGCTGAGCTTTTCAGGAATATACACGCTGATATTTACAATGATATCGCCGATACTGTTGCCATATCCCTGCACAGAGGGCAGTCCCTTGCCGCGAAGTATCAATGCCGTGCCGGGTTGTGTGCCTGGCTCAATCTTAATTCGGGCTTTCCCATTGCCAAGCGTAGGGATGTCAATGGTATCGCCCAATGTCGCCTGAGGAACGGTGAGTAGCAGGTTGTAAATCAAATCATTGTCGTCGCGAACGAACAAAGGATGCTCCTCTTCGGAAATCAGCAACTGGATATCGCCGGCTATGCCCGCACGACGTCCTACGTTTCCCTTGCCGCGAACCGTTACCACCATACCTTCGGCAACTCCGGCGGGGATATTTACTTCTACTATCTCCTCACCTTTTATTACGCCCTCGCCACTACACTTTTTGCACTTATGAGTGATAACTTCTCCCTCGCCGCCACAACGTGGGCAGGCTTCCTGAGATTGCATCATGCCGAAAAAACTCTTTCGTGTGCGAATCACAAAACCACGTCCGCCACATTCGGGACAGGTCTCGGGGTGATGTCCGCTTTCGCAGCCGCTACCGCCACATTCTGGGCAGGCAACATCCTTGCGCACCTTGAATTTCTTGGTTACACCCGTCTGAATCTCGTCAAGGTTCAGGGTAACTTTCAACCGCAGGTCGCTACCGCGATGTACCGGCTTACCGCCGCGTCCACCAAAGCCACTACTGAAACCTCCTCCGAAGCCACCAATGCCCAAGTCCTCGAAAATACTTCCGAAATGCGTGAAGATATCATTCAAGTCCATTCCACCGGCTCCGAAACCGCCAGCACCGCCCAAACCGGCCTTACCAAAACGATCGTATTGCGCACGTTTGTTTTCGTCACTCAACACTTCGTAGGCTTCGGCTGCCTGTTTAAATTTTTCCTCGGCCTCTTTATCTCCGGGGTTACGGTCTGGATGATATTTTATGGCGATGCGTCGATACGCTTTCTTGATTTCGTCGGCAGAAGCCGTCTTTTCTACTTCAAGAATCTTATAATAATCTAAATCTTCCATCAATATGGATTTTTACTCCTTATATAATAACTTATAGATAGGGGACTTCACAAATTACTGCGACAACTTATTGCCCTACTGCCACCTTAGCGTGACGCAGCACCTTTTCATTTAAAAGATATCCCGTCTGTACACAATCTATGACCTTGCCTTTCTGCGTTTCGTCCTCGACAGGAACCATTGCTATGGCTTCGTGGAAATCTGTGTCGAAGGCAGCATCAGTTGTGTCGATAGGTTTCAGTCCTTGTGCCGCAAGTGCTTTGCCCAACTTGTCGATAATGAGTTCTACTCCCTCCCTAAGCGTTTCTACATCCGTAGATTTTGCCATATTTGCCTGGGCTCTTTCTAAATCGTCCAGAACGGGGAGCAGGGCAGTCATCACTTTTTCGCCGCCATTAAGGACTAATTCTGCTTTTTCCTTGATGGTGCGTTTTCTATAGTTATCAAATTCGGCCACTTGTCGGAGGTATTTGTCCTGAAGTTGCTCTATTTGTTGGTTAGCCTGGGCCAAACGTTCCTCAAGTGTGGGTTCGTTTTCTTCAGCCTCGGCATCCTGAGCGGTTTCCTCGGATGTCTTCTCTCCTTCTACGGGGATTTCGTTTTCGTAAACCGATTCCTCGCGCAGTTCTTCCTGCTTTTTATGATCTTTCTCTGATTTCATTTTCCTAATGTTTTTGTTTTTTCAGGATATGAACAAAAAACGTGCCAATAGCCCTTTACTTTGCGTAAAGTTGTTCCTTCAACTCCTTAATACGTGCGTCGTAGATATAATCTTCGTAGTTCATCAGTTTATCAATGGTGCCATTCGGAGTGATTTCTATGATGCGATTGGCAATAGTGTTGATAAACTCGTGGTCGTGTGAGGCGAAAAGAATATTACCCTTGAACAACTTCAGATTATTGTTGAAGGCCTGAATACTTTCCATGTCCAAATGGTTGGTAGGTGTGTCCAAAATCAAACAATTGGCGTTCTTTAATTGCATTCTTGAGATCATCAGACGCATTTTCTCGCCACCGCTGAGCACTTTTACCTGTTTCAGGATTTCTTCGTCCTTGAAAAGCATACGTCCCAGGTAGGCTTTGAAGAATACCTCGTTACCCTGTCCATATTGCGACAGCCAATCGAGCATATTCATATCGACATTGAAAAATTCTGTGTTGTCAAGTGGCAGATATGCGGTGGTAATCGTCACTCCCCACTTGAAAGTTCCTGCTTCCGGCTCACGATTTCCGTTTACAATCTCGAAAAGCGCCGTCATTGCACGGGGATCGCGACTTAGAAACACAACTTTCTGTTCTTTCTCAACGGTAAACGACAAATTGTCGAAGAGCAGCGTTCCGTCTTCGGCAGTAGCGCGCAATCCCTCGACTTCCAAAATCTGATTGCCGGGTTCTCTGTCCATTTGGAAGATGATACCGGGATATCTGCGGGTAGAAGGTTTGATTTCCTCGACATTAAGTTTTTCAAGCATCTTCTTACGGCTCGTTGTCTGGCGACTCTTAGCCACATTTGCCGAGAAACGACGGATAAACTCCTCCAATTGCTTCTTTTTCTCCTCGGCTTTCATCTTTTGGTTCTGAGCCTGACGCAAAGCAAGCTGGGAACTTTCGTACCAGAAGGAATAGTTTCCGGAGAAGAGCGTCACTTTATTGAAATCTATGTCCACTGTGTGCGTACAAACCTGATCAAGGAAGTGACGGTCGTGACTTACTACAAGAACGGTGTGCTCAAAATTTCCCAAGTAGTCCTCTAACCATTCCACAGTCTCCAAATCCAAGTCGTTGGTCGGCTCGTCCAGAAGAAGGTTGTCGGGTTCGCCAAAAAGAGCCTGGGCTAACATGACACGCACCTTCTCTTTTCCGCTGAGTTCGCCCATCTTTTTCTGATGCAACGCCTCTTTTATTCCCAAGCCGCTAAGTAATTCGCCGGCATCACTCTCTGCCGTATAACCGCCCAGCATAGCAAATTTTTCTTCCAGCTCTGCCACACGAATACCGTCCTCATCGCTAAAATCAGGTTTGGCATACAAAGCATCACGTTCCTGCGAAACTTCGTAAAGTGTGGTGTGTCCCATCATAACGGTGTCTAAAACCGTATAATCGTCGAACTTAAAGTGGTCTTGGCTCAAGACACTCAAACGTTCTCCCGGACCCATTTCCACAAAGCCTTTGGTAGGTTCCAATTCACCCGAGATAGCTTTCAATAGGGTGGATTTACCGGCTCCATTTGCGCCGATAATGCCGTATATGTTGCCCGAAGTAAATTTGATGTTCACATCCTTGTAAAGGACTCGCTTGCCAAACTGAATGGCTAAATTAGTAACTGTAATCATGCAGGGTAATAATTGTTTTTGATGGCGCGAAAGAAAATCGTTACTCGCTTCCAGAATTTGGAGAACCGAAAGTATTAAGGGATGTTCTATAAATTACGTTTTTAAGAAACTGGTCTCTATTTTATTCTGCTTGTTTTTGAAATCTTTTTGCCGTCTTTAGCTTTAATTCCTTGAACCGTAGCTCGCTACGCTCCTTCGTCATTAAAGCTAAATCCAATCAAAATCTAAACAAAAACAATGCAGCCTAATTTATAGAACATCCCTTAAGCGTTTTCCTATGAATCCGTTTATTTATCTTGGGACGGAATTCTCAATCTTTATACTTTCTCAACCTTTCCTACGCCCTTTATTATTTTTCGGGCGCGAAGTTACGAATTATAAGCCAGAAACCATCCCTTGCCTCCCGAAATTCTTTGTTTTTCAGGCGTTTTCAACACGACAACTCCGAATATTTGCAAGTCGGTTTCACAATTTTTGCAGAAAAGCAGGACTTTCCCTCAAAAAGTGCCGCAAGAATACGATTTATCCCGCAGCAAAGAAATCATACATCAGACTTATTTCTGCCAAGTATATAGAAACTGCCTGACACAACCCTGCAAAGTCGTATCAGGCAGCCTTTATTCTCAAAAATTGCGATTATACCCCGAGGATTCACTTATAAAACACCCTCTCTGAGCCGCGAAAAATATTTCCCATACGGAATAACAATCAAAACCACACAGGATTATTGAAATCCCCAAGCGCGCTATTCCTTAGAAGGGATACTAATGGTAATTTTATCCGTATTTGCCTTGAGTTCTTCCTGGAAATCCAAAAGTATTTGCATCACTTCGTCATAATCATCGGTTAGCGCCAGATTTAGGTTCTTGTATTGTCCGCTATCCATAAGTTTTTCGAGCAAAGGATACAGGGGAACATCTTTTGTCCAGAACTTAGTGCCGAGGAATATCATGGGACTGGAATATCCATACGAGAGATAATGATTATGCACGGCATCCTGGAAAATTTCCTGCATGGTTCCTGCACTTCCCGGGGTGAAAATGACGCCGCCAAAGGGGATAGTGAGAATGGTGCTCTCGCGAATACTATTTAGGAAGAACTTTGCTATGTGTGTGGCGAAGGGAGTGGGAGGTTCATGTCCGTAAAGCCACGTCGGTATGCCCAGACTTTCGTATTTCGGCTGGGGATATTTGCGTAATACCTCGAAAGCGGAGGATAACCACGTAGTATCGCGGAAAGAAGGGGCAACAGACAGCATTTTGAGGGCATCTTCCACATCTTTCTCCTGACGTCCTGCCATCAAAGCGCCCAGATGCGTGGCTTCCATGGCGCCTGGTCCTCCGCCACTAAGCATATTGAAGCCTATTTCTGTCATCTTCTTACAAAGATATACGACCTCGCGATACATAGTGTCAGTTCTTAGCAAGGCATGTCCGCCCATAACTCCGACAAACTGCATGTAATTGTGTTCGCGGAAGTAATTAACGATCGAAAGGTACATTTTATGATCGTGTAGCATGCGGGCAACCGATTCCTTAAGGTCGGTAGTCAGTTTTCCCATCGACATAAAATGGCGATATACCCTGGTATCGTAGCAATTCTCAAACGTTTCGGGTTTTTCCGGGTCATATCCTTCATAAATATCCGCAGCACTATATAGTTCCGTACGGGTAACATCATACGGCACCTTTTCCAAATACTCATAAAGGGCTAAAATCTTGGAGACATTCGGGTTGTTTATCATTGTATCGGTTTTATAGAATTTCCTTGCAAAAATAAAGATTTCTTCTTAGGTAGAAGACTTTTCTAATAGCAATTTTTTCAAACGATACTCCTTTGAAAGCTGTTTTTTCATTCAACAAAGGGCATCGTAGCATGGAATAAAGACAGAAAAACTCCCATGAAAACCTGATTATAAGCTGTTCACGGGAGTAATATGGGGAATATCACCCAATAGGGCGTATCTGGCGGAATATCAGGCGCAGATACTACTTGGCAGGTGCGAAGGATTCGTACGTACCGTCGTCATAGAACACGCGAATCTCCTTTATTTTACGCATAACACGCTCCTGTACGCGCGCATCGGGCATACTCTCGCGGAAATGACGGGGATATGCTCCATGAACGGCCACATTCTGAACCGTAGCAGGGGAGGAAACGCCTTTTGTAGCGAACATATCAGGAATTTCCGCGCCACTCTGTGTAGCTACGTCAGGAGTATTCAAATTAGGGGTTTCAGCTAATTCTACACCCATCGGTAAATCGTCCTGAAACATCGTACCTTCGCCGAAAAGCAACCAATTGATGTCAATTTCGGGGAAAGCCTTGTGAATTGCCTGTACATGATTGTTTGTTGGGTTCGTACGACCGTTATAAATGCTGGAAAGTGAAGCGGGAGATATGCCCAATCTGTTCGAAAACTCTTGCTGCGACATATTCTCATACTCCATAATCTGACGGATTCTGTCTTTCATTTCTATGTATTTTCGATGTTATTTTTGTCTTATAAGCAGTAAAATAATGAACTCAAGGAGCAAACGAAAAAGAGCCTTTAAGAACGATTTTTTATCGGCTCCTAAAACACGAAAAAATCCTGACAAAAATCTGAGGCGTGTCGAATTTCAAAAAATTTTGGCGAAAAATCGGTGGAAAATACGCCAAAAAAAATGTTGAAATCGTTCGTATTTTACAAAGGAGTTGATAAAGCGTCGCAAAAAAGCGCATTTCAGTTTTGCTGAGCAAAATTACAAACAAAAACTGAAATACAAAAATAAAAATCGCAAAACTTAAACAAAAATTGTTTTGATTTTGTGATTTGAAATGTAAATCAAAAAATTTAGAAATGCCCTACATTCCGCAGGATTTATCCTCATAAACAGTCTGCTCCTAAAGTATAATTATATTTTGTGTCGAAAGATTTTTATTAAAATACTGGTTTATAGTAAGTTATTAGGTACTATCGGCACTTACATGGCAGGAAATAGCGATTATATCAGGATTATTCGTAAACAAATAATACATAAATATTATAATAAACGATATTAAAACACTGATTTTCTGTATTTTATATTTTATATTCGATATAATAATAATTATTCGTTATGTAAATTTAATTATTGCTTTGCTTTTATAAATTTGAATATTTATAAATTAAAATTGTACCGAGGTGGGGATTTTTAATCTGGATATATTTTTTCGGATTCACGAAACTAAATTTACATTCGTTATAGCAAGCGAAATTTTGCACGGATTTAAGTTTGATTATGTAAAGACTAATTGGACGTAAGTACGGATTTTGGGCTATTTTCAGGCGCTTCGGATAAGATTACGTCGGTTTTGGTTTCACGCGATTCTCAGCGATTAGAGATTAGGTTATCTTTTTTATTTTCAAATAGTTACATATCAAAATCCTTGTACGGGATTTTTTCTCTAAAAAGTAAGAAAAGGGGTAAAAAAGTGGCATTTTCGAGCGTTTTTGACTGTGGAAAACTTTTTTTTCCAGATTTTTCGGGGTGTAAGTCGGGGTAAACAACTTTTTAGCCCATTTTTTCGGTACAAAAATCCGGACAAAAGAAAAATACCGCGATTTTTTCTTCCTGAGGAGCGAAAAAAAATGAGGGCATCAGGCACCTATTTTGACCGTTTTCGGATCTATGCGATTTCTGCCTGGCATCAGATTACGTCTCCCCCACTCTAACCCAGCATCTCTATGACCTAAAAGGACGTTACCCCTAAATTCTGTTCTATTCGTCAGATTCCCCACACTTTTTTCTTGTACGAAAAAATTTTTGTTCCAGGTTTTTGGGGGAAATGAGTCCAAAAACCATACTTTCATCCGTTTTCGATGGTTTATACCGCTAAAATAAGGGAAAATAGCTCGGAGCTAAAAATTTTTTGCTCGGAGATAATTTTTCGTATCTCGTCGCTTATTAACCCCAAATTGCCCATTTTCCCCATTTCCCCCCAAAAATCATTTTAAAAGACTTCGGAATAACGGAATAACGGAATTTCGTTATGACGAATTTCTTAGAGAGTCTTTCCGGCCTCGAAACATAAAAAACCGGAACAAGGGCTATTTTCTAATTGCTGAGAATTAAAAATTCCGATGCGTTGGGCAGAAAAAATTTTTTGCGCGATTCTCAGCGATTATATGAAACTTAACTTTTTACTAACCGCCTGATTATAAATGAATAAGGGGTGAATTTTCAGCCTACCCGATTTTTAGTCTAAAAAATCGGGAGAGACGGTTTTTTTGCCTCGGATGGCTTTTCCGTTACATTCGCTTAGAAATTTCCTACTTCCCACATCGAAAAAAGTTGCTGCGCAGGAAAACAGAGTATGTCGCCACTTTTTTGCGGAAAGCGCAAGTCCACAAAACGTTTTAGTGAGGTAATGCAGAAATCTTTGCACTTAGCATATTTTTTTCGGCAAATACCGCGCGACAGACCGCATTTATCGTTATTTTTGTATGCGTAAACAAAACTTACTACTACACTATGAACCAGAAACCAAAAAATAAGCATTGCATTCTCTTCGTTTGCCACGGAAATATCTGTCGCAGTCCGATGGCTGAGTACGTTATGAAACACTTAGTGGCCGAAGCAGGAAAAGATTACAAATATTATATCGAATCGGCCGGCACTTCTGACGAAGAAGAGGACAATCCCGTCTATCCGCCCGCACAAAGCAAACTGGCAGAGCACGGTATTAAATGTCAGGACAAGAGAGCACGACAGATTGTGCCCGAGGACTATGCGAACTTCGACCTTATCATCTGCATGGACGACTGGAACGTGCGCAACTGCCAACGCTTTTTCGGTGGAGACACCGATAACAAAATAGAACTCCTCATGGCCTTTGCCGGACAGCGCAGAATCGTTTCCGATCCCTGGTACACCGACGATTTCCAGACCACTTGGAACGATGTACTCACAGGTTGTCAGGCTTTGTTCAAATATATCGAAGACATTGACGCAGCTGCCAAATAACAGCCCATACCTATTATATAATATACCCGCACACACGATGGATTACCTCCCCGAAGACCCATTTATGCTCGTATCAAGCATCAATATGCTCCTGCGCGATGACGAATTTGACACGCTGGAATCACTTTGCTACTACTTTAATCGCGAACCGGACGACATAAAGAAATATTTGCTCGACAACGACTTCGTTTACAGCCCCACACAACGACAGTTTCGCCCTGTGGGTTACGACCAGAACTGAGAAAACCGATGATTTCGCACGACAGCATAGAAACCGCCTACAGCTTTTTTCACCAGAAGCACCGCGTTTTCATCCATTCCACGCTCGATTGGCAGAAAGACAACATAGAAATGGCCATAGCCCAGTATGCCGACGGAATGGATGCGGAACTTTTCGCACTTCTGGCGCAAAACCGCCCCGATTTCCTGCACAACCACGCACTTTTCGCCAGCGAACTGGAAGAAGCCCTGAACCGCCTGGAGGAAATGCTGGGATAGAGATGGAAAACGAGGCCTTTCCTAAGAATTATCCTAAACATCAGTCTTTTACGGCTACCTAAAATACGATAGTGATTCACAAAAAACTGATAGTTTAGAATAACTATTAAGTTTTCCACCCATATTTTCAAAACGCCCCATGCAAATTCTGTTAGCCTCCGCCAAAACGATGAATAATGCGGCACCTGTCGTATGGAATGGGCGCAGTAGCGTACCGAAATTCAAGGATATTGCCCAACGGCTGGCACATGATTTGTCGGAATACGACGCGGAAGAATTATTCAGGATACTTTCGTGCAGTCTGCCCATAGCAACTCAAAACAAAGAGCGATATCGCCGCTTTTCGGAGGCGGGAAATGGTATTCCTGCCGTACTTGCCTACAATGGGCAGGCATATAAGCACCTGAAAGCCGCAGATTTCTCTGACAAGGACGTAAGTTTTGCACAACAGCACCTATGGATTACCTCGTTTCTCTACGGTATCTTGCGCCCCTGCGACACTATCCGGCCATATCGCTTAGAGGGAAAGATAGAGTTGCCGACAACCGAGGGAAAGAGCCTGTTTCATTTCTGGAAAGAACGGCTTACCGACCTACTCATCGCCAGTATCAAACAAGATGACGGCATATTGCTGCATTTGGCCACAGAGGAATTCCAACACCTCTTCGATTGGCCTCGTTTAAGGCGCGAAGTGCGCATCATTCAGCCGCTTTTCTATATCCATCACCGAGGAACGTACAAGATTCAGGCAGTCTGGGCAAAAACCTGCCGAGGCGCCATGACACGCTTCGCCATTAAGAACCGGATAGTCAGCCCTACCCTGCTGCAAGCCTTCGATTACGAGGGTTTTCGCTTTGCTCCCAACATGGGAGAGGCCGATTTCCCGCATTTTGTGCGCGAGGACGACGTATAAGTAGGGATTATCGGTTTTCAGAGCCGTTTTTCCAGTCAAAACAATGGAGATAATGCAAGATTTGTGTAAATTTGCAATTATTTTAGTGAAGCTATTTTTTTCTTTCTAACGAAAATTTCTTCGTATCCATGAATGAAAATATCATAAAGAGCAAGGCTTTTTGGGCAGTGCTGATCATTTGCTGCGTAACGCTGCTTCCTTTCATAGGACTATCGGAATACCAAACGAAAGGTGAGCCGCGCGAATCAATAGTGTCGTATTCGATGCTGGAATCCGGCAACTGGGTTTTACCACGTAACAACGGGGGAGAAATGGCGTACAAGCCACCATTTTTTCATTGGACTGTTGCTGCCGTATCTGCCTTGCAGGGAAAAGTAACGGAGGGGAGTTCCAGACTTCCCTCGGCACTGGCTTTGATTATTATGACGGTATGCGGTTTTTGCTTCTTTGCACGGCGCAAGGGCTTGGAGACCGGACTGATTGCCGCGCTGATAGCCTTCACTACCTTCGAGCTGCATCGCGCTGGTGCCAATTGCCGCGTAGATATGGTGCTCACAATGCTCACGGTATGCGCACTCTATTCGCTTTTCCGGTGGTACGAGAATAATGGCAAAGAACTAATGTGGGCTGCCCTTGCCATACTGCTCATGGGCTGCGCTACATTGACAAAAGGCCCCGTAGGAAGCATTATTCCCTGCCTGGTAATGGGCGTTTTCATGCTGCTACGCGGCGAAAACTTCTTACGCACTTTCTTTACTCTCGCACTTTTCGGACTTCTCTCGCTCATTCCCTACGCTTTGTGGTTTTATGCTGCATGGAATCAGGGAGGGCAGGAATTTTTGGACTTAATGTACGAAGAAAACATCGGGCGTATGACCAACACAATGGGCTACGATTCGTGCGTACATCCCTGGCCTTATAACGTAAAGGTGACTATTCTCGGATTCTTCCCTTGGACGCTGATGATACTCGTGTCACTTTTCTTCCTACCCTACCGCAGGCCGACGATAGCACCCGCATATTGGTGGCAAGATGCGAAAAACTGGTGGAAAAGGCAGGATGCCGTTGATCAACTTGCGCTGGTAGCCGCCGTTATCATCTTCGTATTCTATTGTATCCCGCAGAGCAAACGTTCTGTCTATCTGATGCCGATTTATCCCTTCGTATCCTATTATATTGCCCGCTACATACTCTGGCTTAACAGGAACAAACCGAGAGTTATGCGCATCTACGGCAGTATTCTGGCCATGCTCGGCATCATTCTTGTCGTGACATTTTTCGTTTTGCAGTTGGAACTCATTCCCGAGAGCCTGTTTTCGGGTAAACACGCCACCGAAAATATCCTGATGCTCCATGCATTGGAAAATATCGATGCGTGGTGGCAGATTGCCGGCATCCTGTTGCCTGGAATGTTGGGCATCATGTGGTGGATCCACGATTTACACAACGATATGAGCAACGTATTCTTCAGTTTCTTGCTTACATTCGCCATTTACTTCGCCATGGACAGCAGTTTGACGCCAACCGTGCTCAATACCAAGTCGGTAAAAGCCGTTAGCGCCGAGATAGACCGCCATGCCCCCGAGAACGAAGGCCGTCTGTACGAGTTTATCGAAGCCAGTGTCGAGGCAAAAGGCGATCCCATACACTTCTTTGAAGTAAACTTCTACCTAAACAACCGTATGGGCAATTTCTATAAGGAAAGACCTGAGAAAGGTTTCCTTCTCATGCTGACAGACGATGTGGAAAGCAACCTACCGAAATTTGAAGCCGAGGGCTATCATTTTACCCAGGTTTATGATCCACATTCCCGCAACATGGTGCTTTATCGCTTCGAGAAAAAATAGTTTTTCGCGCATCGCCCAAAATTTACCATTAAGGACGCTCAGGTTACCACAGACCTTTGCGTCCTTAATGCTGTTTTAGGAAAAGATAGAAACCCTCAAATTTACCGCGACAAAGCAAAAAACGAGGAAAGATACGGGAAAGCAGGATAAAATGCCGCAGAAGCCTTTATTTTGCCCTTATTTCGCGTCATTTCCGCCCGCCACAATATTTTCTCTTCGCGTTGAGAAAGTTTTCTCACGGCGTAGAGAAAAGATTCTCATCGCGTTGAGAAAGTTTTCTCATCGCGATGAGACTGGAAATATTCGGGAAAACTCCGAGAAATTGCGAAGTATGTTGGGCTATTGTCGGAGCTGTTATTAGATAAGCCGAAATCCTTGCGTAATAAGCCGTGGCTTGAAAAAGATATGCCAGCTCTTTTAGGGTAGTTCTAAAAATTAGGTTTTAAAATTTTGTGAAGCTTTTTTTGGT
>CAMVJO010000054.1 GCA_947167835.1 uncultured Prevotellaceae bacterium
CGGGTTGCAGGAACAAACGTATAGAGAGTGTAAGCAAATCAAAACAGCCTAATTCTTAGAACAACCCTATAGTTATTTCTTGGTAACAACCTTTACCATCGTGCAGCCATAAGGACGTGACGTATAGTAATCTCCTGTAAGTTGGTTGCCATTGAAAGTTACATTGGCGATTCTGTTTCCATCATAGTAAGCAGATTTATATGAGAAGATAGATTCTCCGCCAATCACGGTATTATTGCAAGCGATACTGGAAACGACCATAAACTGTTCGCCCTCACTCATATTTAAGACCTTGTTATAATAATGGCGCACATAAGGATCGGTTCCGGTATATGAGAATTTAGGATTGAGGTAACGTTTCTGCCAATCTAAGAGCAACTGTCCGCCTTCTATAACCTTCCAATTACCGCTTACGCCGAAGGTAACCTTCATTCCTTTCTTTACAGCAGGCGATGTGTACGTAATAGTTTCATAGTATGTGCCGTCAGCCTTAAAATCTATGACCATAGAAATACCATTGTCCATACGATTGTAACCATCGTTGAAGAGACGTGTGATTTTCCACTTTCCGGGAAGTTTTCTCTTGAATTCCGCCGTTTTTTCGGCAATCAGTTTTTCAGAAGCTTCCTTCTTTGCTTTTTCAGCCAGTTCTGCTGCTTCGTTAGCCTTCACCTCTTCTTCAGAAACTATGACAGGACGCACGGCAAGTCCAAGACTACGATCATAATACTGATCACATCCAGTGAAACCTCCGACACTGAAATAGAAAGCTACCTGAGGACTGAGAGTAGGTATGGGAGTAGCACTCCAATAGCAGCCCTGCATTTCCCATGCTTCGCCTTTACCGGAATAAAGCAACTGATTACCGTCACGTACTCCTGTATAAGGGAAGAAAAGTTTGTTACCATTTTGAGCTTGCAGCATGATACCTCTCACTCCGTTCACTTCTTTTGTTTCTCGTGTGGTATTTTTCAGAAGTGTCATGAACTTCTTCTGAGTAGGAATCGCCCAATTATTTCCCAACTTGACAGTAGCCACGTCATACAGTTTATTTCCTGCAATACTCTTGCCTACATTAGGAAATTCATTCTCGTCCTTCTGACGATTGTTGTTCTTATCTTCCCACCACTTATAGTTTTCCCAAGTATAAGTCGGTTTGGGTTCCAATTCTCCCCAGGCAAAATAACTTCCGTAGTCTTCCGGTTTTGAAGCACCGATATTACAGCACGACCAAACGCCACCACTTCCCATATCTATCTTGTGAGGATGGTTTGCATCGGGACAGATTGACGTTTTTCCTGACTGCGCATTTGTTACAGCGACAAGTGAGAATAGAAAAAGAAACAAAATGAATACTCTTTTCATAATATTAGTTTTTTAAGTTAATAAATTGTTTTTCTGAGCGCAAAACTATACAGATTTATCCTTTTTAACAAACATTTGATTATCCATATTCATCCGTAACCGAAATAAAAATATAGGTATTTGGCTGTTTCTACAAAACTTATTACTTTTGTTCCAACAAAATAACACCATATATATAATATATCATGATGAAAGATGAACGACTCTGCCGTGAAGTGGAACGTGTGCAAGGGCGGGTGATGAAAACTCCGCAGGATTATGCCTGGTTGAGTGAGCAGATTTTTCTACGCACGCACAATCAGTTGAGTATAAACACCCTGAAACGTTTTTGGGGCTATCTTGAGTCCGATGGCTCCGTCACCCGTATGTCCACGTATGACATTTTAGCGCAGTATGTCGGATTTAAGGATTATAACACGTTCTGCCAGAATCTGGAAGGCGACAACACACAAAGTAACAAGGTACTAAGTCGTCATCTATCCACAAAATCCATGGCTTGTGGCCTGACATTAAGAGTTACCTGGCTTCCCGACCGCATTTTGGAGGCAGAACACCTGGGTAGTGGCAAGTTCATCATCCGTAAGGTGGAGAATTCCAAACTTTCTGTAGGAGACACCTTTGAATGTCGCCTCATCATAGAAAACGAACCGTTATATCTATGTAATCTCGTCCACGAAGACACCGCTCCCGTAGCATACGTGGCAGGAAAAAGGGACGGCGTGAGATTTGAAATCATAGAAAATTAGATTTATAGGGATGTTCTATAAATTAGGCTGCATTGTTTTTGTTTAGATTTTGATTGGATTTAGCTTTAATGACGAAGGAGCGTAGCGAGCTACGGTTCAAGGAATTAAAGCTAAAGACGGCAAAAAGATTTCAAAAACAAGCAGAATAAAATAGAGACCAGTTTCTTAAAAACGTAATTTATAGAACATCCCTATAGGGCTTTTCTGAATAACAGAACAACCTTATTTTCATAAAAACATGATATTAGAAAAACTCTATACCTTTCGGAAGCAGATTCCGCAAAGACGACATATTATTACTCATGGCAAACGACACATCTGACTTTATAACAGACGGATTCAGGGGCATTGATACGCATTTCACCGAGGTAGAAATCGTAAAACGGACAGAACACAACATTTTGGCACGCGCCAAACGCTATGGACGCTGGTGGATGCTGAAAGGACTGCTACCAGAAGAGGCAGACCAACCCGTTTTTCAGGAAATGCTGCGCAAGGAATTGGAATTGATCATCACTTTGCAGCATCCCAACATAGTTCGCGCATTTGAACTGGACAGAGTCGAAGGCATTGGGCTATGTATCGTCATGGACTGGGTAGATGGTATGACTTTGGACGAATATCTGGAAAAGAAGAAACCATCAAGACATGAGAAGAAACGACTCATGAAGCAATTGATGGACGCCGTTGCCTGTATTCACCTGCATGGCATCGTGCATCGCGACCTGAAACCGCAGAACATCATGGTTACGCGAAATGGTGCCAACATACAACTCATAGACTTCGGACTTGCTGATGCCGATAACTACGCTATTCTGAAACAACCCTCGGGAACACGGGCATATATGGCACCCGAGCAGGCCGAAGGCGGGCAACCTGATGTGCGCAACGACATATTCTCTTTGGGCAAGATAGTAAGTCAAATGAACCTCGGGCATGCCGCAGATAGAGTGGCGCGCCGTTGCACAGAGCGGATAGACCGTCGCTATCATAACATAGACGAGATGAGAGATGCCCTGAAAAGCAGTCATACGGCAAGGCATTGGAAAATCTGGGCGGCAGTCGTTCTGTTAGTGTTGGCTCTTACCGGAGGATATGTCTATTATAAGAATATTCCTCCGAAGCGCGTTTTCCTTACAGACATCAAACAACTGAGTAATAAGAAGCAATACCTCATTCATACCAGACATTACAAGCGTGGTTCGCTCGGTATGGCAGAACTTCACCTTGGCACAACTTATAATCTGGCTTCACAAAACCGTTGTGAGGAAGCCACACCATTTGCTATCATACAATATCAGGGTTCCTACTATCTTTACAGCGTAACAGACCGCCGTTTCATAGAAGTGGGCATGCACGAGAACGATGCTCCCTTGGCCTGTGGAAACTGTGCGCTCAATATCCACATGGAGGCCGACAGTTGCTTTGTCATAGACTTCAAAAATACAAAGACTATATGCTCTCTGAATGTTAATGCGGTATATGGCGTTTTTGTTACGGACTATGGCACCATTAACAGCATGTATGACGAGGGAAATCTCTTTATGTTTGAAGAAGTGGGCGACTTCGACCCCACCGAAGCCCTCGGAATGATGAAAGAGCCGAATCCGGAATATACTGCTGCCCTGAAAAACATCACACCCGGGCAATATGTTATTTATACCGAAGTAGAAAATAAACAAGGCTCTAAGAAATCGTCCGCAAAACGCTACTATCTGCGTTCCGACGGCTATCTGACCGACAAACCTTCGGAGTCTGCCGTATTTACCGTTCAGAAGATTGAGGAAAATCTCGGGAAAGTTCCGGCATATCGCATACCTTCATGGCGAATCACCTACCAAGGCAAAAAGAAGCAACAGGAAAAGCCCGATACCGTAGGATTTGGAAGTCCTAATGTGGAGGGAGGCAAATATACTGCCAGTCAGGGCCACCTGCGTGTCGATGCATCGAAAGGCAACCTTTGGCAAGACAAAGTGCTCTTCCTTGGAAAGAATGGTTGCTACGCCATACGCTCCACTAATATACCTATCGAAGCCTGGGGCGCAGGCCTATACTGGACTGTCATAGACCTTGACAAAGACGGCACGCCCGAAGCAGATTATAGTCCCGAGAGAGCCTACGTTTGGAAGTTTGAAAGGAAAGCGAAATAAGGACTTCGCTTTCTTTTCCGGCAAAATACACTACCCTACCCGCCAATTTCCCTTATTAGTCTGTTATAACCCTTGTTTGTGGGCATTTATCATATCGCAGATGCAAACAAAGGAAAGCAAATCAGGGAATTTCGGGTAATTTCACTATTATTTTGGCAAAAATATCGGAAAGAATATCCCATACGTTGGAAGTTCGTTGTATTTTTGCGGCAATGATAAACTATACCAAGAAAGAAGAACTCATCAATTCCATTTCGCACGGCGCAGGCGTCGTGTTGGGAATTACCATGGGCGTTTTGTTTTTGTATTGGTGCTACAGTCAGGGAAATGGTTGGGCGCAATTCAGCATTTGGCTCTATCTTTTCGGAATGCTCTCGTCTTATGTGGCCTCAACCCTGTACCATGCCTTTCCCTCTCGGTGGAAAGCAAAGGAAGTGCTACGCAAATTCGACCATGCTGCCATCTATTGGCACATTGCCGGTTCCTATTCTCCCATAACTCTGGTGGCGCTTCGCGAACAAGGGGGCTGGGGATGGGCATTGTTCATCTTTGTCTGGACATGTGCCATTGTGGGTTCGGTAATGAGCTTTGTCAGACTGAAAGAGCACAGCAATCTGGAAACGACGTGCTTCGTCCTGATGGGACTGTCGTGTCTTGTAGCATTGAAGCCGCTTATCGAAACCATCCCCACCAGTTTTGCGTGGATTGTGGCCGAGGGCGTCTGTTATATCACGGGAGCCGTATTCTACTCCCTACGCGGTAGGCGATATATGCACTCTGTGTTCCATTTCTTCGTACTGGCGGGTTCTGTATGCCACATCATTGCCGTTTGGGACATGCTACATAGTTAAAGCCGAGCATTTCACAGAATCTTCTCGAAGATACTTTTACAAGAAGGAGAAAAACCGACGTTTTTCCCTGCTTTTTCTCTATTGGGTTGTTCTAAAAATTAGGCTGTTTTGATTTGCTTACACTCTCTATACGTTTGTTCCTGCAACCCGCAGAGCTTCACCCTACGGGGCAGACAACAAACAGAGTGTGCGCGAAGAATTCAAAGATTTTTGAGTGATTTTGTTTTTAGGGATGTTCTATAAATTAGGCTGCATTGTTTTTGTTTAGATTTTGATTGGATTTAGCTTTAATGACGAAGGAGCGTAGCGAGCTACGGTTCAAGGAATTAAAGCTAAAGACGGCAAAAAGATTTCAAAAACAAGCAGAATAAAATAGAGACCAGTTTCTTAAAAACGTAATTTATAGAACATCCCTTTAATGCCGCAGAAGCATAGCGAGCTATGGTTCAAGGAATTAAAGACAATGGCGCCAAAAAGATTGAAAAAGCATACAGACAAAAAAAAGCTTCACAAAATTTTAAAACCTAATTTTTAGAACTACCCTATTATATGTTTCAATAAAACAAAAAAAGCGACTTTTTTCCAAAAATTCTACTGCAATCAAAAATAAAACTGTAAACTTGCAGACGATATATTAACCATTTAAATACTCTTTGCTTATGAAAATGAGATTTTACACCCTACTTTCAGTCATTTTCATGACTATTGGTGCTTTTGCACAGATTGTAATGGACGATCCTGTCATCAATATGGACAATGGCAACCCGACCTACATAAAATTCTCGGGAACAAATGCCACTAACAACTATGTCTATACGCTTGACACGTACGAACCCGTTAAATTCCAGCTCATACTCAACCGTTATAACGAATCAAATCCGGCTGCCTTCACAGTAGAAGACTTGAGCGACGAGAATTATTGGGAACCCCTCTTTAGAAAATATACAAAGGAGATTGCCGGATTTGAAATGCAGGCAAACGACAACATTAAGAAGTTATACGTGAACAATGTTGCGCTCTTAAGCCATCAGTTTGAAGGCTATTGCAGCGGTTTGAACGATGTCTATATCAATGCCTCCGGAACCTACACCATTCCCGACAGCTGTTTTGCAAAAGGCAGCTCAGAAGGCTACGGTATCAAGCGCCTGGATTGCAAGGTGAAAGGCAAACTGAAACTGGGCCAAGGCGTAGTGGATCATGATGCCGGCGGACTGAATATTTACACCTACGACGGTGAGATTGCTCAGGTTTGGGCTGCTTATAAGCGGAACAACAATGCTGCTTTCAAGGTTTTTCTGAACAATGAGGAGTATCAAGGCAGTGACGAAGACCCAGATCCTGATTATATCACAGCAGTTACTATCAATTACACGCTCAATGGCGTAGATAACGTATTGCCACTCCCTGATGAAGGCGGTAAAGTGCAAAGCGATGCGTTCCAAAGCGTACTTTCGTTCAGCCTGAACGGATTTACCGTGCAGACCGCAACCGATGTGGAGGAGATTTTCATGGATTACGTCGTATATCCCGAAGGAGATGGCGGAAAACAGCACAATTGGACGCCTATTCATGCCACTTTGACGGAAAACGGAGTATGGGTATCAAATCAAAAGGTAGATGTCCTGGCCAACCTTGAAAGCAATTCGAACTATTCGCTCGAATTCGCCTTCAATACCAACGATATCAACAACAAAGGACGTAAACACTACCCCACAAGCGGACAAACCGTCAGGATAGAGTTTACTACCGGCAGCTTCCCCGAAGGTATCACCCTGCAAAAGGTTGAAACCACAGGCAATTCCAACATTTACGACGTACAGGGACGCCGCGTCACGAAGCAATATCGCGGCACCGTCATCAAAAACGGAAAGAAGATGCTGAAACCATAAATCAGCACCCAGCGTAATCTGATTCTCCTCGTGTTGAGAAAGTTTTCTCTTCGCGTTGAGAAAACATTATCATCGCGATGAGAAAAGATTCTCTACGCGATGATAATAAAAAAAGGCAGGGTAACGCTACGAATTTGCGCCCCTGCCTGTGAATGGCTCCTTTTCAGGATTTAAGGGTTGTTCTAATAATTAGGCTGTTTTGATTATTCAAAGATTTTTGAGTGATTTTGTTTTTAATTTTGCAGAAGCATAGCAAGCTATGGTTCAAGGAATTAAAGACGAAAGCGCCAAAAAGATTGAAAAAGCATACAGACCATAAAAGAACTTCCCAATATTTTAAACTAAATTCTTAGAACAACCCTTAATTCTTCTTACTTGCCATCTACTACCTTCTTGGCTGCTTCGAGTTCAGCAGCATTTTTATCGGCTTCAAACTGCTCTTTCAGTTTTTTGAAGGCATCAGAAGTCTTGTCCATGATGACAAACTTTGCCAAGCCAGCCCAACGTTTCATTTCGGCTGTCTTTTCCTTTGCGTCAGCCTTACCTACAGCGAGGAAGGCTGTTATTTTCAGTTTATCGCCTGCCTTGAATTTCCAGCCCTTGTTGGCTTCGTCCTGTAATACGCCGCAACTGCCGACTTTGATGGCCTTACCGTCCTTATCCATAGGAACAACTGTCCAATCAGCGATAAATTCTATATCTCCTGTGAACTCTCCGCCGCCAATAGCGTTAAATGCGCCTTTTCCCTTGCCATCAATCTTCAACGGACCGTTAGCTTTGAAAGGAATACCCTCAGCTACTTCTACGGGAATCTCCTTACCGTCCATTTCGTTCCTTGCAAGCAGAATTTTGGCCTCAGCCTCTTCTTTCAGCTTGTCGAATTCTGCCATAAGTTTCTTGCCTTCGCTCTCGCTAACCTCGCCAGAGAAGATTTGCTCACGCATTTCTGCCAGTTGTGCGCCATATTTGGCCGAAAGCATGGGAAGTTCGCCCAAAAGTCCGTCTGTTGGGATGTCTTCAGCGGCTTTTTCAGCTTCGCTACCGCCACCGCAAGAAGTTAATACCAGGCCAAAAAAGGCAAACATAGCCACAAATGTGCCTAAGAATTTAGTTGTTTTCTTCATAATGCTTTGAAATTTAATTAAGGTTGGTAATATGAAAATTGTGATTTGACTTATTGCAATTGTGAATAGTCTTATTTTTGTTGTAGTCAGCCTAATTTATAGGGTAGTTAGACTATTTTTCCTTTCGCAATAAGTATTATTCCGGTTGATGGACTAATTCCACCAATATCTTGCCACTGGCATCGACAAATACCATGTGATCTTCGGTTACCTCTATCCAACGGTCCACAGGCTTTTTCCATTCTTTCGTGCTCTTCATGTTAGCCTTGGCTATGCGGTCGGTACTGAAAGCATCCAGCTTGGTATAATTGTAATTGAACGTGCCAAGAACGCCTTCGTAGTCGATAATGTATCCCAGGTCGTTGGTAGCGCTGCCTTTCACCACGTTAAGTCCTGTATATTCCCAACTCGGTTGAGCAAATGCCTCCTTAACGACCGTATAGAGGTCCTTACCATTGTAACCGGCGAATACTGTCGGCAGTCGCACGGTCTTTTCGCCTTTTTCGTTAGAGGTTTCATAAAATGGTTGCGTGGGACGTTTCAATATCACCATAGGATTATTGTATTGGTCCAGCACGGTGCCGTGAGCGTTGCAGAATTGCGGATGTTCCCAGTCTTTGTTTTTCACTATGCAGACCGAAGCCGAAGCAGGTGTCGTCTTGAGGCAGAAAGGTGAGGCATCGTCGAACGAAGCCTTGATATCCATCTTGGTAGAAACGATGTCGTATTTATCTGTCTCGCTGTTTCTGGCCACTGCTGCGCCATTAACAAAATCGCTGAGGTTACAAGATTTTGTCCAACTGATTTTTGCATATTTTGAAGGCACCTCGCAGACTTTCTTACCCATATTATCGATAATCCAGTACTTGTTTTCGGTGGCAGACATGTCGTAAACGATGGCTACACCGCCGCTAAAACTGCGTGCCTCGGAGTATTGCGGTTTGATGACGACATTGCCGTGCGCATCAAGGTAGCCGTAGCCTTCGCTTGCCTTGAACATGCGGCGTGTGCCGTCGACAAGGGGATATATCTCGAACTCACTGGGCTTAACATTGGGATAGATTTTCTGTCCCTTGTCGTTGATGAAATATCTCACGGAGTAGTCGCCTGCTATAGCCACACCATCCACAAAATTCGTCATCAAACGGATTTTCGGGTCAAGGGCAATGCTGTCGCCATTCTTTTTAAGAATATACCACTGGCGTGTTTTTACCGATTGCACGGCACAAACGCCCTTATTGAAGCGGGGTTCGCCAGATGACTTCCATGTAGATCTTGAAATAGGCTTACCGCCATCGGTTTCGTAGAAGCGATACATTTCTTTATAGCCGACTCTCACGCTGAAAACGCCATCGTATGACGGACTCACGCACTCCCAGCAGAAATCCTTGTCGGTAAACACGATTTTCGGCACGGGTTTCCAAGGTCCTGCGCCCGTACCATGCCCTGGGTCGGCACTACCCTTATTTCCTCCGGCTCTTGAACCGCTGTTGCCGCCATTATTGTTATTATTACCGCCACCAGGATGATTTCCCTTGTTGGCTCCAACCATTCCTGCCGCAGCATCCACTACATTGTCTATCACACTGATGCCGAACTGTGCGGAAACTTTCGTACTGCTCAAAAGAAAGAGTACTGATACTGCTAAAATCCTCGCTGTATGTCTCATAGTTATCTTTAGGGTTATGTTTTTCATCATTATTAATACTTATCGATTTGCAAATGTATGCAATTATATTTAATTATGCGCTTATTTTGGTAAAAAAGTACACTTTCTGTTTATTTCCCCGTGTTTTTTTGTTTTTTTTCGGCACATTTTCGTAGTATCCTCGCGGTGATACTTTAGTATCCTCGCGGTGATACTTTAGTATCCTCATGGAGATACTGCAGTATCCTCACGAGGATACTACGGAAGTCAGGGAGAAAATAACGGGAAACGGCCTGCTGATAACGGGAAACCGGCATGTAAGAAAACAAATCCGAAGACTAAGGCAGATTTCCACCCCACCCCACAACGAAAAGGAAAGGAAAAAGGCAGACACCTCGAAGGGTATCTGCCTTTATCTCAGGGTTGTTCTGAAAATCAGTTTATCATTATTTGAACAAGCTTCAAGTTTGAAAAGGGTAGTTCTAAAAATTAGGTTTTAAAATTTTGTGAAGCTTTTTTTGGTCTGTATGCTTTTTCAATCTTTTTGGCGCCATTGTCTTTAATTCCTTGAACCATAGCTTGCTATGCTTCTGCGGCATTAAAAACAAAATCACTCAAAAATCTTTGAAAAATCAAAACAGCCTAATTTTTAGAACAACCCAAAAGTTTGTGCTTACTTCACAACGACTTTTCTGCCATTAACAATATAAATGCCCTTAGGCAGTTTCTGAAGCTTCACGCCATTGTTCAGACGCTGGCCACTCAGAGTGAAGATGCCCGACTTGGCATTGTCTTTAGCGGTTTCAAGCACCACTGTCTGCACGCCATTGATAACATCGGCGGAGAGAGCAAATGCCAAATCGCCGGTTTCTTCCGTTGTCGGAGCCTTAGTAAGATCGAAGTAACCGCAGTTGGCTTCAATGCGCTGGTTGTCGATGGCATAATCCACCTTACCGCTACGCAATACGCAGAGAGGTTTGCTGATGCTGGTGCTGAGGAATGTTCCTACGAGGCCATTCTGCGTCAGCGGTGCAGTAGCGTAAGAAAGGTTTGCAGGTTCTTCTGCTACAAGGTCGAAATAGATTTCTCCGTTGGAGTTTTCGTCAAGTAACAAGAAGGGACAGCCTGCTTCCACGACTTCATCGTTTGCATAACGCTTCGTTTGCAGACTGTTGTCCTTGACACCAAGCACTTTGTAGAAGCCTGCCTGATCAGAAGCACGGACAGCAAACGGAAGTGTCATGATCTGAACCTGCGAGAGTTTGCTAACGAGATATGTAGCCTGATAATCGGCAGGAACAAGCGTGAAAGCACCTTCGTCTGAACCAGTAGGATTCTGGCAAGCCGCCATTGCGTAACTCTTGATGCACACGAAATTATCGCCGCTGCGGAAGTTGTAAGCGTCTTCGGCAGAACGTGCGCTACGCAACTGGATTAAAGTGGGTTCATAAGTCATATTCACCTCACCATCTGCCACCTTTGCTTCGCCAAGGTAGGTTCCTGTTGCGACATTCTGGAGATAATATCCACCGGTTACGGGAACAAAACGCCACATGTAGTTCAAACGAACTTCTTCGTTCTGCTCTGAAGAGCCATCTACGCTGAACGAGATACCGGCTGGGGTAACGTCGTTGTTTCTGACGTAGAGGAAGTGTTCATATATGGACGCATCAGAAGAAGCGCTCTTAATATAATATAAGGCGTCGGGATCCGGTTGGTTAAGGGCGTCGTTGAACTTGTTATATGCCGTTTCGATAGCAGCTAAGAGGGAATCTCTGACAGCAGGTGTCATTACCGAAGTGATAGCATTCTCAACGCTATTCAGAGCATCGTGATAAACCTCCGTACTGCCGGACATGTATTGCCCGAGTTCGTCACCTTCGACAGCTGTGTTGTAGAAGGTAAAGGCTTCTTCCAGAGCTTCACGAATCTCGTCGGCATCGGCAAACTGAGTCATCAGCTTTTCGTAAGCAGCTACGAGCGGATCGATATCGCTACGGGTAATATTGTTACTGCTCAGGGCTACAATAGCTACGTTCAAGGCATTTTCAAATTCCGACATCACAGCAGCATCGATTGTCGCATAAGAAGAATTTTTCTCGTCGTAAACAGCATCGTATATGCCGATTTCGCTGAGATTAAAGAAGGGATATCCATTTATCAAAGCGGTAGGCCTACTTGTTTCCAGCACTTTTACGCGGATAAAGCTGTAACTCTTATCATTTTCGATGAAAGTTACGCTGGTTCCGGTGTCCAAACTACTTCCTTCGCCGTAAACGATCTTCTTATTGAAGTGAACGGGATAAATGCCAAGAGAAGCAAATTCGCCATCGGCATCATTACTTCCAAGCACCTCAATCTTTGTAGGATAGTTGGTAGCTGTTCCCATACGCTTCACCATTTTCAGCGCAAAGGTCTCTACGGGTTCCATCAAAGCAGCCTGAATATAGTGATAGTCCGAAGGAGCACTTTCGGCATCGCTCCAAGTCGAGTGGAAGAACGTAGTTACATCGCCGTCAATAGCCAATTCTACGCTGCCTTCAGTCGTTTCCTGAGCATTTGTCTCCACATAATCAATCTTGCCCGGAGTAGCAGCCTCTCCGTTCAACACTACTTCAGAGTTATATATCTTTAATTTATCCAGAACGTTCTGTGATTTTACGATCCAGCCAGACAATTCCTCTTTGAGGGCAGCCTGCTGCATATAGTCTTCGTAATCCTGCAGGAGTTTCTCGGAAACGGGCACGAAGTTCCAAACGGCATATTCGCTGGTGGGATCTGCCAAACCGGAATAGCCCACCATCTCACCGGAGAGCGCCTCTACGGGACAGCTGCCCGCACGAATATTCAGTATATTGAACACACCGCCTAAATACATCACATTATCCGGCTGATAGACGATGCTAAAATATCCCGGTGTGTCAGACAAAACCAAAGAAACGTTCTGCGAAGTAGAAGTCGGCAGATAAGTTCCTGTTTGAAGGTTCTGGAAAATAAATGCTCCGTCTTCGGTCTTCACGACTTTCCAGATAAACTTAACCAAGCTGGGATCAAATACTTCTGTATCGGGGGTCTCTTTCCAACATGCAGAACTGAAATCGCCATAATCGTTGGTATAGTTATAAGTGTATGCAGAAGCGCGTGTTCCTCCCGTCACAGAAATCGGTATGGTAAGGAAATAATAACCTTCCGTCACGGGAACGACAGATGCCAGGGCATTTTCGTAGGCTTCCCTGAGCTTCGTCACAGCAGCCTCGATCACTTCTTCGGAAGCTTCGGTATTGTCATCAACAATCATGGCTTCGTCGTAAGCCTGCTTGAGTGCGTCGAAAATAGTCTGAGAAACGCAACCAGGAGTCGTACCTACTACCCATGTCTCGGGAGTAACGCCGCCAGGAATCTTGTTAAAGAGCAAATCCTCCAGTTCGCTGCGTGCGCTCATAGACAAAACCTCATATACCAGCCAGGTCTGAGCCGGTAGCATGGCTTCGGCAGCCGGTTCTACGTTGTAACCCGGGCCTATAAAGGCTAACGGACAGAAGAATACGGTATAACCGCCCCATTGCTCTGCGGCCTGGAAACGGAAACCGTCACTGCCTTCTACCGTCAGCTGCTCTGTAGGAATCAGACGTGCGGCATGTCCTACGTTGTCGGTCCAAGCAGCCAGATAGGTGGAAGAAAACGTATAATTCGGGTCTTCCACATAAGCTCCGCTCTTCACATTTTTGATGTAATACGACTTAACGGCTTCTCCTGGGCTTGCATCGACAAACTCCACGATGGTTTCGTCATCAACCTTGCTGGAGAAAAACGGTCCCGTCGTAGTATTATAATACTTGAAATACTCGACTTTGGTCATGTCCTTAGCCGATTGCAGCACATATTTCTTGCCGGCTTCGATTACACTTGAAGGTGTGTCTGCCAACTCATACTGTGCCGACATTTGCAGTGCTCCGAACAGAGATCCGAGCACGAGTAAAAAGAAAGTGTAGAATCTTTTCATCTGCAAAACAGTTTTTTATGATGAATCATTATTTAGGGATGTTCTAATAATTAGTTTTAATATTAAGGGGGTTCCTTTTTATCTGTATGCTTTCTCAATCTTTTTGGTGCTTTTGCCTTTAATTCCTTGAACCATAGCTCGCTATGCTTCTGCGAAAGTAAAAACAAAATCACTCAAAAATCTTTGACCAATCATTACAGCCTAATTTTTAGAACAACCCTTTATTATCTGATAGAGAACACGCATTAGCCGCGTATTTGGGGCAAAGGTAATCATTTTTCTCATAGCAAAATACTATTTCCCCTATTTTTAACGTTTCCAGTGCCTCTTTACAGGGAGTTTCTTTATGGGAAATGGGCAATTTGGGCGGGTTACCCAAGAAAAACGTGAGTTCGGTATAAGAAAATCGTTAAAAAAATTGTAGGAGTGAGTTTTTATTTATAACTTTACATAGTGAAAATCAAACAGCTATAAACTAAAACATCACTCCTATGACAACTGCAAATTTAGTAGAAATCTATTGTATTTTTGACGATTTTTGTAAAATTTTTGAGCCAGAACTGAAAAAACATATGATAGATATGGATGGAAAGGCTCATAGGAATCGTCCCTGCCGTGTTTCAGATGCAGAGATTATGACGATGCTTGTACTTTTCCATACCTCACATTTTCGAGATCTCAAGACTTTTTATACAGGATACGTATGCCAGCATTTGCGTCAAGAGTTTCCAAATAAACTTTCCTACAATCGTTTCGTAGAACGTCAAAGGAAAGTAGCTCTGCATCTGCTAATGTTCCTAAACATCTGTGCCTTAGGCAAATGTACAGGCATATCCATTATAGACTCTACTCCTATAGTAAGTTGTCACATCAAACGCATGCATATGCACAAGACAATGAGGGGACTTGCAGCAATGGGGAAATGCACTATGGGATGGTTTTATGGTTTCAAACTCCATCTTGTCATCAACGATAAGGGAGAGATAATACAGTGGATGCTTACACCTGGGAATACTGATGATAGGGATCCGTTGAAGAATGAAAAGTTTATGGAAAAACTCTTTGGAAAACTCTTTGCAGACAGAGGTTATATCAGTCAGGACTTGTTTGAAAAGCTCTTCATAGACGACATTCACCTTGTAACAAAGATAAAGAAGAACATGAAGAATTCATTAATGAACATCTATGACAAAATATGCCTTAGAAAACGTGCAGTCATTGAGACCGTAAACGATGAACTGAAGAATATCTGCCAGATAGAACACACAAGACACCGCTCTGTGGATAACTTTGTCACTAATCTTGTTTCTGCTTTAATTGCATACAACTTTATGCCGAAAAAGCCTCAAATGAATATTGAAATTATTGACAAAAGTAGGCTTATTGCATAAATCTTATACCGAACTCGCGTTTTCTTATGCCTTTTTGTAACTTTGTGACTCGGAATAACTCTTGGAGGCGGTTACAGCATGACGTGAATGCCCCGAACGAGATATTTCCACGAAAACGTCGTATATAATAAAAAGGTATAACATAAAACGAAAAGGATATGAACAAGAAAACCATCATCACCATCCTACTTGTCCTCGTCGCAATGACGGGACAGGCACAAGTGAAATCGGGTCTCGACCTTTGTCTGAGGGACGAGGCGACGGGCGAATGGCTTATCGGGCTGTTCGACGAGTACGCCATCTACGACTGCGAGTATTGGAACTATGCAGAAGCGGGGAAAGACCATGTGGTGCTTACCAAGGACGGACTGCGCAAGGAGATACTGCTGAAGAAGAATACCGTCACTATTGATGGAGCGAAGCATAAGACGTCGGTGCTGACCACGAAATTCCTGCCCGACTACCCCGTGGCAGACGAAACACGCTTTGAGGCAACGATACTTGACAAGGAGCAGGAGGCAACCCTGCGTGTGGTACACCGAAGCG
>CAMVJO010000055.1 GCA_947167835.1 uncultured Prevotellaceae bacterium
CTAATTTTGCGGGAGTAAAGATGATTTTTAACCGGACAGCAATAATTTAAAATTAACTCCGAGCAAAAAAAATTTATCTCGGAGCTATTTGCACCTTATTTCTAAGGTAATTTTTTTACCTCAAAACACCTCGAATTTGAAGGCTTTTTCTTTCTATTCTCTACGAGTAATCATCAGATTTCGTAGGGGTATGTGACGTTTACAAGGGAGAGGCCTCGAGCAGGTACGCTCTCGCCGGCTGCACATCGGTCCTGCTCATCAATGATGCGGCGAATATCCTCGATTTGCAGGCGGCCGCGTCCCACTTGGAAGAGCGTTCCCACAACGGCACGTACCATATTTCGCAGAAAGCGGTCGGCTGTGATTTCAAAGCGGTAGTAATGCTCCGAAATCCGAATCCATCGCGCCGTTTGTATGGTGCAGATATTCGTTTTGGTGTCAGTTCCTGTCTTACTGAAGCTGGTGAAATCGTGCTGTCCGAGCAAAAGTTCCGCAGCCGCGTTCATGCGCTCGAAATCGAGGTCGTAATAAATCCTTGTGGCAAAACGATTGTTGAAAGGGTCCTTTCCCGTAATGATATCGTAGTGGTAGGTGCGACTTGTAGCGTCAAAACGCGCATGAGCCCGTTCGTCTGTTTTCGTAATACGGCTGACGGCAATGTCGGGCGGCAGCAAACGATTTAGTCTGTCGCATAAATCATCGGGAACTTCGATGTCACAATCGAAATGTGCCACCATCATCCTGGCATGTACGCCGGTATCGGTACGTCCCGCGCCAGTAGTGACGACCGGCTGGCGCAAAATCGTGGCAAGTGCCTCGTTAAGCCGCTGTTGCACGCTCACGGCATTCGGTTGTTCCTGCCATCCGTGATAATTCGTGCCGTCGTATGAAAAAACTATGAAGTAACGCATTGCAATATGGGAATAAAACAAGACTGTTCGGGTTCTTTTTCCGCAACGTTTAAGGGAAAAGAAAAGAGCCACAGCCAAATAAATCAGCCGTGGCTCCATAACCTTAGGTTTTCAGCAAGACAATTATGCCTCTTCGCTGACTTCTTCTTCCTGAGCAGGTGCTTCTTCAACTACTTCCTCAACTACTGCAACTTCCTCGGCGGGAACTTCTGCAGGAGCCTCAGCAACGGGTTGATTTTCGGCAACTACTGTGAAAGGAAGCTCAACTTCCACTTCTTTGTGGAGGCATACCTTTGCTACATACTGACCAACTTCCTTAACGTCCTTAACTACGATTGACTTGCGGTTCACTTCGATGCCTTGAGCCTGAAGTGCCTCAGCAAGATGGAGACTATTTACGGAACCGTAGATAGTACCGTTTGCGCTGACCTTAGTAGCGATAACGATAGCCTGGGCATTTGCGATTTGTTCGCCTTTTGCCTGTGCTTCAGCCTTCACTCTTTCGAGTTTAGCGGCCTGTTGTCTCAGGTTTTCGGCCAATACCTTCTTAGATGAGGCATTAGCAATCACTGCCTTACCTGTGGGGATAAGATAGTTGCGGCCATAGCCGTCTTTTACTTTCACGATATCGTTCTTGTAACCCAAGCCGATAATGTCTTCTTTCAGAATAATTTCCATATAACTTATCCTCCTTTTAATTATTTCATTAAGTCGGTTACGAAAGGCAGCAAAGCCAGGTGACGTGCACGCTTTACGGCTTGTGCTACGCGACGCTGATACTTTAATGAAGTACCTGTTATGCGACGTGGCAGGATTTTACCCTGTTCGTTCAAGAAACGCTTGAGGAATTCGGGATCCTTGTAGTCAATGTACTTAATACCGCTCTTTTTGAAACGGCAGTATTTCTTTCTTTTTACATCCACTGTGGGAGGGGTAAGGTAACGGATTTCTGATTGTACCTGTGGTTGTGTTTGTTCCTGTGCCATTGCTTAATCCTCCTTCTTTTGTTTGTTACGACGTTTTTCAGCATACTGTGCTGCGTACTTCTCATTCTTAACGGTGAGGTAGCGGATAACGCGTTCGTCACGACGATAAGCAGTTTCCAACTTCAGGATTGAATCGGGCGTAGCCTTGAATTCAAACATGATGTAGAAACCGGTAGATTTCTTCTCAATGGGATAAGCAAGGTGCTTCAAACCCCAGTTCTCCTCATTGATGATTTCAGCTCCGAGGCTGACGAGGAGTTCTTTGAATTTTTCAACCGTTTCCTTCATCTGAGGTTCAGACAAAACGGGAGTCAAGATGAAAACGGTTTCGTACTGGTTTGTCATTGTGTTTAATTAATTAATGTATTGATGTTAATTCTGCTTTTTTCGCAAAAAGCGGTGCAAAATTAGGTAAAACTTTTTGATTTACAAAATTTTTCGGCTTTTTAAAGCACATTCAGTTCACCTGACGCATGGAAACCGCGCAAAAAGTCAGCAATTTGCATACGTTTTTTACCGGCAATCTGCAATTCGAGGACACTTAAATAGCCGTCGCTCAGGGCTATGAGCATCTTGCCGTCAGAGATTCTGACTGTACCGCAGGGTTCTGAGACCGTGCTGCTGAATATTTTCTCAGACCGGAATATTTTCAGCATGGTTTCCTTACCTTCCTGCTGCAACATCGTCCATGCTGCGGGATAGGGCGACAATCCGCGAATGAAGTCGTACACTTTTTTCACGTTTTGGCTCCAGTCTATACGACAAGTTTCCTTGAAAATCTTTGGAGCAGGCATCAACGGTTTGTCGGTGGCGATTTCTGATTGCGGAATGGCGGTGACTTTTCCGTTTATGATGTTATCAACGGTTTCTATCACGAGGCTTCCGCCTAAAAGCATCAGTCTATCGTAAACGTCTCCCACGCAATCGGTATCGCTCACGGGGACTTTTACCTGTTGTATGACATTACCCGTATCTATCTCGTGCTGCAGGAAAAATGTCGTGATGCCAGTTTCTTTTTCCCCGTTGATAATGGCCCAATTGATCGGGGCAGCACCACGATACTGCGGTAAAAGGGAAGCGTGCAGGTTGAAAGTTCCCAGTCGTGGCATATTCCAGACTATTTCCGGCAACATACGGAACGCTACCACGATTTGCAAATCTGCTTGCAGCGCACTAAGTTCTTCGACAAAGGCAGAATCCTTCAGTTTTTCCGGCTGTAAAACTTTCAATCCCTGAGATACGGCATATTGTTTGACGGGCGAAGGCTGCAAAGTGTCCTGATGTCTTCCAATAGGTTTGTCCGGCATCGTAATAACGCCGACTACGTTGTAGCCACCCTCGACTAAGCGACGAAGACTTTCGACAGCAAATTCGGGAGTGCCCATATATACGATTCTAAGGTCTTTCTTTTCCATATTTATTCTGATAAAAATCTGATTATTCCTCCGAGAAATCCCTCATAATGTTACGATACGAAGCATAGAGGCGATTTTTTGAAACGAAGCCGACAAAATGATTTTCTTCGTCCACAACAGGTAATTTTACTATGCGGGAATCTAAACGATCGAACGTATCCATTACAACACTCATCGGGTCTTTCGTATGAAGTATGGCAGCAGGTTGTTCTATTAAGTCCTTTACGTGATAAAGTCTGTACAGTTCGCTGCGATACATCAGCTTTCTCAGATGATCTATGTTGATTATTCCCAACATAGTTCCCTGCAAATCTGTAACGGCAAACATATATTCGGTATTTGTCGAGATGATTTGCACCATTTGCTGCATAGAATTTTCAGGATGCAGGCACGGCGTATTTCTATCTATGACAGCATCGAGCGACATCAGGGTTAAAATGGCATTATCCTTGTGATGTGTAATCAATTCTCCCTTACGAGCCAAACGTTTGGCGTAGATACTATGTGGTTCAAAGGCTATTATTGTAAGATATGACGACACACTCACAATCATTAACGGAATAAAAAGTGCATAACCTCCCGTTAATTCTGCAATAAGGAAGACTCCCGTCAAAGGAGCGTGGAATACGCCGCTCATAACGCCGGCCATTCCCAAAAGAGCGTAGTGAGTTTCGGGCGTTGGTGCGTTGAAAACATCGTATTGGTTCCAGATATTTGAAAAACAAAAGCCGGCAATACAACCCAAGAACAGACTTGGTGCAAATGTTCCGCCACAACCGCCGCCTCCGTTCGTAGCTGTGGCAGCAAATACCTTGACAAGAATTATTAAGACCAGATATAATATAAGGAGTTCGGCATGTCCGTAGAAAAAGGAGTTATTTAATACCTGTTCTGCCTGACCACTTAAAAGTAAGTTCACCGTATTATATCCTTCTCCGTAGAGTGGCGGGAAAAAGTAGATGAGTATGGCCAGAAGTGTGCCACCTAATGCTATTCGGACGTACATATTCTTCACTTTTCCGAACACTTGCTCAAAAGAGTTCATCATTCTTGTGAAATAAAGCGAAATTAGTCCGCATAAAATGCCGAGCAACACAACGGAAGGTACGTCGCGAACCTCGAAATATGACTGCAAATTAAAACTAAACATGGAGCCCATTCCTGTCAGGGCGTAGGTAACGCACGTTGCCGTGAGACAAGAAACCAATAGCGGCAAGAGAGAGCCCATTGTCAGGTCCACCATTAAAACTTCTATCGTAAAAACGAGTCCGGCAATCGGAGCTTTGAAAATTGCAGCCACAGCTCCCGAAGCACCGCAGCCAATTAGTATCATGGTAGTGCGGTGATCTCTATGGAAAACATTACCGATATTACTGCCTATTGCGGAGCCGGTGAGCGCTATCGGTGACTCGGCTCCAACAGATCCTCCGAAACCTATGGTAAGTGCGGAGGCCACGAGACTTGACCAGCAGTTATGACTTTTTATCTGGCCTTGCCGCCTGGATATGGCGTAGAGAATTTTCGTTACCCCGTGACTGATGTCATCGCGAACGACGAATTTGATGAATATTGCCGACAACGCAATACCTACAATCGGGTAAAGCAAATATAGCAGGTTGGAAGATGTAATATCAAACTGAGATGTCAGCAGATGCTCAATCATTCCAATCAAACTCTTCAGCATTTGCGCAGCAATGGCCGACAATACGCCCACAAAAAAGGCCAGCATAATGGTGTATTGCCGTTCTGAGAGATGTCTCTCGCACCATGTCGAAAATTTAGTCATCGGTTATTCTTTTATTGTAGGTTAAAACGGAATTTCGTGGGAATATTGCGTCAAATTTTCCTGATGTAAAATTTCGGTTCTACGCATTTCCATACGATAAATCCCGTCTGATGCTATCTAATTACGCGCACTTCTCCGTGAGCGCCGAGTTTGATGATGCCTGATGCGGGCGGATTTTCGGTTTCTTCGCGTCGCGACATACAAACGTAGTCCACGCCATTGATAATCTCCTGCGAAATCTCATTAAAGCAGCGTGGCGAAGGCATACCGCTCACATTGGCAGAAGTAGATACAACCGGACTTCCCATACGTTGGCACAAGGCTTTACTAAACGGCTCCTGTGTCACGCGAATGCCGGCACTTCCGTCTTCAGCCATGAGCAAAGGCGACATACCCCGTGCATTGTCGTAGATAATGGTGAGCGGTCGATCGGCAAGTTCGATTAAATCCCAAGCTACATCGGGAACTTCTGTCACATGTGCCTGTACCATCACATCGTTATGGACTAAAGAAATCAGGGCTTTGGCATCGCTCCTTTTCTTCAGTTGAAAAATGCGGCGCACGGCATCATCGTTCCGCGCATCGCAGCCTATTCCCCAAATAGTGTCGGTGGGATAGAGAATGATGCCGCCATTTCGCATCACTTCTACGGCTTGGCGAATGTCTTCGCGCCAGTTTTCGGGCAGCGGTGCCGATTTTCGGGGTCTGATGTCTGCTTTTTCTTTCATACCAAGCGCGAAGTTACGATTTTTGTGCGAATACGCATCCTTTTCCTGCCTATCATTTTCTGCACAACCCCAAAATTGTGCATTTTGGCTTGCTAAAACGAAACAGCAACCGAGCAATTTCCCATTAAATGCCAACTCTACCGAAAAAAGTCGCGTTTTCTTTTTCTTGCGGGCAATATTTTTCCGTTTCATCTTCTTTTTTTCGTTTTACCCAACCTGCAAAAATCGGAAAAATGAGTAAAAAACCTGTTTTTCTCGGCGCTATCATCAGTTTTTCCCTTGTCCTTCAAAATAAATACGCACTTACTACGTTTAAAATAATATATAGGGTTGTTCTAAAAATTAGGCTGTTTTGATTTTTCAAAGATTTTTGAGTGATTTTGTTTTTAATGCCGCAGAAGCATAGCGAGCTATGGTTCAAGGTATTAAAGACAATGGCGCCAAAAAGATTGAAAAAGCATACAGACCAAAAAAAGCTTCACAAAATTTTAAAACCTAATTTTTAGAACTACCCTATAATAATCCATACCCTATAGATAAAACTTTACACCCCTTAGCAAAGATGATGAACTGGGCAGATCTTATTTCCAGCAAGCGATATGGCAAATCGAATGACGAATATGCGGCTACAGAGCGGCGCACGGAATTTCAACGCGACTTCGATCGTCTGATTTTCTCGGCGGCCTTTCGCCGTATGCAGAACAAAACGCAAGTTTTTCCCTTACCTGGCAGCGTGTTTGTGCACAATCGGCTGACGCACAGCCTCGAAGTGAGCAGCGTAGGCCGTTCTTTGGGAAATGATGTGGCAGGCGAATTGATGCAGCGCCACGATACCGACACATGCGAGGCACTTCAGAGTATGGGAGCCATAGTTAGTGCGGCGTGTCTGGCACATGACATGGGAAATCCGCCTTTCGGTCATTCGGGAGAGAGCGCTATCCGAACGTTCTTCAGCGAAAACCAGGGCGAAAGCCTGCGCCATTTTTTCACAGAGCAGGGCTGGCAGGATGTAGTTAAGTTCGACGGAAATGCCAATACGTTCCGTCTTCTGACACATCAGTTTGTGGGGCGCCGCAAGGGGGGATTCGTGATGACATACAGCACTTTGGCTTCGATAGTGAAGTATCCTTTTTCTTCTACCCTGGCTCCCAAAAGTAAATTCGGCTTCTTTGCCGAAGATCAGGCGGGATATATCGAAATAGCCCGTTCCTTAGGAATTCCTCTGCTGGAAAACGATGGAAAGGGTGGCGTCAAATATGCGCGACATCCGCTTGTTTATCTTGTTGAGGCGGCCGACGATATTTGTTATGAGATAATGGATATCGAAGATGCGCACAAATTGCGCATACTGTCGTTCGACGAGACAGAAGATCTGCTCCTATCGTTTTTTGAGGACAAGGAACGCGAACAAATCCGCACGACATATACCGAAACTGTCGATGCAAACGATCGTGTTGCCTTTTATCGCGCTTGTGTCATCAATACTTTGGAGCGTGCCTGCGTCAAACTTTTCGTTGATAACGAGGAAACTTTGCTTAGTGGCGAGTTTGAGGGCAGTTTAATAGACAATCTTCCGGAACCGCTCCGTTCTAATTACAAGCGTTGCGCACAACTGGCACGAAAGCGCATATATCAGTGCAAGGAGGTGACGGATATCGACCTTGCGGGCTATCATATCATTTATACGCTCCTGAAACTCATGGTTGAAGCCGTACTTCACCCCGATCATGCCTATAGTAAATTACTTTTGAACCAGGCTTCATCGCAATATCCCCTGACGGGCGGCACAGAGGCCCAACGTATCATGGCCGTGCTCGACTATCTGACGGGAATGACCGACGTTTTCGCCCTTGATCTCTATCGTAAGATAAACGGCCACAGCCTTCCTGTCATTTAAGGGTTGTTCTAATAATTAGACTGTTTTGATTATTCAAAGATTTTTGAGTGATTATGTTTTTAATTTTGCAGAAGCATAGCAAGCTATGGTTCAAGGAATTAAAGACGAAAGCGCCAAAAAGATTGAAAAATCATACAGACCATAAAAGAACTTCCCAATATTTTAAACTAATTCTTAGAACAACCCTTTAGTCTGCCATACTGCGAGTCGGTTCAGCATTTGCATAGATTCAGCCGTAGTTCTTGCATGATTCCCAAGCAAAAACAGTTCGTTAGTCTCGCTTAAATAATAAAATTCCAGACAAAAAACCACGTATCATGTCGCCAAAACAACATAGCCTGCTACAAATCGTCCGCAGCACGGGTTTACTGAGTGCTGTGCAGGTGATTTATGTGCTTTTGTCGATGATACGTACCAAGATTGCCTCCATATTCATCGGTAGTGAGGGTATAGGTTTGATTGACCTGTACAGCCGCGCCATTACCATGGTGAGTACGGCCACTAACTTCGGACTTGCCACGAGTGCCGTGCAGCACCTCTCACCTATCTACAAGGAACATCCTGGTCTCAGGCTTAAATATGCCGTTTGTGTCATACGAACGTGGGTGATGCTCACGGCAATTCTCGGTACGGTGGGCTTATTGGTTTTTTCCTGGGTGTTTTATGGCGGTAAGTACGCACCACAACTCTGTATGTTGGCACCTATCGTAGGTTTTACAGCCATTACGGGAGGCGAAACGGCCATATTGAAGGCCACACATCGGCTGCGTCGTTTTGCATACGTCACTCTTTTCGGTGCACTCGGGGCTTTGCTGGCTGCTGCTGTGGGTTATCCTGTATGGGGACTGAGCAGCATTCTGGCGGTAATGCTTATTTCAGCGTTTGTGCTGATGGCGGTTTCGTTATATTACGGAAACAAGTGCGTACCCTACTGCATCCGTCTGTTTTCGCCACGCTTTCTGCGCAGAGGTGTCCACCTTCTACGACTTGGCGGCGCACTCATTTTGGCAGGTGTCATGGGCTCTCTGGCCGAGATACTGATACGCAGCAATATCCTTGAGGTATCGGGTTCTGAAGCGATGGTAGGATTCTTTTCGGCGGGCGTAACGCTCACGGTGAGTTACCTTCAAATTGTTTTCTCGGCGCTCGATGCCGATTTCTTCCCACGACTTTCGGCTGTGCGCGGGAACATGACGGATTCCAATGCGCTTATCAATCACCAGACCGTGTTTCTGGTGCTTCTTATGACGCCGTTGCTCATTGTCTTCGCACTATTCCTGCCTATCATCGTCATCGTACTTTATAAGACGGAGTTCCTGTGCATTGTCCCGATGGTAACGGTTTCTTTGGCCTATATGTTTTTCAAGGCGGTCTATACTCCTGCTGCTTACCTGCCGCTGGCTCATGCCGACTCGGTGGTATTCATCCTGATGGAGTTAGGTTATAATGTTTTCTTCGTACTGAGCATCGTTTGTGGCTACCATTACGGAGGTTTGGTGGGAGCCGGCTGGGGAATGGCCGCCGTAAACCTCTGCGACCTCATAGCCGTTACGGTTTTCTACGGAGCGTATTATCATTTCCGCTTCGAGCGCAGCACCATAGTCTTCTGCGTTTTGCAGTTCGTGTGCCTTGTTGCCGGTTTGGTCTGCGCTTGGCAGGAAGACTTCGCCCTGAAACTCCTGGGACTCCTGCCTTTTGCACTTTCCCTATGGCTTTCATGGAGAGAAGTGGGCAAGGATATCGTTTTCAAGGCCGCTTTGCAGAAGTTTATACCGAAAAGGGTTTTGAAGCCCAGAAAATAACTCGGAGATAAAAACAAGTATCTCGGAATTAAGGGTTGTTCTAATTTTGTTTTGCTCGGAGCTAAATTTTGTTGTCTCAGAGCCCATTAACCCCATCCCGCCCAAATTGCCAATTTTCCGCAAAGAAACAATTCTCTGGTGCCCATCGTTATCACGAAAACCCGCACATAGAACAACTATCTTCGATAGTTTTCCACTTTATTCAGAAATAAATTCGTAATTTTGCGCGAAACTTTGGGAAAGTCCCCTACCCCGACTCTTTTCCAAGGAAATTGAAGAACTAAATCCAAGAAACTACCATATACATGGAATCTACAAGACAACAACGCATAGAACGCCTCCTGCAAAAGGAACTCAGCGAAATCTTCCAGCGTCAGACACAAATGATGCACGGCATTTTGGTTACGGTAAGCAAGGTGCGCATCAGTCCCGACCTGAGTATCTGCAAAGTGTACCTGAGTATTTTCCCAAGTGAACGCGGCGAGGAATTTTTGAAGAACATCAAATACCACGTTCGCGAACTTCGCTACAATTTGGGCGAACGTGTGCGCCACCAACTGCGCATCATTCCCGAGTTGAAGTTCTTTATCGACGATTCGCTCGACTATATCGACCATATTGACGAACTACTGAAGAAATAGTAACGCCCCATGTCGTTTTCACTCTACATAGCCCGCCGCTACCTCTTCTCGAAAAAGCGGCACAACGCCATCAACATCATTTCGGCCATATCTATGGGCGGAGTGGCGCTGGCTACTGTGGCTATGGTGTGCACTTTGAGCGTCTTTAACGGCTTTCGCGATTTGATAGGCAGCCTCTATACAGCCATAGATCCGGAGTTGGAAATCACGGCTACGCAGGGAAAATTCATTGATACCGGCGATGCCCGCCTGCAACAGGTGAAACAGCACGAAGATGTGGAACAAGTGTCGCAATGCCTGACCGACCACGCACTCATCCTCTTCAAAGGGCGGCCAGTGGTGGTAACGCTGCACGGAGTGGACGACCAATATTCTAAAACCGTCGGCATAGACAGCATACTCTACAGCAACGGAAATTCAGCTGCGGGACTACAACTGCATAGCGCCGACATAGACTACGGTACGCCAGGCATAGGACTTGCTTCCCAAATAGGAGCCATCGATTTCGGCAGCATTCAGATATGTGCCCCCGCAGCAGGCGAGAGAATCAGCCTGACAAATCCCATTGAAAGCTTCAATGTGGCAGATATCAGCGCCTCGGGCCATTGTTTTCAGGTACATCAGCGCAAATACGACGAGAGTACGATGATCGTACCCCTGCATTTTGCACAAGACATCTTCGATAAACAAGGCTATATCACTTCCCTGGCCGTAAAACTGCACAAAAACACAAATATAGATGGCATCAAAAATGAACTGCGCCAGACATTAGGACCGGAATTTCAGGTGAAAGACCGCTTAGAACAGCAGCAAGACACGTTTAATATCATGGAAATAGAAAAGTTCATGGCATATCTTTTCCTTTCCTTCATCGTATTGGTAGCTTGCTTCAACATCATCAGTTCCGTGTCCATGCTCATCATCGATAAGCGCGACGACGTGCAGACTTTGCGCCACCTGGGAGCCTCCGACAAGGACATCGTGCGCATTTTCCTCATGGAAGGCCGCATGATAGCCCTGATAGGCGCCGTTGTCGGCGTGATTATCGGTGTTTTGCTCTGCCTGGGACAACAAGTCTTCGGATGGCTCAGACTGGGCGACGCAGAAGGCAACTTTATCGTCAATGCCTATCCCGTCAGCGTACACCTTTTAGACGTTTTCATCGTATTCATCACCGTGATTGCCGTAGGATTCATATCTGTCTGGTATCCTGTTCGCTATCTCAGCCGACGACTGATTTAGATATGGAACGTTAATAATCTTAAAGAAGCAGGAAAAAATCGGGAATCAGACCCCGCAGATACTTTATTTGAAGTAAATTTGCACTCCGAAAATAAAAATCAAAATATATCATATACAAAATGGACAAACTAAGTTATGCCCTCGGAATGGTGATAGGTAGCCAACTTTTAGGTAGCGGTATTGAAGACCTGAACGCCGAGGATTTTGCAAAAGCCGTAGATGACGTTATCAACAAGCGACACCCTGTAATCAGCAACACAGAAGCCAACAGTATTCTGGCACGTTTCCAGGAAGAACAGGAAGCAAAACAGGCACAGGCCGGACTGAAATTCAAACAGGAAGGCGAAGAATTCCTGCAACGCAACGCAAAAGCAGAAGGTGTCAAGGTAACTGCCAGCGGACTCCAATATAAAGTGCTCGAAACAGGACTTGGAAAACATCCTACCGCAGCCGATCGCGTGCGCTGCCACTATGAAGGACGTTTGATCGACGGTACTGTTTTCGATAGCAGTTATAAACGCGGAGAACCCGCCGTTTTCCCCTTGAATGGTGTGATATCCGGTTGGACAGAAGGCCTGCAATTGATGGGAGAAGGCGCAAAATTCCGTTTCTTTATCCCCTATCAGTTAGCATATGGCGAACGCGGAGCAGGAGCCAGCATCCCTCCCTACGCAGCCCTGGTTTTCGATGTAGAACTCCTGGCCGTCCTTTGATTTTCCCGAAACAAAAATCAGTTTACTCGGAAATATCCCATTATTAATCGGAGATAATTCAATTTTAATCGGAGATAATTCAATTTTAATCGGAGATAACCCAAATTTAATTTGATATATCCTATTATTAATCGGGAAAAATTCAGAATGAATCGGAAATAATCCAAATTTAATCGGGTTTTCCCCATTTTTCGACAACAAAAAAACATAATACAATAATGAAAAAAATTCTTTTCCTCGCCGCAGCAGCTTGTATAGCCTTTACTTCTTGCGGCAAACGCTCACTAAAAGCAAATATCAACAACGAAGTTGATACTTTAAGCTACACTCTCGGAATGGTTGAGGCACCAGAACCAGAACAGCTCAGCAATTATCTTGCACAGAACCACAGCGATTCTGCATACGTCGATGAATTCCTGAAAGGTGTCCGCGACGGTATGCTGAATATCGACGATAAAAAGAAAATGGCCTACCAACTTGGTTTAAGTGTCGGCACACGTTTTATGATGAACGACATTGCCAACGTGGAGCGCATGATATTTAGCGAAGACAGCACGCAACATATCAATATCCGCAACTTCCTGGCAGGTTTCAACGGTATGGTGCACAACCGCAGCCAACTGAAAATCGATGGCAAGGTGGTAGATCGCGAAATGGCGCAGAAAATCACACAAGACAAGTACCAACAGGCTTATAAGCGCCAGATGGAAAAACAATATGCCGAGCATCGCAAGGCTAACGAGGCCTTCATCGACAGTATCGGTAAGCAAGCCGGTGTTAGCAAGGCAGACAAGGGCGTTCTCTACAAGGTATTGACAGAAGGTAAGGGAGAAATGCCAAAACTCAACCAGGTAGTGGAAATCAAATACGAGGCAAAAGTAATGGACGGCACAGTATTTGACGCTACTGCGATGCATAGAACAGAAAGTGACAGCTATGCCGTGATGGAAATCGCCAATAATTCACGCGGCATCGCCCCTGGTCTTGCAGAAGCCCTGGTAAAAATGCCCGTTGGCAGCAAATGGATTGTTTATGTCCCCTGGCAGCAGGCTTTTGGCGAAATGGGTTCAAGAAGCTTCCCACCTTACACCGCAGTAATCTACGAAGTTGAATTACTTAGCGTAAAATAAAAACGAATGATTCGGCTTTCTGATATTTCACGCCGCACAGGTAATCGGGAAATCTCAGAAAGTCGTTTTTTTATGGGATAAAATATGAAGAAAATCATCTATATTCTCTTTTTTGCCGCATTTGCCCTGACATCTTGCGACAATACGCCATCGGATAAGAAACCTATTGAACTCAAGACCGTCATGGATTCTCTGAGTTACGCACTTGGCGTGCAGAATGGTGCCGATAGCGCTTCGTTCCACTATTATATCCAGCAGTTTGACAAGGAAAAATCTGTGGAGAAGGACTATTTCAAAGGTTTGTGGAAGGGTTTGACAGAAGGTATCAAGGAAATCATCAAAACACCCGAGACTGCTGCCGACAGAGCCTTTAATGACGGCGTAAATACCGGCGAATATTTCCAGGCACGCCTACTTCACGTCCTGAATCAGCAACTTATGCTTAGCGAAGACTCACTTTTGAGTAAAGAGGCCTTCTTCTGTGGATTCCGCGACGCCGTTACGGGAAAAGTACTCCTGAAGGACGAACATGGCCAACCATATACCACCGAAACTGTCTATACTTTCCTGAACGAGAACGTACAGAAATTGCTCACAGAGACATTTTCCGCACGTTACCCCAAGGAAAAAGCCAATTCGGAGGCATATATGAAAGAAGTTGCCAGCAGAAAAGACCTGAAACCTCTGGTGGACGGCATCTATTACCGCGAGATAGCAGCGGGCGACAGCACACAAGCATTGCCTAAGCCCAACGAAACGGTACGTGTCGTGTATGAAGGAAGACTTACCAACGGAAGCGTTTTCGATGCTACGGTGAAACACGGAAAGGACTTCGACGAATTCAATCTGGGTAACGTGATACCGGGATGGACCAAGACGATAACACGTATGAGCCCGGGGGCAATTTGGGAAGTGTACCTGCCATACGATCAGGCATACGGCGCAGCCGGAACGCAGAACGGCATACCGCCTTTTGCTCCGCTCGTATTCAACATTCAGTTGTTGGACGTGAAAACTGCTGCGGCTGAATAATCGTATCGTTACGACTTAATATCATGTAAATCATTAAACACAAAAAAATGCAACTCAAAACATTATTTATCATCGCACTCGCCGCATGTACCGCCACAGGTGCTATGGCGCAGAAGAAGAAAAAAAACAGTAAGAAGACAGTTCCTGCTGCAAAGCTCATTCCTGCCAGCAAATTCCAGAGCGTTCCTGCCGATACGTTCAGTTATGCTGTTGGCGTAGCCCAGGCTAAAGGACTGAAGAACTACATTGTCGGACAGATGGCCGTAGATACGACCTACATTGCCGAATTTCTGGAGGGCGTAAAGGCCGATTACACCACACCGGAGGCACAACGCCTGAGAGCGCTCGCCGCCGGACTTGAAATTGCCGAACAAAATGCCAAGACGGTCATACCAAGCATCAACAAACAGGCTACCGGTAAGAATGATACGACCTATGTCGATAAGGAACTCTACATTAAAGGTCTGGCTGACGGCATTCAGAACAAAGCTACCCTGACTGAGCAAAATGCCCGTGAGATTGTGGAGCGCCAGATGAACTATTACAAAGATCAGCTCCGCATGACGAATCTGGCTTGGCTGGAACAGAACAAAACACAGAAAGACGTTGTGGTTTTGCCCAGTGGTCTGCAATACAAGGTGCTGACAAAGGGTGCCGGAGCCGTAGCTACCGAAAAGAGTGACGTGGAAGTTCACTACGAAGGCCGACTTCTCAATGGCGAAGTCTTCGATAGCAGTTACAAACGTGGCAAACCCGCTACTTTCAAGCCGACACAAGTGATCAAAGGTTGGACAGAGGCTTTGCAACTCATGCCCGAAGGTTCAAAATGGGAGCTTTATATCCCCTACAACCTGGCTTACGGCGAACGTGGCAACCAAAACATTCCGCCATACGCCACTTTGATTTTCGTTGTGGAGGTTGTTAAGGTGAAAGAAAGCAAGTAAAATTTGTTTTCACACACATTTTTCCCCATTTCATCGGAGTATTCAGTTTTTTCTGAGTACTCCGATTTATTTTTGCAGACTTTCGTTATAACGATATACCGATATTCCGTCATACCGAAGTCTTTGCGAAACTTTCTATGGGGGAAATGGGGCTAATGGGCAATTTGGGGATAATGGGCGCCGAGATAAGAAAATTTACCTCCGAGCAAAATAAAAATAGCTCGACACTATTTAAATTTAGCTCCGAGCAAAAAAACTTAGCTCCGAGATAATTTCTCCTCTTTCGGAGGTAAATATTTATACCTCAAAATACCCCGAAAATACCGACTGATAAAGGGCGCATAATGGCGGCCAAAAATTCATAATCTAAATCTAATTGGGAGATACATGGAATTAGTTCCGACATACTTAAGGGTAGTTCTAAAAATTAGGTTTTAAAATTTTGTGAAGCTTTTTTTGGTC
>CAMVJO010000056.1 GCA_947167835.1 uncultured Prevotellaceae bacterium
AATAAAATAGAGACCAGTTTCTTAAAAACGTAATTTATAGAACATCCCTTAAGTAAGCAACAAATAAAATCGCTGCCCTGCTAAATCATAGCGGAGCAGCGGTTTTTCTTTTTTACCGGCGACTTCTCCATTCTCCTCGCGTTGAGAAAACTTTATCATCGCGTTGAGAAAATTTTCTCATCGCGAAGAGAAAAGATTATCATCGCGAAGAGAAAATGAGTTCTGTGCATACGAATACAGGTTTAAGGGTTGTTCTAAAAATTAGGCTGTTTTGAGTTTTCAAAGATTTTTGAGTGATTTTGTATTTAATTTCGCAGAAGCATAGTAACCTATGGTTCAAGGAATAAAAGACAAAAGCGCCAAAAAGATTGAAAAATCATACAGACTTAAATGGACTTCCCAATATTTATAAACTAATTTTTAGAACAACCCTTAACCGATATGGGCAACGATTAAACCTGCATAGAAAAAGATATGGGGGATGTACGATGATTTAGATGGCTATGATTTCTTTCGCCAACGGCGCAAATGCGGGAAAAACTGCTTCATTTGTCCGATATATTCCTCGCGAGAGAGATTGGTGCCGTTTCCCTGATTGAAAGCATCAAGGAACTGCGCACAATGTTCTATCATTTCATCCATAGTGCAGTCTTGTAGGAACTCACCTTCCTTATAACAATATTTGCAGTAGTCAAAGCACACACTACCGTCCTTATTTTTGCCGCAATCGTCGCAGGAACTCAGCATCATGCCGCAACTTTGGCAGAATTGTGGCAGTTGTCCTTCCATAAAAGCCTTTTCTTTTTGTGGAAATCCGGCTTCGTATTCGGCAAATGCCTCGGGGTTGTTCTCGGCTGCGAAATAACCTTCGGGAGGTTGGTATGTGGCTTCGATGCCTCCCAGATAGCCGGGGATAAGTTCCTGGGCGAGGAAATAAGGTACATCGTCATCTTTCGGTTCGGCATAATAATGTATGTGATAACGGCTTGCAAGGTCGAAACCTGCGTGACGGTAGAAATTGATGTTGCCTTCCATGCAGAGAAAACCGACACCCATTTCGCGTGCCTTGCTTAAAGAATAATTCAGCAGGCGTAAACCGTATCCCCTACCCTGATATTCGGGATGAATGCTGATTGGGCCAAAAGTCCAAGAGGGAAAACGACTGCCATCGTCGAGCAACAGTTCGGCTTTCGAGTACATCACATGACCAATAATCCTGCCGTTTTCTTCCATCACGAAACTAAGTTCGGGAATAAAGGCGGGATTCTTGCGGTATTGGTTTATTACAAAATGTTCCGTGCATCCGGGACGATATACGTTCCAGAAAGCCTCTCGCGTGAGCGTCTCAACAGCACGATAGTCCTTGGGGGTTTCTAATCTAATCGTCATATTTGTGTTCTTCTTGGATTCGGCAATAAAATAGTCTGGTAAACCCCACGTTTCCGCGCTTTTCCCCGATTTTTCCTCACTTCGGTTCCACATGCACGGCAATGTGTGTATCGTTACCGTAGTGCTTTCGCAAAAGTTCTTCCACCTCCGAAGCCTTATCGTGGGCTTCGCGCAAGGGTATGTCGCCATCTACAAGGATATGCAGTTCGATAGCGTAATGATTGCCGATGCGACGCGTGCGAAGGTCGTGGGGTTCGGAAATTCCCTCTACGGAAGCAGCCAATCGCAGTATCTCGTTTTCCACTTCATCGGGCAAAGACTGTTCCATCAGGTCGCCAATGCTGCCGCGAAGCAGACTAATGGAAACCCGTACGATGAAAAATCCGACTACTACCGAGGCCAGAGGATCGAGTACGGCCCAATCTGCGCCTAAGCACACGGCACCGCCAATTCCCAGGCTGGTACCGATGGACGAAAGGGCGTCGCTGCGATGATGCCACGCATTAGCCTCGACTGCCTGCGAGTTTAATGCACGGGCTCGGGACATAGAGTAGCGATATACGCCCTCTTTCATCACTACCGACAGTAAAGCAGCCCAAAGTGCCAGCATACCCGGGGATTCCAGCGTCTCACCATTCGCCCATGCCACGATTTTGAGGATTCCTCCGTAAACGATTTCAACAGAAACGAGCAAAAGCGCAAGTCCTACGATAGTAATGGCAAGTGTCTCGTACTTTCCGTGCCCGTAATCGTGGGATTTATCTTTTGGCCTGCCGCTGATGCGAACAAATACCAGCACGATAACATCTGTCACGAAGTCGCTGAGCGAATGTACGGCATCGGCTATCATTGCGGCACTGTTTCCCACGAAACCTGCCACAAACTTAAAGATGAGTAGCACCACATTTACGATACCACCTATCAACGTGACTTTATATATTTCCTTGCTTCTATCCATTACGCAGCATTTTACTTTTGCAAAAGTATCTTATTTCCCCGATTACAGCAAAAAAATAATTACCGAAATGCAATGGAAATTCTGAGCATGCGAAAAAAAATTTTTCGCCAACAAAAATGAAAAGACCGAGGAACACGCTGCTAAAACATGCCCTACCTGTCGGAAGATGTACCTTATCTTTGAAAAGAAATACCTTATCTTTTGAAAGATGTCCCTTGGTTTTGAAGCAATGTCCGATATCCTAAGAGAGATGTGCCCCTTCTTTTTAGGATAGTCCCCGAAAACAAAAAATAATCCTTAGGAAAATCCTGAAAGCGGCTCAATAAAAGTGAATATCGAAGACTACCTGCATACCGGCGGCCTCATTGAGTTGCGAAACCAGGGAGGCACGACGCATAGCCAGTTCGTTTCGCAAGGCAGGTGAGAGTAATTTCACGTAAAGTGTCTGGTGATGCAGACTTACGTCGAGCGTGCGTGCAGCAACGGCCTTGCCTGCAATTTTCGGCCAGGCCTGAACAGCACGATATTCGGCCAAAGGAGTTTCAATGCCTACCTCGCGCATATATTGTGACAATACGTCGCCGACATTCTCGGCCTTTTTTCTTAACATAGCCTGATTCTGATTTTTTTCTCGGTTATTGCTGCTGAATCATCCTAACCACTCCGTTTTCCACCTCAAAGAGTTTAAATTCTCTATTGGTTGCAGCCAAAATACTGTCGATATGTTTCCGATTGGTGTCCGTAATAAAAATCTGTCCAAAGGCATTTCCCGAAACATAGTTCACTATTCGTTCCACTCTCTGGGCATCCAATTTATCGAAGATATCATCTAAAAGCAAAATCGGCGTACGGCTGAGACAACGCTCCTTCAAATAAAGGAATTGCGCCAGTTTCAAAGCAGTAACAAAGGTTTTCGCCTGTCCTTGCGAACCTTCTCTGCGAATAGGATAGCCTTTTATTGTCATTTGCAGGTCATCACGATGCGGACCGTAGAGCGAATATCCGATGATGCGCTCTTTCTGTCTGCCTTCGCGGAGCAATGTAGCCAAATCGCCGCGATCGGCATGAGTGATGAGCGAGAGATCAACGGTTTCTTCGGACATCGGAGAAAATGTATGGTACAAATCGTTGAATATGGGCTGGAAAGCCTCCAGGAAGTCCCTGCGCTCCTTATATATAATATAGGAGTCTTTCGCCATCAGCGCTTCGAGCGCATCGAGCACGCCACTATCGGGTTCGGCATCGGCACGTAGCAGAGAGTTGCGCTGCTTCAAAGTTTTTTCGTAACGCATCACGGCTTCGAGGTACGGCATACTGAGTTGGGAAATCACGCCATTCATAAAACGGCGGCGCTCTTCACTTCCTTCCTGCACCAATGCTATATCGTTGGGCGAAATCATTACGAGAGGAACCACACCTACGTGTTCCGAAAGCCGCTTATATTCTCGGTCGTTACGTTTCAGATGCTTGCGGCTCCCACGCTTTGCTCCGCAAGAGATAAGTTCCTTGACGTTGTTGTCCGATTCGTATTCGCCTTGCAGGAAAAAGAAATCGGCATCGTGCTTCATATTCAAGGCATCGGCATTTCCGGAGATAGAGCTCTTGCAAAACGAAAGGAAATACACGGCATCGAGCACGTTGGTCTTTCCCATTCCGTTGGAGCCCACGAAACAATTTACGTTGGACGACAGTTCCAAATCTGCCTCCGCTATATTCTTATAGTTGATTACCGATAAATGTCGAAGAATCATTTCTGCACAAAATTTGCGTTACACTTTGCCACATTAGCAACTTATCGCTGCAAAGATAATTCATTTCAAAAGAAAAAAGGGCAGCAAAATGAAAAAAGGAAACAATTGTTTTGCGAAACCAACGGAAAGTATTACTTTTGCGTGCTGAAATTCTAACGAATAAGTAAAATATTAAAGATAAAATGGCACAACAAAATTTAAACACTCAAGAAACTGCCAATGATATGCTGTCACAATCTACAGCATTCATCAACAAAAACAAGAAGAAACTCATTATCTGCACCGTTGCCGTGCTCGTAGTCATTGGCGCCGTATTCGGATTTCTGTACGGATACAAGAAACCCCACGAGAACAAAGGACAAGCCTATATTTCAAAGGCAAACGAATATGCTATGCAAGGCTTACAAGCCAAGATGAGCGGACAGGATTCTCTTGTCACCGTTTATTATACAAAAGCCCTGAACGGAGACGGACAATTCCCCGGCCTGATTGCTGTTGCCGGCTACAAATTCACCAACGTGAGCAATGTAGCAAAAGCTATGACGGGTTTCTGCTACTATAACATGGGCAAAATCAAGGAAGCCATCGAATATCTGGAAGACTTCTCGCCCGCTGGCGACGAATCGCTCTCACCTGCTGCCTTGGCAACCCTGGCTAACTGCTACGCAAGCGACAATCGCGTGGACGATGCCGTTAAAACCCTGAAAAAGGCTGCTGAAGAGGCTGACAACTTCGCAGTAAGTCCTGTATACCTCCTGCAGGCCGGCGAATTGCTCGAAAGCCAGAAGAAAAATGACGAAGCTCTCGAAGTTTACCAGCAGATCAAGAAGGACTATCCCGAAAGCGAACTCTGCATTCCCGGACAAAGTCCTGACGGTACGCCCGCAACTCCAGAGATTGAGCGCTATATCACCCGCGTTTCCAAATAAAACGCGACCGATATCTGCATAAACATACCATAGCCCCTCGGTCATCAAAAACCGAGGGGCTGTTTTTATAAAGAGCACTCCCCTATCACGAGATATACTCCTTATAGGGTTGTTCTAAAAATTAGGCTGTTTTGATTTTTCAAAGATTTTTGAGTGATTTTGTTTTTAATGCCGCAGAAGCATAGCAAGCTATGGTTCAAGGAATTAAAGACAATGGCGCCAAAAAGATTGAAAAAGCATACAGACAAAAAAAAGCTTCACAAAATTTTAAAACCTAATTTTTAGAACTACCCTATAGATAAATATAGGAACGATATTTCAAACGAGATGTCCGAGAAACGCATGAGAAATCAGTAGGAATATGTTTTCCGAAGCAAGGTAAAACAATCCACACCCCTTAAATTCAGAACGATGTCACAATTCAAATTCAACGCAGACGTTGCAAAGATAAACAGCGAAGACGTCAAGGATTATAGCGTAGCCATTATTTCGACCGACTGGAACAAACACATCACCGACGTGCTGGCAACTCAGGCCAAAGACACGCTAATTCTCAACGGCGTGGACGAGGAGAATATTACCTTGATGCGCGTGCCCGGATGCTTCGAGCTGACATTTGCTGCCGCCAAGGTCTATGAAAATTACGACGTGGTCATCGTCATAGGCTGCGTCATCAGAGGCGATACTCCCCACTTCGACTATATTTGCGACGGGGTGACACAAGGTATCTCCCACCTCAATGCCGAAGGCACGACGCCCATCATTTTCGGTGTGCTCACAGTCGATACCGAAGAGCAGGCTTTAGACCGTATAAATGGCAGAATCGGGAAAAAAGGCGAAGAATTTGCACTTACAGCATTAAAAATGGCAGAATTTTCTGACACATATTAAAAAATATTCTTATCTTTGCACCGCAGACGTGCAAAAAGGGCAAATACCAGAGTGGCCAAATGGGGCAGACTGTAAATCTGCTGGCTTACGCCTTCGGTGGTTCGAATCCATCTTTGCCCACGTCTTTTTTAGCAGGATTATCCAAACGGATAGTCCTGCTTATTTTTTCTGCAATCTAAGGAAGCGAATGATTGCTCCCAAGAAAAAATCAGTTCATTTCAGAAATTTCCAATGACGGCTGGATTTTCGTTATAACGGTATTACGGTATTACGTTATACCGACCTATTTGCGGATAATTTCTGGGGAGGGAATGGGATTAAGGGGCAATTTGGGGTTAATTGGCGCCGAGATAAAGAAAATTATCTCCGAGCAAAATAAAAATAGCTCGACACTATTTAAAATTAGCTCCGAGATAAAAAAAATTTGCTCGGAGCTATTTGCACCTATTTCAGAGGTGTTTTTCCGTACCTACAAACAACACGAAAATACCGATGAATAAAAGGTGCATAGTGGTCGGCATTTTTTCGTTTTCAAAAACTAATTGGGAAATAATTAAGGGTTGTTCTAATAATTAGGCTGTTTTGATTATTCAAAGATTTTTGAGTGATTTTGTTTTTAATTTTGCAGAAGCATAGCAAGCTATGGTTCAAGGAATTAAAGACGAAAGCGCCAAAAAGATTGAAAAATCATACAGACCATAAAAGAACTTCCCAATATTTTAAACTAATTCTTAGAACAACCCTTAAATTTTACTCGGACTTATTTTCCAAAGCCATTTTCTGGGCTCGGCAGTAAAAAACTGTGAATAAGTGCTGCTGAAAAGAGGCACGACGCAAACTGAAAAAATATCCTAAGGACTAAGGAAAACGCAGGAAGGAGAAATATTTAATGGCTATATTTATCATTATATAGTATATTTATGTTAAATTATTGCTAATTTTAAGAAAAATAAAGTGAATAAACTTGACGAATAAAGGGAAACCCCTACTTTTGCAACCATGAAGAAGTCAACGATATGGGCAATAGCCGCAGGAATGGGCCTTTGCTTCCTGGTTTTACTCTACCTTGAAGCGGGTTACTTGGAGGACATCGTCAATATGCGCCGCCAACAATTCGACCAGTCAGTCAATCGCAGCCTTTTCATGGTGGCGCGCGGAGTGGAAGTGGACGAAACACGTCAGGCCTTCGAGGAAACCCTGAATAGCGATTCACTGGCAAAGGCCGACGAGTACCTGCGTCTGCTTACCGACACACTGAACGACACTTTGCCCGAACTGAATCATCGTGGCGTGAACGATGGCGTCAGAACCTTGGCAAACAGTCATCGTAGCGGCGAGAACAAACAGGCTTTGCGCACACGCGAAGAACTTAAACGTATGTATCGCGGCAGAAAAGACCTGCTAAACACCGTTGTCTATAACATATTATATCAGAACAACGACAAACCGCTTGTAGAACGCATCAATTTCAGTCAGTTAGACCGACATCTCACCACAGCGCTCCAGAATAACGGCATCGATCTGGAATTTCACTACAACGTAACCCTGTCTGACGGGCGCGAGATCTTCAGATGCTCCGACTATGTGGAACCTACCACAACGGTATATCACAGAAAACTGTTTCCCAACGACAATCCTGCACAAAGTGGCGAGATTAACGTACACTTCCCCGACATGCACAAATACATCTTCGCCAGTGTGCGATTCGTTGTGCCGGCCATCATCTTCACGTTCATATTGCTCGTCACGTTCTGCTTCACCGTTTATACCATCTTCCGACAAAAGCGCCTGAATGAGATAAAGAATGATTTCATTAACAACATGACGCACGAGTTCAAGACACCTATCTCCACCATCTCCTTAGCCGCCCAGATGTTGAGCGACCCAAGCGTGACAAAGAGCGAGAGCATGATGAAACACGTGTTGGGTATCATCAACGATGAGACGAAAAGACTGAGATTCCAGGTAGAGAAAATCCTGCAGATGTCGATGTTCGAGCGAAATGGCGATGCCTATAAGCGCGTAGAGCTGGAAATGAACAGCGTCATCGGGGATGTGGTAAACACGTTCAGACTGAAAGTGGAGAGTACCGGCGGAAAAATCATTCCGAAGCTGGATGCCGACGACACCATCGTATTTGGCGACCAGATGCACCTGACTAACGTGATCTTCAACCTACTTGACAACGCCGTTAAGTACAAAAGTCCGGAACGCGACCTGGAACTTCAAGTGGCAACCCACAATTCCAGCGGACGCCTCGTCATAGAAATTTCAGACAACGGCATCGGCATCAAACGAGAGAACCTTAAAAAAATATTTGAGAAGTTCTATCGCGTACATACTGGGAAGCGCCACGACGTAAAAGGCTTCGGACTGGGACTTGCCTACGTGAAAAATGTGGTAGATTTCCATAAAGGAACCATACATGCCGACAGCGAACTGGGAAAAGGCACTCGCTTCATCATATCCCTGCCGCTGATTGGAAATGAATAGAGAAAACCAACAATTAAACAAACAGAATACTAACTATTAAACAATAAAATTATGGACAACAAGTTGAAAATCCTACTTTGTGAAGACGACGAAAATCTTGGTATGCTTCTGCGCGAATACTTGCAGGCAAAAAACTTCGACACTGAGCTCTGCCCAGACGGAGAAGCCGGCTATAACAGCTTTAAGAAGAACCATTTCGATATTTGTGTGCTCGACGTCATGATGCCTAAGAAAGACGGATTCACTCTGGCGCGCGAAATTCGCGAGACCGACCAGGAAATTCCCATTATCTTCCTTACTGCAAGAGTGATGAAGGAAGACGTGCTCGAAGGCTTCAAGATAGGTGCCGACGACTACCTGCAAAAACCATTCTCCATGGAGGAACTTACCATGCGCATCGAGGCAATCCTGAAGCGCGTGAACGGAAAAAAGAACAGGGAGCAGGCTATATATAAAATCGGCAGTTTCACTTTCGATACCCAGAAGCAGATACTCTCTCGCGGCGACGAACAGAAAAAACTCACGACGAAAGAAAGCGATTTGCTCGGACTGCTCTGCGCTTACTCCAACGACGTTTTACAGCGCGACTATGCATTGAAAACTATCTGGACAGACGATAACTATTTCAACGCACGCTCGATGGATGTCTATATCACAAAACTGCGTAAGCTCCTCAAAGCCGATGAAAGCGTGGAGATTATCAACATTCACGGCAAGGGCTACAAACTTATCGTGCCCTGATCATCACCGAAACCGTAATAAAAAGAATGATAATGACAAGAAAAATATTTCCACTCCTTTGGGGATTGCTGACAATGCTGACCTACACTTCATGCGAGGAGGACAACAGTTATGCCCATCTGAGAGAAAAAGAAGAACAGCAGATCAGTTCCTTCATAAGTCGGGGCGCTACCATCTTAGACCCATCTACCCAAACTTTGCTTCTGAAAGTCGATCCGATTCACGTCATTACTGAACAGGAGTTCGAGGATAATGGACAGAAGACCGATGTCAGCAAAAACGAATACGTGAAATTTGACAATGGCCTGTACATGCAGATTGTCAGAGAAGGTATTGGCGAAAAACTCCAGCACAACGAAACGACTGATGTACTGATAAGATTCGTAGAGTTCAATATTTCTACTGATACCATACAGTGTTCCAATCGTGTCCTGGCATACGAAACAAAAGAAGACGTGATGTCTGTCACCAACACCTACGGAACGATAGACGGCACCTTCATAAGCGGACTGATGGCCTCACTTTACGGAACAATAGTCCCCACTGGTTGGCTGTATCCCCTGCATTTCATTAAGTTAGGCCGACAGGACAGCGACGATGAGATAGCAAAAGTGCGCATCATCGTACCAAGCACCATCGGACAGCAGAATCAGAAAAGCAATATCTATCCTTGCTTCTACGAACTCACCTACCAGCGCGGACGCTGAACAGGTATTCCGAAGTATAGTAAACATCTTTTTCATTAAGGGTTGTTCTAAAAATTAGGCTGTTTTGAGTTTTCGAAGATTTTTGAGTGATTTTGTATTTAATTTCGCAGAAGCATAGTAACCTATGGTTCAAGGAATAAAAGACAAAAGCGCCAAAAAGATTGAAAAATCATACAGACTTAAATGGACTTCCCAATATTTATAAACTAATTTTTAGAACAACCCTTAAGGCTTTCCTACCGAATCGAAATGGTGGGAAAGCCTTTTTTGTATTGCTGAAAACGGAGTTTTCATGGAAACAACGGAAAACTATCGGGGAGATTAAGGCATGAAAAAGGACGGCAATGGAAAACTATCGCAAAGATGAAAGCACGAAAAAAAGGAGCAACGGAATGTTGCTCCCTCATGATAAATCTTTGATATCCTATTAAGTTTTTTACCGCATCACCAAAATGGCGTACGAATAAGAAACTCTTTATTTCAGTATATCCAATTTGCGGAATACGCGCACCAAAGCTTCTACGGCACGATCTACCTGTTCGTTGGTGTGGTTTGCCATCAGCGCAAAGCGCACAAGTGTATCTTGCGGCGCACATGCGGGTGGAATAACCGGATTGATGAACACGCCTTCGTCGAAAGCCATTTTGGTAACCAAGAAAGTCTTTGTCATATCGCGCACATAGAGCGGGATAATGGGGCTTTCTGTTTCGCCAATCTCGAATCCCTCTTCGGCAAAACGCTTCAAAGCATAGCGAGTGACGCTCCAAAGTTTCTCAATGCGCTCGGGTTCGTTCTGAATGATGTGCAAAGCTTCGATAGCGCTGGCAGTAGCGGCAGGAGTGTCGCTGGCGCTGAAGATATAAGTGCGGGCGTTGTGGCGAAGATAGTTGATAATGATGCTGTCGGCAGCGATAAATCCACCGATTGAGGCCAAAGACTTACTGAATGTACCCATAATCAAATCTACCTCGTCGGTAAGTCCGAAATGGTCGCACACACCGCGTCCGCCTCTACCAAAAACGCCGATACCGTGGGCTTCGTCCACCATTACGGAGACATTCTGGTATTTATGCTTGAGTTCTATGATTTCAGGCAGCTTTGCCAAATCGCCTTCCATGGAGAAAACACCATCAACAACGATGAGTTTCACCACATCGTCGGGACATTGTTTCAGGATGCGCTCCAAATCGGCCATATCGTTGTGCTTGTATTTGGCAGACTTGGAGAACGACAAACGACGACCGTCCACAATTGAAGCGTGGTCGCGATCGTCGCAGATAATATAGTCATCCTTTCCTGTAAGGCAGGCTATGACACCGGCATTAACGCTGAAACCAGTAGAGAAGCAGAGAGCCTCGTCTTTACCTACGTATTCAGCAAGTTCCTTTTCGAGCTGTACATGCAAATCAAGGGTTCCGTTCAAGAAACGTGAGCCGGCACAACCCGAACCGTACTTGCGCATGGCTTTTACGCCGGCTTCTATCACGCGTTCGTCGCCTGTAAGTCCAGTATATGCGTTAGAACCGAACATGAGTACCTTTTGGCCGCCCATATCCACCTCTGTTCCCTGCTTTCCGTCTATTTCACGAAAATAAGGATAGGCATCCATTGCCTTCACGCGCTGCGGAAGGTCATATTTTGCCAATCTTTCTTGTAAGAGATTCATATTTCGATTGTTATTCTATATAAACATTACCATAGCAGACACCTATAACGGGGTACATCTGCAAAATAACGCACAAAGATACATAATTTCAAAAAATATCAACAAAAATGATAGAAAAAATTGCACTTTACAGCCCAAAATGCGCAAAAAACTGCATTTTTATGTGAGTAGAGATAGCACAACACCCTTTTTTGACAATTAAGAGTGTGCAATTATAGTCGATGCATCTTCTGTTTCTCTATTTTTTCTGTTTGAAAACTCCGAAAAAGGTTCTTTATGTTCCATACTTCGTGAAATTACACAAAAAAGGCCGACACGATTTCATTCTCCTCGCGTTGAGAAAGTTTTCTCTTCGCCATGATAATATTTTCTCAACGCGATGAGAAAACTTTCTCTTCGCGATGAGAATTAAAAAGACAACGAGGGTTTCGGAAAGAAATGTACTAGTAATGAGGACAAATAACAACACTACACCCTTTAGTGGAATCGTGCTGCAAAGGAACCCCGTTATGAATCGGAGGGCAAACTACTTTTTGATAACAGGTGCATCACGAAACAATCACGCAGTTGAGCCTTGTTTTTGGCTGTTATTCGTGGATAAAACAAGATTTTTTGAGCGATTATAGGGACTGATAATATGTGGGCTCAATGCACAATAACTGGGATTGGACTGTTTCTTTTGAATTTATAGACTATAATCTGTTGCCCTGAATCCGTTCAGACGTTTATAATGAGTCTGAAAATTGTCACATATTGCTCTGCTTTTGGGTATATAGCGATAAAAAAATTAAAAATTGGCCCAACTCACGCAAAAATATTTGCACGAGTTATTATTATTTAGTATATTTGCAGCAGATTTAAGTGGTACTGACGCAAAAATATTTGCATGAGTTATGATTATAGACAGTTTTATCATTGAGGGATTTTCCAACATTGAGCATATACGTTTAGATGTTGGAGAGATAAACGCCCTCATCGCCCCTAACGGTTATGGCAAGAGTAACGTTCTCAGTGCCATCAGTTTTGGTTTGATGTATCTGAATGCTAATGAAGAAACAAAAGGCCAGATGCTTCGAAGCCGCTTTCTCCCCATTAATGTCTCAATCAAGGAAAAGAAGTTCCACTTTGAGATCCTTGGCAGATTACAGCGTGATGGACGTACAGAACTTGTGCAGTATGGCTATGAATGCCAATGGGCAGAGGGCGCGATTCCTGGCTATGTGCTTTCGGAGTGGCTAAAGATTAAGACGGAGGGTGAGCAACGCTATCGACAAATGATAAACAGACAGGACGGCTACTACTCTATGATTGTTCCGTCGGCTATGGGTCGTTGTAACAAACCTTTTGCAGCCACCCCTAAACAACTATCCCTGCCCCTGATAGCCAACGGTGGATTGTTCCTGTCGGACTTAGCCAAGGAAATATGTAGCATAAGCATCCCGAACCTGCAGACCTTGGATAACCCCGAATCATACTTCTCCATAGACGGGGGCAACGGAATCGCCATGCTCGGTGGCATGACTCTAAGCGAATATATCTATCGGATGAAGGAAACGGATGCTGATAGTTTCAGCATCTTGTCAGATGGTATTAAGCAGCTGATTTCTGGCGTGGTGTCATTCGAACCAGATGAAATAACATTGAGTGACGGACGCAGCAAAGTCTATGATATAAGAATACAAGAGGAATTTAATTCACAGCCCACCAGTATTCGGTTGTTGTCAAGCGGTAGCAAGCGTATGATCTTCTTATTCACATTGTGTATGGCTGCTCAGAAGCAGGACATACCAATGATTATGGTCGAGGAACCAGAAAACTCTGTCCATCCAAAGCTGATGGAGGATCTTCTTCTTACCATACAGGCATATGCATCAAATACCAAAATACTGATGACGAGCCACTCGCCCTATCTGATGCGCTATATGCAGCCAGAGCAAATGTATTTCGGTCTTCCCATGCATGACGGACTTGCTCATTTTGCGAAGGTTAATCCATCTAAACTGAAATATCTGTACAAATATGCCGGTGACATGGAACTGACCTTTGGCGAGTTCATGTTTGACTTCATGCTCGACATGGAGAATGACAGCGAGAAGCTAACATCTTTCTTCAAATAAAACATGGCGATGGCGAAAAAGAAACTGATGAATCCTTCGCATGTATTGATATTTGTAGAAGGAGATACTGATGAGGTGTTCTTCAAAGCCCTTATAGATTATTATGCATCCGTCAGCAGCAATAAGTTGTTGCCTTATGATGTATGTAACCTAAAGGGGGTAACAAGATACTCTAGCAAACTATTGGCAAAGTTGAAAAATGAATACTTGCCAACAGCCAAATTGGGTAGTTACAAAATAAAGACAGTCTGTTGTTCGTATGATACTGATGTCTTCGAGGTTAAGCAACCGCAAATAGTAAAATGGGATGCTATCGGCAAAAGCGTCAAGCGTATAGGTATTGATGAATTTATACGTGTCGGTGTCAAGAGTTCCATTGAAGACTGGATTCTCGATGACATGCATGGCATTTGCAACTTCCTTCGATTGAAGCAAGTTCCTTCATCGTTGAAGGGGATAAACGGGTATCAGAAATTGTTGGATTTGTATAATAAGGCTCGTAAAACCTATAAGAAGGGGTATGAGACCAAGGAACTCATCAATGCCCTTGATATGAGTGCCATCCGTAATAAACGGCAAGATGTGCTTGCGCCACTGGAAGAAGCATTAGGCGTAGTCATGGCATAGCAAATCCCCTGTGTATTTCTGCTTTCTTATGGGCAAACACAACCTAGCTGTGAAGGGATATGGAACAGAAATCCGTCTTTTCCTGGATAATCGCAATGAATCTGGTCGCTGTTGGATGTGACTGTCAAGTTTCTGAGTGTGCTATGCGACAATGGCTCTCCACTGGCTGTTACACACAATGAGGCAAAACGGAGAATAATAAAACGGAGGTAGAACAGCAATTCGAGAGGGCCTAATATATATTGTTGGCAAAGAAATACAGGAGAACCAGGAGGATTCATTCCAATCCTTATCTATAGTAAAGCGGCGCACTCAATCGGATGCGCCGCTTTACTTAAATAGCTATTGTTGCAATTAGTGTTACAAGAGACACGAGTAATGTTGCTATTGCTACATATAACGTCCATCTAGCGATTTTCTCTGACCGACGTTGTATCCTTAATTGTTCTTCTGTCGAAGCCCAGTCTCGCATGTCTTTCAGATGCTCTATAGCCTGATTTGGGGGTCTTTGTTGTCTCATTATTATTTATTCATTTCTGAGAGAGTTAAAACACTTATCTATTATCATGCTACCAATCTTACGCCTAATGAACTTAACGTCCTGATACCTTATTCGTTTATCTGTAGTTTTTGCCCCATCTATCCCTTTGAGATATAGGTAACGCGAATCAGTACTGCCAGAGATAAAAGTCCCTATCCCATTCCATTCCACATAATCATATTTTTGCAATCTTGACTTACCTATCCAGTGTGATCCAACTTGACTCTTTCGCTTGCCCCCTTTCGCAGGCTTAAAGACGTGTAGAGATCGTGTGTGTCGCTGAAGAAATCGCATCATATAAAACCATGACAGACGCTTCGCATGTACATATCCTGCTATGCAGAATGCATCAGCGCAATGAGTTTTTTCAACTTCATTATTTATACGTGTATGCTTTGTTTGGTAGCCATAAGTAAGATGTACATTTGAAAACTCAGCCTTAGCACGATTGTACGTTTCCCAACGCATACCTGACATAACAGCAGCGTCTCGAAGGCTTTGTCCTCGTTTTACTTTCAACTCTATTTTACCAAGGTGGTAGGCTTTGTGACAAGTTTCACATAGAGTAATAAGGTTATTGGGAGCATTTCCACCTGTTTTACGGCTCTCAATGTGATGAACATTCAGAACTGGGTCTTTTGATT
>CAMVJO010000057.1 GCA_947167835.1 uncultured Prevotellaceae bacterium
ACTTAAATGGACTTCCCAATATTTATAAACTAATTTTTAGAACAACCCTTTAATATTTCCATGATTTCTTCATGCGTAATGCCGAGCATTTGCATACGCGCTTTGATTTGTGGCATCGTATGCTGCATGAATTGGTGTTTTCGTTCGGACAAGATGAGTTCTCTTGCGCCGGATTTCACGAAATATCCCATGCCGCGTTTCTGATAGATGATATTTTGCTGCGCCAGTCGGTCGTACGCCTTGGTAGTGGTGTTTACGTTTACCTCAAGTTGGGCACTATATTCTCTCACTCCGGGCACACGACTTTCCTCGGGGTAGTTTCCCGAGATAATTTCGTCGCACAATCTTTCTCCTATCTGAATGTAAATCGGCGTGGCAGCAGAAAAATTCAGAAGTTGATCCATTTGTTTTGTATTACTTGTGTACGGGTGAATATACGATAGGAAAGCCAATATAGCAGGCTTGTAACAGAGATATTCACGCCCCAAACGATGATACTCAGGGTGGAATACGACAAATCATGGTCGAGACTGAAATGCAGGTCAAGCATCGCTATGAAATTATCGGCGATAGCCAGAAGTATCAAGCACACCAGCATGGCTGCACACGTGCTAATAAACGGGTGGCGCCTGAAAATGCAACCTCCGAGCAAAAATAGCGCATGATTAACGAAGATGATACACAATGCCAGGGAGAAACTGAAGAAATTATAAGCATCGCTGAAAATTTCCGTCTGGCTAAATGCTTTACATATATAGGTAAATAGCAACGGCAGGCTGTTATACCCGATTAGTGGCGTAATGATGATGCGCAAGAGGTCGGCACCTAAAATTCCCACGAGGCACATCAGAATGATGATGGGCACACACATCAGCCAGCGCTCCGCAAATTTCTCAAGGTTCGTAGCAGGAATCAACAGGAAGTTAGATCTGTTCTGTTTGTCCTTCATGGTGCTTAAAATCATACTGGCTCCTAAATAATAGTACCCCACAAAAGCAACCATAGACAGAGAAAACGCTACTTCCATCACACGCCCTTGCCAAATTTCCATGATATTCGGATTTTCTTGTATTTGCAACGTAAAATCGGCATGCATATACTCATACATTGTCAGCAGCTGTATGATGAAAAATCCGAGGACAATGCCGACAAACAGGCGCAAATAGCTTTTCCAATTGCTGAAAACGTCCCAGACGAGCACGTTTTTCAGGCGAAGTAAACTGAAATTATTCATAATTCCCTCCTTAGATTTTTAGTCCGCTGTTCACGGCATTAAACAATAGTTCTAAATTCACGGTTGTCGTATCTTCCGCATCGTTGTTTCGACATACCACCCAATTTCCCTGCAGGCTGGGCTCGGCATATAGCACATCCTCGGCATTAATGCCGGGCTGACGCAACTCGAAACGGAATTTTTCACAGAGTTCCTCCAGGGAATGGTTCACCATCACGCTGGTGTTGTTGATCATCACGACGTGTTCGATAAGCATCTCCACATCATGCACCTGATGGGTTGAGATAATGATGGTTTGCTCCTCGCCTATACCGCTGGCCACGACTTTACGGAACTGGCTCTTCGATGGAATGTCAAGTCCGTTCGTGGGTTCGTCCATTAGCAGGTACTTAGTACGAGTTGCCAGCGCAAAACTGATGTAGGCCTTCTTCTTTTGTCCCATAGAAAGCTGACCTAAATTCACGTTCATGTCGAGATCAAAATCCTTGAGGCTCTTCTCCAGAATTTCGTGACTGAAATTCGGATAGAAACTGGCATTTATCTCCACATATCGGCGCAGCGAAATGGCAGGCATACTGAATTCCTCGGAAAGCAGGAAGATATCGCGAAGCATTTCGGGCCTCCGCAATCTGCTTTCTACGTTATCGCAAGCCACATGTCCGCTTTTCGGACGCAGAAGTCCGCATATCAGGTAGAGCAACGTACTCTTACCCGTACCGTTCTTGCCTAAAAGTCCGTAAACCTTCCCTTCGGCTAAATTCAGGTTGAAGTCCTTGAACACCAAGTGCTTGCTACCCGAATAATTAAAGGCTAAATTACTGATTTCTATCATACTTATAGTGTTTTAAGTTATATTTTCATAGTGTTATAGTGAACTATTACACCGCAAAAGTATGAAACCTTTCGATATCCACCAAATTTTTTCTGTTTTTTTTTAGAAAAATTATATTTCGGCTAAAATACGTCCGAGCTATATTTAATTATCTCGGAGTTATTTTTATTTATCTCGGAATTAGGTTTTGGAACCATATAGTTTTCCACAGCTATGCGCCCTTTATTCATCGGAATTATGCAATATTTTTGAAGTATGAAAAATAGTCTCCGAAATAAGCGCAAATAGTTCGGAGCTAATTTTTTTATCTCGGAGCTAATTTTAAATAGTGTCGAGCTATTTTTATTTTGCTCGGAGCTAAAAAATGATAGTTCGGCATTATTTACCCCCATACCGCCCAAATCGCCCATTAACCCCATAAAACCATGTTCTAAGATGGTGTTATCCGCCCCCAAACCACTCAAAACAAAACTTTTTAGCGAAAAAAAGCAGGAAATATATGGTGATTCAGAAATTTTATGTAATTTTGCACCGCTTTCGGCGTAACCGCTGGCAGGCACACCCGCATTAGCGCTTTTTATCGCGCCTATTATATAATATATATAAGGAGTGTGCAAAAGAGAGAACTGCGAAAGTTGCGCTCGAGACGAACAAACAACCATAAAAGCTTTTCCAATAAAAATCATGGAAGATTTATTGAAAGTTGCTGAAGAAGCATTTGCTACTGGAAAACAGTTTCCTGATTTCCGCCCGGGTGATACCATCACCGTAGCATACAAAATCGTCGAAGGTAACAAAGAACGCGTACAGTTATACCGTGGCGTTGTTATCAAGATCGTAGGTCACCAAAACAAGCGCCGTTTCACCGTTCGCAAAATGTCGGGAACAGTGGGCGTAGAACGTATTTTCCCCATCGATTCTCCCGCTATCGAAAGCATTGAGGTGAACAAGTATGGTAAAGTACGCCGTGCAAAACTCTACTACCTGCGCAATCTCACAGGTAAGAAGGCACGTATCAAAGAACGTCAGGTTAAGACACAAGACTAAACGACCTAAATTCGAACGCAATAACGGTTCTGCATCCAAACTCAGGAAGCAGAACCGTTTTTTTATGAGAAAAAGTCACAATTTCGGACTTTTCTCCTATTTGTTTCGCAGAAAAACGTTTTTTCAGCATTTTTGTGTAAATTCGCAGTAAGAGTATTTCTGAATAATTAAAAATAAAAAAATATGCTATGAACAAATCGCTCAAAAACAGCCTGTGTACCGCACTTTTGTTCGCAGCAACAGCACTTTTCCTGCCCGCAACGGCAACGAATAGCGCCGCGGCGATGGCGATTTCGACTACGTTTCTATCGGCGATATCAACAATAACGGACTGATTGACGGCTTCGACATCAGTATTGTCACCACTCAACTCGACGGTGGCGTACGCGAATCGAATGATCACGTAGCCGGAAGCATTTTGATGGCTGCCGACAAGAAAACATTCAATGCCGGAGATGAAATTCGCGTCACCGTGAGCGGAAAAGCCCTGCATTACGTGAACGGCCTTAGCTTTGCCCTGCCTTATGACGCCACCGTACTGGGTTATGAGGGAGTAGAACTGAAAAACATGAAGAATATGACGAATTTAACCTACGATCGTTTGCACACCAACGGACAAAAGGCACTCTACCCCACCTTTGTCAATCGCGGCAACGACTTCTTGCTCGACGAGGGCGACACAGAATTATTCGTCATCAAGTTCCGCGCCAAAAAGAACGGCAAATTCAATCTGAAAATGCAGGACGGCCTCTTGATAGACCGCAATTTGGGAACGGTAGCGTTCTGATAACACCAAATAATAGTCATAAACCGGCGCAGAGTGCAATCTTTGCGCCGGTTTTTTTGCTTTTTAGAGAAATCACCACGCGACACAATCTCATATCGCTAAGGCAGAAAAAACGCTCTGGGAATTAAGGGAAAATAGCTCCGAGCAAAAAAAATTAGCTCGGAGATAAATTTTGTTATCTCGGCGCCCATTAGCCCCAAATTGCCCATTAGCCCCATTTTCCCCAAAGCCCCCCCAAAAAACCAGGGGCAAACACCCAAAAAGTGTCTGCCCCTGTCATAAATTCCTGCGTAATATCCGAGGTTTAAGCCTTGATATTGCCCACTTTGATGAGGTATTCTGCTATTTGCACGGCATTGAGGGCTGCTCCCTTACGGATTTGGTCGCTTACAATCCAGAAAGCAAGTCCGTTCGGGTTGGCAAGATCATTTCTGATGCGGCCAACATACACATCGTCCTTACCTGCGAGGAATAGCGGCATGGGATAAATGCCGTTCTTCGGGTCGTCCATCAATGTCAGGCCTTCACCTTTTGCAAATGCCTCACGAGCCTGGTCGGGTGTGACGGGTTTTTCGGTTTCGAGCCAGATACTTTCGCTATGGCTGCGCAAAGAAGGAACGCGTACGCAAGTAGCACTCGTTTGTATATCGCTGTGCATGATTTTGCGCGTTTCATTATACATTTTCATCTCCTCTTTGGTATATCCGTTGTCGGTAAACACATCTACCTGCGGAATCACATTATATGCCAGCTGATGTGGGAATTTTTTCACCACGACTTCTTCGCCTGCCAGCGCCTGACGATATTGTTCGTCAAGTTCTGCCATAGCTGCTGCGCCGGCACCGCTTGCCGACTGGTAGGAAGAAATATGTACGCGCTTGATATGGCTGATTTCCTCAATGGCTTTCAGCGCTACCACCATCATAATGGTCGTGCAGTTGGGGTTAGCAATAATTCCGCGCGGACGAGTGAGTGCATCCTCGGCATTTACTTCGGGAACCACGAGGGGCACATCGTCGTTCATGCGGAAAGCGCTGCTGTTGTCTATCATAACGGCACCGTGCTTCGTGATCGTCTCGGCAAATTCCAGGGAAGTTCCGCCGCCTGCCGATACAAAGGCGATATCTACGCCCTTAAAATCGTCGTTATGCTGGAGTTCTTTCACTACATACTCCTTTCCTTTAAATATATAAGGAGTACCTGCACTGCGTTTTGAGCCAAAAAGCAGAAGTTCGTCAATGGGGAACTCTCTCTGGGCGAGAATACGCAAAAACTCTTGTCCTACGGCACCGCTGGCGCCAACTATTGCCACTTTCATATTGATAATATTTTTTTGTTGCTGATAATTTTTGGAGAATCCAGACGAATTATGTCTTTTCTCCACGATTCTCAGGTTTTCCCTTGATATCAGCTACAAAAATAGATGTTTTTGCGTGATTTTGTCGCAGAAATGGCATTTTTTTCGTTCCTTTGCACAAGATAAATGCCCGAAATACTGAAAAATAGCAAGTAAAGTGAAAAAAACTGTCACTTTCCGGAGCATATAAGTGGGAGAACTACTGTGTTTCCCCACGACAAATCCGGACTTGCTCCCACAAGAACAAAAACAACGCCATGTTTCCCATCACAGACCCCACGTGGATTTTCTTCATCGTGCTTTGCGTGATACTTTTCGCGCCGATGTTGCTGGCAAAGTTGCGTTTGCCATCCATTGTCGGGCTCATAGTGGCCGGTATCTGCATAGGACCATATGGTTTCCACGTGCTGGATTACGATGAAAGCTTCAGATTATTCGGTAAGGTGGGCATTTATTACATTATGTTCCTGGCATCGCTCGAAATGAACGTGCAAGATGTCCGTACCGTCAAGTGGCAGACTATTACGTTGGGACTTCTGAGTTTTATCTTCCCTTTCAGTTTCGGTCTCGCGGCAAATCTCGGACTTGGCTTCAGCATAATTGCCGGTACCCTCATGGCAGCGATGTATGCCTCGCACACTTTGATTTCTTACCCCATAGTATTGCGATATGGCTTGTCGCGAAGAAAAAGTGTCAGCATAGCAACAGGAAGTACCATCATAGCAGACGTGCTTACCCTGCTGGTATTGGCCATTATCGGCGGACTGTTCAAGGAAAACGTCGGGGGATGGATTGCTTTGTGGCTGGTAGCCAAGATTATCCTGATAGGAATTTTCATTATCTTCTTCTTTCCACGCATCGGCCACTGGTTTTTCCGACATTTCGACGACGGAGTAGTGCAATATATCTTTGTATTGTCTCTTGTCTTCCTTGGAGCGGCGCTTATGGAGCTGATAGGAATTGAAGGTATCCTGGGAGCGTTTCTTGTCGGCATCATACTGAACCGTTTAATCCCGCCGGCATCTCCTTTGATGACGCGAATAGAATTTATCGGCAACAGCATTTTCATTCCCTACTTTCTAATAGGCGTTGGCATGATTATAAACATCAAAGCCTTGCTGGATTGGCAACATACCTTGCCGCTGGCCGTCGTTATGGTGGTGGTAGCCAGTCTGGGTAAGTGGCTTGCTACGCTTATCACGCAGAAATCGTTCCGTTTGAGCGTGGCCGACAGAAATCTCATGTTCGGACTGACAAATTCGCGCGCCGCAGCCACACTTGCCATCGTACTGGTGGGATATGGCATCGTGCAGCCTGACGGTAGCAGGCTGCTGGGCGACGAAGTGCTGAATGCAACGATGCTTTTCATACTGGCAAGTTGCATTATCAGTTCGTTTGTGACGGAACAGACGGCGGTACACATCGCTTTGAAGAAGGAAGACGCTCCTGCTCCCGAGACGGTGGAAAACAAGGAGCAGATCATGGTGGCGCTCTCGAACCTGAAGCATACGGAGCAGTTGATAAATGCGGCTTTGATGCTGCGATCGAAGAAGAACGGCACGTTGCTCTCGGCTATCTGCGTCACACTCGAAAATGATGCCGAGCACCGGCATCGTGGTGCCAGGATATTGGAAAAAGCCGCGAGGACGGCGGCAGAAGCCAACGTGAAACTCACGCCTTACGACCGCTGGTCGGTGAATGTCGTCACGGGAATCTATCATGCCATGCTGGAAACGTCGTCGAGCGACCTGCTGATAGGATTGCACCAGAAGGAAAAACTCTCTGACTCGTTCTACGGAAAGATTACCAACGACCTATTGGCCACTTTGCGACAGCAAATCATCATTTACCGCCAGAGGATTCCGCTTAACACCGTGCGCAAGATACATATTCTCGTACCACGCCGTGCAGAACTGGAACAAGGATTTGCGCTCTGGATGGAACGCATCGCATTGCTGGCACTTCAGATAGGATGCCGCGTCAATATCTACGCACACTCCCAGACTGCCAAGGCCATGCGCCGACAATGGGAAGCCATGCAGTACACTTTGCGCACAGAGGAGTGGATAGAATTTTCTAAGTGGAACGATCTGGCTCCGATAGTCCACCGTACGCGCCAGGACCACCTGCTTATTTTCGTAATGGCACGCACCGGCACACTTTCCTACCACCATTACATGGAGCATCTGCCCGATCAGATGGAACGCTACTTCTCTACCCGAAACTTGATGATAGTTTTCCCCGAGCAATACACAGGTAAGCAGACTTCGTCCGACATTCGCAGCGGTTTGCCTATGGAATTGCGTATTGAGGAATGAAAATGGGCGATTTGCACGGGTTGCCCGAGAAAAGAGGCCACTTTTATTTTTCAATCTTGTTGAGTGGATTTGGTTTTAAGGACGAAAAAGCATAGTGTTCTATGCTTCGAGGACTTAAAGCCGAATACGCCAAAAAGATTGGAAAAGAATGTGGATAATTCGCGCTCGAAAAGATTCCTTATTCCACTTTTTGGGGGCATCCCGTGGATATGGGTTAATGGGCTCGGAGATAACAGAATTTAGCTCCGAGCAAAAAAAAATTAGCTCGACACTTTTTAGGGATGTTCTATAAATTAGGCTGCATTGTTTTTGTTTAGATTTTGATTGGATTTAGCTTTAATGACGAAGGAGCGTAGCGAGCTACGGTTCAAGGAATTAAAGCTAAAGACGGCAAAAAGATTTCAAAAACAAGCAGAATAAAATAGAGACCAGTTTCTTAAAAACGTAATTTATAGAACATCCCTTTAAAATTAGCTCCGAGATAAAAAATTTTGCTCGGAGCTATTTTCTCTTGTTTCGGAGGTATGAAATCAGTCCGTCGCACAATCCTGCGAAAACCCTAAAAAATTAAGAATCCTGCATCGGGACTTTTTTAACCAATCAGCATAAAAAAACAAAAAATTTGCTTTACAAATAATAAAAAATACAAAAAAAATTGCCATGTGAAAATAACTATGTAAATTTGCGAAGTAAATCCGCTTTTGCGCGGAACACCTAAAAAATGAAAAACAACACAATTCACTTAATTTATTCACCAAAAAATCAAACACTTATGAGAAAGATTACTTCTTTTCTTGCATTGGTTCTGATGTTCGTTTGCACATTGGAAATCAGTGCTTACAAGGTTGTTTACTCCTCAAGTGACCCCGAAGCTGGTGCATTCTATCGTCAAGCACCTGACGTTCCCGGTGGTTGGGCACAGGTAACATCCGGTTTCACAAAGCGTTGGGTTTCTTATGGCACCCCCCGTGTTATTATATCTATGGCATATAATAACATGAACGCTGCAGACTTCTCTTTCTGGAGTGGTTCAAGCAAGAGTGACTACACAGTTACAATGGACGACATTAACTATGTAATTACCAAGCTGACTATTCGGTGGAAGAACCGTAACACAGACGGTTCACACGACCAAACCATCATTATGGCCGATGGCAACGAAGCTACAGCCGTAGGAACTGGTGATGCCGAGGTTTCTTCAGACTTCACCGCCGAGCCCGTTCGCACCACATCCTTCGGAATGGGTTCAAGCGCCAACACAGGTGCTATGATCCTGGCATTTGAACTGGAATACATCGATAACCCCACTTATGGTTTCGACCTTTTGCAGGATGTCCTCCAGAGATATGCCTTTGACGCCGCAAACTTCCCCATTGGTGACGAACCCGGTTTCTTCCCCGAAGACAAAGTGGGCAATGTTGAGTCACTCTACTTTGATGCTACCGATGCATCTGGCGATACCGGCCTGAGCGATGACGAATTGCGCGATATTGCAGAACGCTATGCTGCCGCTTACGAAGAGTTGCTGGCTTCTCAGCATCCCGTTATCCTCACAGCAGGCAACTACTACATGGTTAATGCCCGTGAAGGCCTGACAAACGCCTCAATTGACGACTTCTTGAAGAAAGATCAGTTCACCGCTGCTTATTGTGACGCCGAAAATATGCGCGTTGCAGCCGAATTCGATCCCGTAGAAGGCGAAAATGCAAATCCTCTGTACATGTGGGCATTGGAAAGTGCTACTGATTCTACTTTCTATCTCAAGAGCATTCCATTTAATAAGTACGTGCAAAGCGTAACCAGCAACGGTGCTGCTCTTAAGATGACTGACGACGAGACAAAGCGTGCTGAATTCCTCGTTAGAACGTCACAAGACGAACCAGGTTTCGTATATCTCCGCAATAAGGCCGTTACCGGTCTGGGAGCTATGACTGACGCCGCTTATGTTATCTCTTACGGCGACGGATATGCCTACAACTACAACAACTCTCTGGGCACATATCCAATGGCTTGGAAGTTCATCGCAGTTAATGACACAACAATCAACAATCCTGTCGTTCAAGGTAAGATTCAAGCCTTCCTCGATTCTGTAGCACAGGCTAAACTTTATGCAGAACTGAAGACTCTCTACAATAAGGCCGTTGATGCTCGCGAAGCTGGCCGCAGCTTCATCTTTAGCGGTAAGAACAATGGTCAATTCCCCGTAGGAGAAGGCCTTGTTACCGATGCAGAACAAGTTTTCTCTAACGCAAAAGAAACAAGAGAAGGTACATACGAAGGTTTGTTCGACGGCGTATTCGATGGCTCATCATTCTTCCACACTGCTTGGGGAACTGCTGCTTATGGCAACGTTACAGAACCTCACTACTTGCAGTTAGATTTGACTAAGCCCGTTGAAACACTTATTCTGAAGTATGCTGTTCGTTCTAACGCCGGTACACCTGACGTTCCTTACAACGTAACAGTTTACGGAACCAACAATGCAGATCTTCTCTCTCATGCAACAGCAGATGTTGATACAGTTTTGGTTCCGACATCCGCAGGTTGGGATTCACTCCTCAACTTAAACTTCACATACGACTACCAAATCCTTAACGAAGACAGCGCTACCGTTGGAATAGCTATGAGCAGTACTTCACCAGTTATGAAGGGTGCTGGTATTGCTAAGATCGAAATGCCGGCAGCTTACCAGTATGTACGTCTTTCTGTGAACACAAACGTTCAACAGGAGAAGAGCAAGAACTATACTGCCCGCAAACTCGATGGATATACCTACTGGAACTTGTCAGAGCTCCGCGCTTATGAAGGACAGTACGACCCAGATTGCGTTTATGCCCACATGGACGAAGCAGCACGCACAGATCTTGAAACATCTCTCGCCAATGCTCTCGAAGAAATCAAGGCAGGTAAAGCTACTCAGGAAGTATTCGACGCTTTGCAGAAAGCTTACGACGCATACATGGCAGTTTATCCCGATGAAGATAAGCTTAAAGAAGAAATTTCTTTCTGCCAATCATTCGTAGATGCCGCTGTTGAAGGCGAAGATCCTGGTTACTTTGAAGCAAATGCCAAGGCAGATTTCCAAACTGTCATCAATAATGTGAAGAGTGTGCTTGGAACAACTCTTACCTTCAAGGTTTACAACGATGCCATGACAGCATTGAAGAATGCTTACAAGGCATTCAGCGCTAAGTTGATTCTTCCGGCTGACGGCACATACTTAATTATGAGTATGTCTGGTGCAACCAAAGATCCTGACGCAGAAGACGGCGCAGAAAACAAGCGCCCAGAAAGTTCTCCTTACGGAAGTTACGTTTATGCACAGAGCTCAAGCACTCGCATGGACAACAACGCAGGTTTGCGCTGGGGTTATGCAGATGACACCGACCCAGATTATCGTACCAACGCACAATGGGTACTTACCAAGCTCGAAGATGGAAGCGGCTTCACACTCAAGAACCTTTTCAACGGTCTCTACATGAGCAACAAGCAGAGAAAGCTCAGCAACTACATCCATACTTCTGAAACTCCTGACACTATCCGTCTGCGCTACGCACGTTATGAAGGTGGCTTCAACCTTGTTCTTGACGAGGACGAAACTTACTTCGTAAATGCCAGCCCAAGTGCTTCTCACAACGGTTCTACCGTAGCATGGAACAACGCTAAGGGTGACGACAACTCAGTATTCGTATTCATTCCTACCGATTATCAGGCTATGGTTAAGTTTAGTGTTGATGGTACCAAACCTACTATCTTCACAATGCCATTTGACGTTGAATGTGACGCAGCCTATGGTGTAAAAGGTAAGAAGGTTACAGCAGAAGCTGCCACAGTTGAGCTCGAAGCTCTGACTGGTAAGATCGAAGCTGGTACTCCGTTCATCGTTTATCCGAACGACGAAACAGTAACTGAGGTTGAAATCGAAATTTCTGAATCAGATGCAAACAATCTGACTTACCTCTTCGACGGTAAGAACACAGTTAAAGGTCTTGTTGGCGTTATCCAGCCGGATACCATCGATGCAACTTATGCTGTTTGGGGTGTAGATAGCGTTACTGCCGCTACACGTACTGCTTACCAGATTATCGCTGCTAATAGCGGTTACTTCAACATCGAAGAAATGCCGACAACAGAAGAAGCTGGCGTAGCATCTCTGCCTTTGAGCATGAGAACAGTTATGGGTATCGAGACAGTTGCTGTTGAGCCCACAGTTCTCGGTCGTAAGGCTGGTGTATTCACCATCCAGGGCGTTCGTTTGAACAACGAAAAGAACCTGCCGAAGGGTGTTTACATCATAAACGGCAAAAAAGTGGTTAAGAAATAAATTAGTTCTTAATCCAAACTGAAACTTGGGGGCGTACCAATACGGTATGCCCCCATTTCTTTTTTTCTCGCGCACGCGCGTATATATTATAGGGTTGTTCTAATAATTAGGCTGTTTTGATTATTCAAAGATTTTTGAGTGATTTTGTTTTTAATTTTGCAGAAGCATAGCAAGCTATGGTTCAAGGAATTAAAGACGAAAGCGCCAAAAAGATTGAAAAATCATACAGACCATAAAAGAACTTCCCAATATTTTAAACTAATTCTTAGAACAACCCTATAAGGAGTGTCATAGGATATATTCGCAGCTATCATCTGACTTCAGCCCGAAACCATGCACTTTATCCGCATTTATATTCGTTATGTGATGACTATTCCCTATTTTCTGCTTCTCGTTTAAGGAAAATGCTGCGGTCTGCAATTTTTTTGCTACATTTGCATACATTCTCCCGCCCGTATGACGGACTATCCCTAACCTAAGAATAATTTTCCCCGTGGATTACGCTCCTTTTGCCAAACCTTTATACGTTATGCTCAAGCCAGTAGGCGCTCACTGCAACTTGGCTTGTAAATACTGCTACTACCTTGAAAAATCCAAGCTCTACGATGACGTTCCCCGCCATATCATCAGCGATGAAATGCTGGAAAGATTCATTAAGGAGTACATCGGCGCACAGACCATGCCGGAAGTGCTTTTTACCTGGCATGGAGGCGAAACGCTCATGCGGCCGTTGAGTTTTTACAAGAAGGCGATGCAACTGCAACGGCAGTATGCCGAAGGACGTCGCATAGACAATTGCATACAGACGAACGGCACGTTGCTTACTGACGAGTGGTGCGAGTTTTTCAAGGAAAATGGTTGGTTAGTGGGGGTATCCATCGACGGACCGCAGGAGTTTCACGACGAATATCGCCGCACGCGTCAGGGACAGCCGTCATTCCACAAGGTCATGCAGGGTATCCGTCTGTTAAACAAGCATGGCGTGGAATGGAACGCACTTGCCGTCGTAAATGACTTCAATGCTGATTATCCGCTCGACTTCTACCATTTTTTCAAGGAGATAAATTGCCGTTACATCCAGTTTACTCCCATCGTTGAGCGTATTCTTCCGCATAAAGACGGGCGCACCTTGGCAAATCTCATGGACGAAGAAGCACCCATGGCGGATTTTTCGGTCACACCGGCGCAGTGGGGCAATTTCCTGTGCACTATTTTCGACGAATGGGTGCGCAACGATGTGGCAGAATACTACATACAGATTTTCGACTCGACACTTGCAAACTGGGTGGGCGCACAACCGGGCGTTTGCACCTATGGAGCATCATGCGGACACGCTGCTGTGATGGAATTCAACGGAGATGTGTATTCCTGCGACCACTTTGTTTTTCCCGAATACCGACTTGGCAACATTCGTGAGCAGTCTTTAGTCAGTATGCTCTACGGCGAAAAACAGACTGCCTTCGGAAACATCAAGCAAGACCTGCTTCCCACTCAATGCAAGGAGTGTAAGTGGCGTTTTGCCTGCAATGGCGAATGTCCCAAGAACAGATTTGCTAAAACGTCCACTGGAGAGCGCGGATTGAACTACCTTTGTGAAGGCTATCGCCGATTCTTCAGCCACGTTGCACCATATATGGATTTCATGGCCGAACGCCTTAAAGAAAAGCAGGCTCCTGCCCTCATTATGGACTACCTGAAAGATCATAAATTGTGATTTTACCATAACGGATGCTGCTTTTTATTTTTCACTTGCGACATTTCGTTATAACGTTATAACGGTATTACGTTATAACGAGCTCTTAACGAGTATTTTCTTGGGGAAAATGGGGATAATGGGCAATTTGGGGATAATGGGCGCCGAGATATCAAAATTTAGCTCCGAGCAAAATAAAATTAGCTCGACACTACAAAAAATTATCTCCGAGAAAAATTATTTTTTTTCTCGGAGATAATTTTTTGTATATCGGAGATAAAAAATCGTGCCTCTAAAAATCCCGCAAATTCCGATGAATAAAAGCCGCACGAACTCGGACTCTTTTAGGAAAATGGAGGCACAATACTTTCAACTATGCTCAAATCCCTGCGCACGAAGGGGTATTTCCTCTGTTTCACCGCGAGTGATGAGACAAGTGCCGAGGTCGGCTTCCGTAATGTAGCCTATCACGCGGATATCGTCCATCTGCGACACTTTTTCGTGGTCGGTAAGGGGCACCGTGAAGAGCAATTCATAGTCTTCGCCGCCATTCAGTGCACAAGTGGAGACGTTCATATTAAACTCCTCGGCAGCCGCAGCAGTTTGGTAGTCAAGTGGCAATCTCTCTTCGTAGATTCTGCAACCGCATTGGCTCTTTTTGCACAGATGCAGCATTTCCGACGACAGACCGTCGCTGATGTCGATCATTGCGGTGGGTTGAATGCCTGCCTCACGCAGTTTTTCCACGATATCGCGGCGTGCCTCTGGTTTCAGACAGCGTTCCAGCAAATATTCCCTGCCGCTGAAATCGGGTTGTGCCGCTGTCTCGTCATTTTGCTTACCATCGAACACCAGTTTCTCGCGCTCCAGGAGTTGTAACCCCATATAAGCCGCCCCTAAGTTGCCGCTCACACATACCAGGTCGCCCTTTTTCGCCCCGCTGCGGTAGGCAATTTCCGATTTCCTCACCTGACCGATACATGTCAGGCTCAAAGCCAGGCCTGTGACCGAAGAAGAAGTGTCTCCCCCGACTAAATCCACGCCGTAGCGCTCACAAGCCAGACGTATGCCGGCATAAAGTTCGTCAAGGTGCTCCACAGCTATGCGCTGTCCCACAGCAATATTCACCAAGAGCTGACGTGGTTGCCCGTTCATGGCATATACATCGCTGAAGTTCACCACGGCCGCCTTATATCCCAGATGTTTCAGGGGCGTATATACGAGGTCGAAATGGATACCTTCCATCAACATATCAGAAGTAACGAGTGTCAGCATTTCGCCACCGTCATTCGGAGCAATCACGGCGCAGTCATCGCCCACACCTGCCACCGTTTCGTCATTATGTCGGGGCAAGTCGGCCGTAAGTCGGTCTATCAGTCCAAATTCGCCAAGTTCGGAAATTGAAGTCATAGGAAATTTTCAGTATTTCGTGAGAAAAACAAAAGGGTTGTTCTAAAAATTAGGCTGTTTTGATTTTTCAAAGATTTTTGAGTGAT
>CAMVJO010000058.1 GCA_947167835.1 uncultured Prevotellaceae bacterium
TCAAAAATCTTTGAATAATCAAAACAGCCTAATTATTAGAACAACCCTAAAAAGATTTTCTAACCAATAAAAAAATATTTGTACTATGTATTATTTTTTAGCAGCCCTATTAGTTTGCGTCATCATCCTCGCTGTGAAGACGCTGGTCATCATTCCGCAATCTGAAACCAAGATTATCGAACGTCTTGGCCGATATCACGCTACGTTGCAGCCGGGTATCAACGTGATTATCCCGTTTATCGATCGCCCGAAGCTCATGGTTGTCATGCGCAACCGACGTTATATGTATAGTGACAGCATTGATTTGCGCGAACAGGTATATGATTTTGACAAGCAGAACGTTATTACGAAGGATAACGTACAAACCGAGATCAATGCCCTGCTCTATTTCCAAATTGTGGACCCATTCAAGGCAGTATATGAGATTAACAATCTGCCTAACGCCATCGAAAAACTGACACAGACGACACTTCGTAACATTATCGGTGAACTCGAACTTGACGAAACGCTGACATCGCGCGATACCATCAACACAAAATTGCGTGCCGTGCTGGACGATGCCACTAACAAGTGGGGAGTGAAAGTGAACCGCGTAGAATTGCAGGATATCACGCCGCCCTACACCGTTTTGCAGGCCATGGAAAAACAGATGCAGGCCGAACGTAACAAACGTGCCTTGATATTGGAGAGCGAAGGAGACAAAGCCAGTGCTATCCTGCACTCCGAAGGTGAAAAGATGGCTATCATCAACGCTGCCGAGGCACAAAAACAAAAAGCCATACTCGAAGCCGAAGGTGAAGCCCAGGCACGTATCCGTAAGGCCGAGGCCGAAGCCGCTGCCATTGAGAAAGTGACTGAAGCTGTGGGCAAAACTACCAATCCCGCCAACTACCTGCTGGCTCAGAAGTACATACAGATGCTTCAAGACGTGGCAGGCGGGAAAGACAGCAAGACAGTATTCCTTCCCTTCGAGTCAAGTAATCTTCTCGGCTCACTTGGAGGCATTCGCGAGCTTTTCAAAGACGACAAGTAAGCACTTCACGGATCTCGCGGGCAGGGATTTTACCGAATCCCGCACAAATCTAAAAGAATCATCGGAGTATTCAGATTTTTCTGGGTACTCCGATTTTTTTTGTACGTATTACCACTATAGGGTAGTTCTAAAAATTAGGTTTTAAAATTTTGTGAAGCTTTTTTGGGTCTGTATGCTTTTTCAATCTTTTTGGCGCCATTGTCTTTAATTCCTTGAACCATAGCTTGCTATGCTTCTGCGGCATTAAAAACAAAATCACTCAAAAATCTTTGAATTCTTCGCGCACACTCTGTTTGTTATCTGCCCCGTAGGGTGAAGCTCTGCGGGTTGCAGGAACAAACGTATAGAGAGTGTAAGCAAATCAAAACAGCCTAATTTTTAGAACAACCCTATAACATATTGGATTTTCGGAATAACGGTATGACGGTATTTCGTGATAATGGGCACTTTGGGAATTAAAATCAAAAGAAATGCAGGAAGAGCTTAGAGGTTTTCGCGTTTTTTTCGTATTTTTGCGAAAGTTTCAGGAAGAAACAGAAAATGATACGCTATAACGATATTATCGGTCAGGAAGAAGTAAAGCAAATACTGCGCGAACAAATAGTCTCGGGCAAGATTCCTCACGCACAACTGTTCTACGGTCCGGAAGGTGTGGGCAAAATGGCTATGGCGCTGAGTTTTGCATCAACACTGCTGTGCCAACATCCCGTTAATGGGCAGCCCTGCGGGCAATGTACGAGTTGCAAGATGATGGAGCAGTTGGAACATCCCGATCTTCACTTTGTATTTCCTGTATTGCAGAGCAAAGAAGTGAGTGATCAGTACTTGGAAAAGTTTCGCGCCATGCTGCTCGAATCACCTTACTTCGATTTACAGGAATGGCACGAGCGTTTGAGAGTAACTACGCAGCAACCCAAGATATTCGTGAGCGAAAGTGAGCGCATACTGAACAAAATCAGTTTAACGTCGCAACAAGGCGGATATAAGGTGATGATTATTTATCAACCTGAGCGCATGATGGCGCAGGCTGCTAATAAATTGCTGAAAATACTGGAAGAACCTACGCCTCGCACGGTATTCCTGTTGGTTAGCGACGCACCCGAACAACTTCTTACGACGATAGTGAGCCGTACGCAGCGCATCAGTTTCCGTCCCTTGACGACAGACGAAATCCGCACGGCACTAATAGAACGCAACGCCCTGGGCGAAGAAGATGCCCTGCGCATAGCACGACTTTCAGGCGGCAGTTATACACGCGCCTTGCAGCAAATTCATATTGACGAGGACACCGCTTTGTTTTTCGACCTTTTCGTCCTCCTGATGCGCCTGGCATATCAGCGTAAGATCAAAGAACTTTCTGATTGGAGCGACCAAATAGCCACTTGGGGAAGGGAAAGGCAAAAACACTTCCTGGAATATTGCCAGCACATGGTGCGCGAGAATTTTATCTACAACTTCCGCGACGAACGCCTGAACTATATGTCGCAGAAAGAGCAGGATTTTGCCGTAAACTTCGCACGATTCATCAACGAGCGCAATGTATATGGATTGATGCAGGAGTTTCAGGATGCCCAACGCGACATAGCACAAAACGGCAACGCGAAAATGGTGTTTTTCGACCTTACGATGAAAGTTATCATACTCCTTTTAAAATAATACCATATTCCTTATTAAGGGTTGTTCTAAGAATTAGTTTAAAATATTGGGAAGTTCTTTTATGGTCTGTATGATTTTTCAATCTTTTTGGCGCTTTCGTCTTTAATTCCTTGAACCATAGCTTGCTATGCTTCTGCAAAATTAAAAACAAAACCACTCAAAAATCTTTGAATAATCAAAACAGCCTAATTATTAGAACAACCCTTAAATAATAAGAGCATTTACGTCATATTTGCAGCATCAAATTAGGATTTATCGTACCAATACACTTAGAACGCCCCTAAAAAGTGTCGGATATTTTTGACGATTTATCACATAAACCGTTAAAACTGCTTTAAATGTCGAAAAAAGCATCTGAAAAACCGTTCATTTGTAAATATATCTGTAATTTTGTAGGCGATGACTGAAAGCGAAAACATAGTAATGCCCGTTCTGGCGCTCATGCCTCCCATTACCCTTGAGGAAATGAAGGCCGTAAAACTTATGAAGCGCAACGACACAAAGTATGTGACGAACTTCAACACACTTTGTGAGCTTTTGCAACTGGCACATAAGGCCGGATATTTCGTACAGGACATTAACGGAAACAGAGTTGGACACTATCATACGCTTTATTGGGACATTCCCGAAGATCATCACTACTTTCTGATACACGAGCAGAAGAGAAAACCACGTATCAAGGTACGTTGCAGGGAATATGTCGATTCTAATATCGGTTTCCTCGAAATAAAGCGCAAGGACAACCACGGGAAAACACATAAGCATCGTGTAAAAGTGCCGGTAGATCTGAATTCTCTTGAAGCATCGGCGCACACTCGCGAGGATTTCCTGACAGAAGAATTGCAACTGACGTTCAATCAACTCATACCCACCGTGAGCAATCGCTTTTGCCGCATCACATTGGTAAATAGCGGGCACACCGAGCGCGTTACCATTGACTTTGAACTCAGTTTCCACAACTACGAAAACCATAGCCGGCAGCAAATGCCCGGCATCGTCATCATAGAATTAAAAAGAGACGGACGTACTGCTTCGCCCATGCCGGGAATTCTACGCACGCTCCGCATAAAACCCAGCGGATTCAGCAAATACGTCATCGGATCGGCAAAAACAAATCCAGACCTTCGTGCAAATCTGCTGAAAAAGCGACTGCGCTATTACGACAAGGTACTAAGCAAACAATAAAGCCGAAGAAAGGCCTATATGCTGCCAAATATTTTCAGGGTAATCCGTAAAAATCTTCAGCAGCAGCCTGATAGAGAAAAATAAAGCCGAAAAAGAAAAAGGCAAACTTGAACTTTCCGACGAATAAACACAAATTAAAAATATTATGCTTCCAATTCTTGAAACTTTAGCAGGTGCACCTCATAGCTTTGCCGAGATGTTGCACGAACTCGCCATGCTGAATTTTGATCTGGTGGGTTTAACAAGAATGCTCATGTACTTCTGTTTGAATTTGCTTTCCGTATGGATTATTGTCAAGTTCCTTTATTATCCTAAGAGCCGGAAACGCAGTTATTACTTCACGTTCATGCTACTTTCCGTGAGCATATTCACCATGCTCTACCTGATGCAAGGTCTTAAGATGGAGATTGGTGCTGCTCTCGGCCTGTTTGCAGTTTTTGGCATCCTGCGATACAGAACAGAAGGCATACCAATTCGCGAAATGACCTACCTGTTCTATCTTGTCGGGTTGAGTGTGGTAAATGGAACGACACAAAGCATCAGTTTCGTGGAGCATATCATCATGGACGGCATGTTTATTTTGGTTGCCGCCTTGATGGAAGGACGTTTGTACAAGGGAGGATTAACTTCCAAGTACGTAAAATATGACAATATCGAACTTATCAAGCCGGATAAGCGCGACGAATTGATTGCCGACCTACAAAACAGATTAGGATTCAAGATTGAAAGAGTTGAAGTGGGGGCTGTTGACTTTTTGCAGGACTGTGTCATTCTGCGTGTCCACTACGTTAATGAAGAAGAAGTAGGTAACACCGTGAATCACATGATGAGAATGAAATAATGGCGCCATTCCGCAGTTTTGCTACGAACTAAAATAGCAATACTGCGAGACCTAAGGGTTGTTCTAAAAATTAGTTTATAAATATTGGGAAGTCCATTTAAGTCTGTATGATTTTTCAATCTTTTTGGCGCTTTTGTCTTTTATTCCTTGAACCATAGGTTACTATGCTTCTGCGAAATTAAATACAAAATCACTCAAAAATCTTCGAAAACTCAAAACAGTCTAATTTTTAGAACAACCCTATAAACAAAAGGCGCCGCGAATCGTGCATTTGTCGGTTTGCAATGACTTTTTTCCTTTTATAAAGTTACATATCCCGTTCATATATTCAGGAAGTTATGGGTTTACGATTATTTGAACGTACCGTTTTGATTTACAAACGTATCTCCCAGATTTTTTGAACGAACAATTTTAATTTAGCCTCCATATTATGAAAAAAACTTTGGCTTTATCACTACTTCTTGCTGGCATGGCGCTCAATGGTGCGGCACAAAGCGACGATTTCGGGCTTTGGACTGGCGTTGAAGCCGAATGGAAAGTAAACAAGAAGGTTTCCGTGAATCTTTCTGCCGAGACACGCATAGAAGAGAAACTGAAAAGAGATACTCGCTGGAACGTCGGTATCGGTGCCGACTGGAAAATTGTGCCTAAGTTCCTGAAACTGGGTGTCGGCTACCTCTTTATCAATTCGTATAACCCCAGAGAAGTAAAAATAAACTACAATAACAGCGGCGTTCAGAAAGGTTATAATATTGACGAGGCATTTCGCCGCAACCGCCACCGCTTTATTGTCGATTTAACAGCAAAGAAGTCTTGGGGACGCTTCACTTTCTCTTTGCGCGAACGATATCAGTTCACACACAATGTGGCTACCGAGACAGAGCGCAACCGTTATCGTAATATTGTCTCGGATATTACAAACTATACGCTTTCTGCCGGAGAATTGCCGCCATATTTCGACGGAACTACCTACTATGCGCATAGCGGAACGGCAACAAACGAGAAAGAGCACAGCAATAAGCATTATTTGCGCCACCGTCTGGGAGTTTCCTACAACATTAAGGGACTGCCCCTCGAACCTTATGTTTCCTTTGAACTGAGTAACAACCTTTCCGAGGGCTTTGCCATCGAAAAGCGCCGCTGGCGTGCCGGTTTGGACTACAGCATCAACAAACAGCAGTCGCTTACGGTTGGATATGTCTATAATAACAGTTCCGATGATGACGAAATCGGCAATCTGCACGCCATCGAAATCGGATATAAATACAAATTTTGAAAACTGATGAGAAAAATTACTTTATTCTTCGTGCTCCTCATTGGTTTCGGGGCACATGCACAATCGCTTGACTACCTTACCATCCGCACGACCGACGGCGTTGAGAAATCGGTGACGGCTGTTGGTACGGAAATCACTTTTGGCGATGGAAATATGTACGTGAAAAGCGGTACAGACGAGATTACCTTCAATTTCAACGATCTCTCTGCCATGTTTTTCGCTGCTGAACCCACAGGACTCCGCAATGTCATTTCCGACCAGGGAGGTCTTGCCGACATTCCCGCAGGCAGTATGGTACAGGTCTTCAATATGGCAGGAAAGCCCGTAGGCACATTCCGCAAACAGGCAGGGCAGCAAAGTTTGCCCGCAGGACTGCAAAAAGGTGTCTATATCTTGAAGGCAAATGGTGTAACCTTTAAATCCTTAGTGCGATGAAAAAACTCTACACCCTACTCTTTTTTTCCTTTTCCTGCCTGCTGGCATCTGCCCAGACCTTGAATGTCGTTCAGGGAAACGTCACTCACGCATATTCCGCCACAGGTTCCGACATGACATTCTGCTGTGGCACTCGCGTTCAGATAGAAGGAAATGATTATCCCATAAGTGAGATTACAAAGATCGTCATTGACGACAGTACTGTCACACCTGCCACCGTGAATGTGGTCTATAACGGGAATTTTGCCCACGTAACCGTTTCGGGCGACATGGTTCCGTATATCCAGGCCTCGGTTAATGGTGCTGATGTCGTCATTACACCCTCGGACGAGATATGTACGGAAATAACCTACACGCTTAGCGGAACATCCAGCGACGGTAGTTTCCAATTAGGCGGCAAATATAAATCCGTTGTCGTACTCAACGGCGTTTCGCTCACCTCTTCCACTGTTTCGCCCATAGATATCGAAAACGGCAAGCGCATCAGCATCGTAGTGGCCGACGGTACGGAAAACACCTTTGAAGATAATGCCAACAATACCGGCAAGGCTGCATTCTTTGTCAATGGCCATGCAGAATTCTCGGGCAATGGCAAGATTACGGTGCGCGGCAATGCAAAACACGCCTATCGTTCTGACGAATACACCTGGTTTACGCCGGAATTCGGCGGCAACTTTGTGGTAGATAAGGCGACTTCCGATGCCATGCACGTAGAACAATACCTGCAAGTGAGCGGTGGCACATTCTCGCTCTCGGGAATGAGTGGTGACGGCATGGATGTTGCCTGCACAAACGAAGAAACCGACACTTTGAACGGACACGTGTTCCTCGATGGCGGCACTATCAACATACAGTGCGCCACCGATGACACTAAAGGCATAAAAGCCGACAGCATTGTCAATATTACCGGCGGCAGCCTCACCGTAAATGTGGCCGGAGACGGATGTAAGGGCATTTCGTCCAATTCTGATCTCAACATGAGCGGCGGAAGCGTGACAATGACCGTAAGTGGTACGACATATCACAAAGATCAAGAAGACGAGTCCAAATGTCGCGGCATGAAAGTGGGAGGTAACTTCACCTTCCGCGGAGGAAACATCAGCATGAGCGTAACCGGCAAAAAAGCCAAGGCCATAAAAGTTGATGGCAACTACTATTACACAGGACAAGGCACCATGAATTGTTCTGTGGACTGCGATGGCACAGCCAAAAAGATAGATTAGGATTTCTATTCCCGACACAGTTTCAGGGTTGTCAGACAAACGAGAAAGTCTGACAACCCTTTTTTGTTTTGCGCGGGGAATCGTAATTCCGTTATACCGATATCACGTTATTACGACCTCTTTGTGAGTATATTTTTTGGGGGGAAAATGGGCGATTTGGGCTATCTGGGGTTAATGGGCGCCGAGATAACAAAATTTAGCTCCGAGCAAAATAAAATTAGCTCGACACTTTTTAAATTTAGCTCCGAGCTGATTTTTTTATTTCGGAGGTATTTTTTCCATTCCTCCCAAATTGCCCAAATCGCCCATTAACCAAAAAAAATATACCCGAAAAAAACTATGGATAGCTTAAGGGTTGTTCTGAAAATTAGTTTATAATTATAGGGAAGTCTTGTTTGGTCTGTATGCTTTTTCATTCTTTTTGGCACTTTTGTCTTTAATTCCTTGAACCATAGAAGACTATGCTTCTGCGAAACTAAAAACAAAATCACTCAAAAATCTTTGAATTCTTCGCGCACACTCTGTTTGTTATCTGCCCCGTAGGGTGAAGCTCTGCGGGTTGCAGGAACAAACGTATAGAGAGTGTAAGCAAATCAAAACAGCCTAATTTTTAGAACAACCCTTAAATAAAAAAAAAGCAGGCAGGGCAATATCAGCATACCCCGCCTGCAAATCTATCATGCGCGAAGAAAAGGATCCCTTCTCCGCAGCAACGGATGTCAATCTACCAATTTGAGTTCCTTAAAGAGATAATCGCATTTGCCAAGTTTGTCAATGCACCACAATACGTAGCGGATATCCACATTTATGCAGCGCTGCAAATCAGCATTGAACTCCAAATCGCTGGAAAGACTCTCAATATTTCCGTCGAAGGCAATACCTACGAGTTCACCACGGCTATTGATAACAGGAGAACCGGAATTACCACCCGTAATGTCGTTGTTGCTGATGAAACAAGCGGGCAACTTTCCGTCAGGACGTGCATAGCGACCGAAATCCTTGGCCTCATAGAGTTTACGTACGTCTTCGTTCACAACATAGTCGGGATCTGCCGGATTTTCCTTCTCAAACATTCCGTCGATGACGGTCTGGTAGTCATATCTCACGGCATCGCGCGGTTTAAGGTCGCACACGTGTCCGTAAGTCATGCGCAACGTCATATTTGCATCGGGCGATTTTGTCCAATTCAGCTTTTCGCAAACAGCACCTACGTATATCTTGTCCAGTTCTGTCAGGGCAGCCTCGTAAAGTTCTACGTTTGCTTGCAGTTTCTCAAGGAATTCAGAAAGATACTTCTTGAAAGCAAAGAAAGGATCGTTCATCAGATTCTGTTTCGGGTTACTAAGGAATTCCAGAATGCTTTCTTTTGTCTTGAACGCCGTATTGTCGTACATATTATCCACATACGCATCAACATCCTTGACATCTGTCAAAGTATGTATGGTTCCCTCCAGTTTCTTGTCCTTTAACCATGTCTTTAATGCCTTCTTCATCAGCGAACGGTCGCGTTCCAGTTCCGCAGGTGTCAGTTCTTTAAATTCAGACAGCATACCTTCAATAAAAGGCAGACGGGCATTTTTCTTTAACTTGGCCATACTCGTCATAAGTTGCTCAAGAACGGGAATGGATGCGGGGAGTTTCAGATCTTGCTGGCGCAAACCGAAACCTGTGAGGTATAAATCGTGAATGGTATCGCCATAAACTTTCGTGAGGTGTTCGATAAGATCCATTGCATCGCACACATCCTCCCGATTGTTGGCCTTTGCCCATTCGCGCATCTCCATTTCCTTATCCAAGGTGCGGTCTATGAGTTTCACCTTGCGCACAGCCTCGTTCATTCCTCCGAAGTTTTTCACCGTATTGCCGATCATAAAATAATCGCTGGCCATCGAAAGATTGAGTTCGGGGTCATTATCCATCAATTCCTTCATGTGATCCAAAAGAACAACGCCCATCGTATTGATAGGTTCGTTGAAATTGTTCACACGTGCCTCAATTTCTGCGGCAGTAAGGTAGCGCGAAGTGCTTCCCGGGAATCCCATAACCATAGTGAAGTCTCCGTCCTGAACACCTCGCATGGAAATGGGTAAGAACTTGGAACAATTGAGCGGAACATTGTCAGCAGAATATTTTGCCGGCTCTCCGTTTTTGTCAGCATAGATGCGGAAAACGGCAAAGTCGGGATTATGGCGCGGCCATACCCAGTTGTCCTGGTTTTCACCGAACTGTCCGAAATTCTGCGGCACATTCACCACAAGACGTACGTCTTCGTAGCATTGTTCGTAGAAGATATAGAACTGATTGCCGCCGAAATACGGAAGAATGCGGGCACGCATACCGGGTTTGCCGGCAAAACGGCTGGCAGCAAGCAACTGTTCTGCCAGAGGTCGCAGGGCATAACTCGTCTGACGGGTATATTCGTCGAGATGGCTGAGCGAATCTTCAACAACCTTGGTTACGTCTTCGATAGCACGCACGAAAACGAAATCAAGATTGGGAGTTGGCAATTCCTCTGCCAGACTGTGAGCATAGAATCCGTCTTGCAGATAGTTATGCTCCATAGTACTCATGGAATGTACGAAATCAAAGCCGCAATGATTGTTAGTAAAAACAAGACCTTGGGCACTTACGATTTCACCTGTGCAGCCGCCACCGAAAATTCCGACTACATCTTTCAAAGACGGGCCGTTTTCGTTGTAAAGTTCATCGGGTGAAATCTCAAGTCCGGCCTTTTTCAAAGAATCGGCCAGATGTTGCTGCTCCATGAGCTTCAAAAGCCACATACCTTCGTCGGCCTGAGCAGTATTCAAGCCGAAAACAGCCAGAACTGCGAACAAAGCAGTACGCGAAAGGAGCAAACTGATTTTTCTGAGTGATTTTTTCATCTTATTTTGGATTAAAATTAAAAATTACTTAAGGGTTGTTCTAAAAATTAGTTTTTAATAATAAGGGGGTTCCTTTTTGTCTGTATGCTTTCTCAATCTTTTTGGCGCCATTGTCTTTAATTCCTTGAACCATAGCTCGCTATGCTTCTGCGGCATTAAAAACAAAATCACTCAAAAATCTTTGAAAAATCAAAACAGCCTAATTTTTAGAACAACCCTTAAACATTTCATAAAGACCTCTGAGATCGTGATATAAAGCTACCTTATCTACATCTGTATCAGGGGCATTCGGGAAAACTCTGGGCGGAACAGGTTTCACCATTCGGAAATAACCCTGCGGATATTCGTTTGTCAAAGCCATAGCACAGGGAGATTTCCTCAGCAAATGGACTTGTTCGATAACCTTGGGCACAAATTCGCTCCTACCCCACTCTGCCAGAATAGCAATCTCGTGATCGGCGCTCTCAAAACGGTTCAAAACATGAGAAACGCCCATCCGTTTGAGCATAGGCAGAAAATATTCGGGACCGAAAGCGGAAGCATTGAAGTTTTTGTCGTGTTGGTATCTGATAGGCACGAGCTTATCCTTCGTACCATGGAACGAAATAACGGGACACGGCTTCTGTTTCCAGATAAGTGTGTCGCCCATCGTCCAAATGCCGCCGGCAAAAGCAACAACGCCGGAGTAATTAAAATCTTTGGGCAGGTGATTCAAAGCAAGCGTGTCCTGCTGACAAATAAGATACTCTGCCGTCAGGGAATTTATGGCTCCGGCACTACTACCACTGATGATGTATTCGCGATTGTTGAAGAATTTTTTCAGAAATAGCACCTCGCAGAACATCGTGGCGTCATAAAGATCCTCAATGGCCATCTTGATAGAGGCAACGTAGGGATTTTCGCCATTAAACAAAGTCTTTCCCTGTTTTCTGGCTTCCTTCATCTTCTTAATGCCCAGACGATAATCAATGGCTACGCCAATAAATCCGGCTTTGGCCATATCTTCAAGAAAAGCACCGTTCTGTCGCTGCCCACCTTCCCATGCTCCACCAAAAGAGTAGATGAAAACGGGTAAATCGCCGCAGATACCTTCTCTTGGCACGTAGTAAAGATCCAGACATAGCGTGTCTTCGCCCACTATCTTGTAGATATATGTTTCGCAAAGCACACTATCGGCCAATGCTCCGTAGGATTTAACTAAATCTTGGCGCAAACGCTCCAAATTCTCGTTACTATTCCTAACTGCCCCGTTGGAATTATTCGTTTTCGCAACCTTGGCAGATTTTCCTGCTCCGCCTTTTTGCGCAAAAGCGGAAACCGGAACAAATGCTGTGGACAGCAAAAAGAATAATCCGAAGAAAGACGTAAAAAGTCTCTTTATATCAGTTCGTTTCATTACTATTATTATATAAGGTGTCGCGGTAAAAGAATTTTCCGCTACAAATTTAGGTAAAAAACGGGAAAAACGCCGCTGTTGCTGCGAAACCGTAACAGACAGCAGCGTTTTTTTTGTTAATTATCCGCTCTAAAACTCAGATTATCCCGAGATTCCGTTGTGTTTTCCTGACTATTCAGAAAAATGCTCGGACTTCTTGAAAAAGAGCTCGGACTTCTTTAAATAGATAACGGACATCTCGAAAAAGATGTTTGACTTCTTGAAGAAGACATTGGGCTTCTTGAAGAAGACCTTAGAAATCTTGAATCATTCCTTGGGTATCTTTAGGAAGGCCTCAAACTTCTCGAGCTAAATCTCAGACTTTTCAAAAGGTAACTACGAGCTATCAGAAATTAGCTCCGATTTATCCAAAAATAATGGCGAGTTATTTGGAAATAGCTCCGATTTATCAAGAAGTTTCTCGGAGATAAACACAGGTATCAGGAACTTACATTCCCATTCCTGTGCCAGTTCCCATGCCGCCTCCCATACCGCCGGTGCTATCTTGGCTCTTTCCGGTCTGATTGACGTCATTATTTTCGATAGAACGGTTTACTTTCTTCACACTACCGATATTTCCGATGGTATATGAGCAAGTGATGCCGATTTGTGCCACTGGAACACGGATATTGGTGTCGCTCATGAAATCTGTTCCCTCACTATGCATCTTAATCTTGATGTTTTTACCATTGAAGGGCATAAATCCGGCAATACCTACGGTGAGTTTATCCTTCAGGAAGGACTTTGTCAAACTACCCATGAAACCGCCAAATCCTTTCATGTAGCCTTGTAAATTATGTCGCTTACCCATTCCCATTACGTTCAGGCTAAGTTTGGTATTCCACCACAAAGTCTGCTGAAGTCCCAACATTGCAAAAGTATTCCAGCCGTGATTTTTCGCACCTATCGAGGGAGCGCTCAAATCTACGTAAGAAACGTTGGCATTAAGGATGATACTGGTAATTACCATCGGGCGATAATTCAGGAACAGGTTCACACCGATATCTTTGTTCTTGTTAAGATTTCCGTATGTCGTGTTCAAAACATTTGTTGCGTCATAGAATTTGTATTCCTCGATGCCGTTATTACAGAAGTTGTAGTGAACGTTGATATTCGTGATGAGTTTTTGCGAGAACGAGTTGAAAACAAGACTTATGTTGTGGTTCTTTTCTGCTTCCAGGTTAGGATTACCATATGACACGTTGGTAGGATCAGAAATGTTCATGTAAGGATTTAAAGAGTTGATATCCGGACGCGAAATACGCATGCCGTAAGAAATTCCTACGCTTTGTGTGGGTTTTAGCTGGTAGGAAAGTGTAGCACTCGGCACGAGATTATCATAATGCAGGTCGAAATTCTGTGCCGGTGTGTACTCATATTTCACTTGCTGCCAAGTATATTCATATCGCAGGCCGGCTTTTAATTTGAACTTGCTGATTTTTCCCTCGTACTCGGCATAACCGGCACCGATATCGTTGATATGTCTATATTGCATGCTCATAGCAGGATTATAAACGTAGCCGGTGGACGATTGCAGGAAGTATTGCGAATCGCTATGGTTATTACGTCCGATAAACTTCAAGCCAACGCTCATTTTATGGTTCTTACTGAGCGGAGTCGTGTAGTCAATTTGTCCGGTGTGCTCGGTAGAAAACATATCGTTGTCGCTAAAACGATTTGTAATGTCGTAAGTGGGCGTTGCCCCAGGGGTAGTGGGTGTAAATGCCGAGAGATCAAAATCTGTGTACTGCTTATCGCGAGATGGCGAGCTGTTAAACTGATAGGAAAGCGTGAAAAATTTCTCGGGGTTGTTGGCAAAACTGCGTTGATAGTCGATATTGGCAGTTATTGAGCCGAAACGCATTTTCTGGTCCGTGTTCTGTCCGTATCCTACGGCGCCATTTTGCATGATACCGTTGCCTTCAATTTTTTGCTGGAACGACATAAAACTTCCTCCGGCAGTAAGCAATCGCAGGCTGTCGATTTGATAACTTAGGTTCAAGCCGCTGTTTACGAAGTGCTGGTTAGTATTTCCTTCCTGGTGGAGATTGGTAACTTGTGTCGCGCCACCGGGCAGATACTGCGTGTTGGTCATGTCTATCACCGAACCTTTTTGTTTTTGGTGCTGGTACATGACATTTAGGTTCATGCTAAATTTCTTTTTCTGCCAGGAAACAAAAGCGCCTGCGCGTTCCGAACGGTTTGTAAGGGTTCCGTCAATTTTTGCGCTGTATCCGTCCAGACTTCCGTCGGTTGCGCCACCACCGCCTGCGCCTCCACGATTGGTAGTGATATTCAAAATTCCGCCAACTCCCTCAGCATCATATTTTGCTCCGGGATTGGTAATAACTTCTATGTTTTTTGCATAAGAAGCGGGGATGCTTTTCATCACGAGTGAGGCATTTGCCGAAAGCATGGGATTGTTTTTTCCATCCACATAGACTTTGAAGTTGCTACTGCCGTTCACGGTGATATTATCGTTGCCATCCACCGTAACGAGTGGCACTTTGCGAAGCATATCAAGGAGTGTTGCAGATTTTGTGTCAGCATCGCTGGTTAAATCGTAGGTCACTTTGTCTGTTTCCATCTTGACAATGGGACGTTGTGCCACGACTTCGGCCGTTCCCAGGGAGCGTTCTTGCATATATACGGTGTCCATAGGGAGTTTGCCCGAGCCACCAAGAAGTATCTGGCGCTCCTCGTTCTGCATTCCCACGGCGCTGTAGAGTATGCGGAAGGGACCGCTTCCTGCTACGCTATGAACAAAACGTCCATCGACACCTGTGACAAATGCTGCCACGGGTTTGTCTTTTTGCTTGTTGTTATAGATGCGTACCGTGACGTAAGGCATTCCTTCGTGGGTGATACTGTCGGCTACAACGCCTATAATCTGTGTCTGTGCCGACATACCTATAGATACGAGGGCAATCAGTGATAATAACAGTCGTTTCATATTTGTTTTTGTTTTGATATTGTTGTGTACTCCTTATATATATATTTAAAAGGAGTGTGTTTATTTTAGGGTTGTTCTAAAAATTAGGCTGTTTTGATTTGCTTACACTCTCTATAC
>CAMVJO010000059.1 GCA_947167835.1 uncultured Prevotellaceae bacterium
TTTCTGTTTGTATATCAAATTATTTCTTCCTAATCAATGTCAATCCGTCACGCAACGGCAGCAAAACCGTTTCTACTCGTTCGTCGTGCGCCACCAAATCGTTGAAATGTCGGATACCCTCTGTCTGAGCGTCGTGGTAATGACTGTCAATGACGTGATCGGACCATAAAGTGTTGTCGGCAATATAAAGACCTCCAGGACGCAGGAGCGGAAGTATGCGCTCGTAATATTCCGTGTACTGCCGTTTGTTGCCATCTACGTAAGCCATGTCAAAAAGTTCGCTTTCTTCTGAAATAGCGGCTGGCAATGATTCAAGAGCATCGCCAATACGGAAATCTATGCGGTCATTCCATTCCGAACGCTCGAACCACGGACGTGTAAACTCCTCCTGCTCATCGTTTACCTCGTAGGTCACGATTTTACCTCCCTCGGGCAAAGCAGCAGCCATGCATAAAGTGGCATAACCTGAGAAGGTTCCGATTTCAAGTACGCGACGCGCTCCTGTAAGTCCTACCAACATTCGCAGAAAGGAGCCTTGCACGTGTCCACTTGCCATGCGTGGACGCAGAAGGTGGACATTCGTGGCACGATATAGGTCGTGCAACAAACTATCCTCGGGACTACAATGACTTTCTATGTATTCGTCAATCGTCATGCCAGGAGTGCTTCGATTGCAAGGCGGTAACTATCCATTCCGAAGCCAGCAATCACACCTTTGCAGGCAGCCGTGATGAGACTTCTGTGACGAAAATCCTCGCGACTGTGTACATTGCTGATGTGAACCTCGACAACAGGAAGCGTTTCGGGAAGCGAACGGATGCAATCGAGCAGGGCAACCGAAGTATGTGTGTAGGCACCGGCATTCAGTACGATACCGTTTGTGCCATCGCCGATAGCAGCTTGCATTCTGTCGATAAGTTCTCCTTCATGGTTGCTTTGAAAAAATGCTATCTCCGTATCGGGAAAACGTTTCTTCAAACTGTCCAAAGTTTCCTGCATCGTGGCCGATCCATATATGGAGGGCTCACGATTTCCGAGCATATTCAGATTCGGTCCATTGATGATAAGTATTTTCATATCGGATTATTGTTGAATTGATACTGGAATATTTTATTTCCAAAGGCCACAACCCTCTTCTTCATCTTCTTCCTCCCATAAACGACGACGTATAAGCATTTCGTTTCCGTCGTCTTCGCTTATATCTAAGGACTTAGCGAACATATTATTCGTTTTAAGGGGAATTACCTTTGCGGAAGGAATAATATATGTCTTTTTCATTATTCTTTATATTGAGATGTTGTGTTTTTTAGAATACTACTTTCTTTCCGTCCTTGACATAGATTCCATGACGCTGGGGCTGCGTAACGCGACGTCCCTGCATGTCATAGATTTCCTTGCCTTGAAGGTCGGTTTCGGCCTTATTGATACCGGTAATGCCGGAGAATTCAAATGTAAATCCTTTGATTCCCGCACTACTGCTGAGGTATGCCTTGAAACCTTTGACTTCTCCACCAGAATAGCGGTAGAAACCTACTTTGCCGTTCTTTTTCTGTAGGGTATATATCTTTTCTACAGGAACAGGTTCGGCTTCAATCGTTCCAGTCAGGGCATTTCCTGTAATAGCATCGACATCGTCAGTCAAATCCAAGTCGAAATTACCGGAAGTCTCGCTATCCGTTTTCAGAATGACGGGCGTATTCTTGGGAAGTGTGCCCGAAACTTCGTCCAAATGGAGTGTCTCACCATTATCTGTACCTGTATAGGCTCTAAGTCCGCTCGGAATAGTAAGTGCTACGGGAGCGTTGAAAGTAGCATAGCCAGCCGATGAAATAGCAACGGGCAATGAAGTGACAGGTTCGATGCTCCACTTCGTTTCGTCAAGACTGTTCTCAGTAGTCTTGTTTACGATGGCTAAATCGCCGCTACCAAACAAATAGTTGCTGCTGTTTTGGAAAGCATAGTAGCCTTTTTCGCTGGCTTCTTCGATAACAAGTGGAGTAGCTTCGCCCAAAGCGCCCATATTTGAGACATTATAGGTGAAATATCCGTTATCGTACGAAAGAAGTTTGCCGTCTGTTGTCAGATAGAAGATAGAAGCGGCTGTTTTCGTGCCGATACCGAGTGTTTTACCGGCAGCAGCAGAACGCAGGTAGGCATTATCGTAACTCTTCAGGTAATAGAACTGATTGCGCTCCGGCATATTCATCGTAATACCTGCAAGTGCATCCGTGATTATTGAGGTATATGTTTTTATGTATTCCTTGTTTGGTCCTGTCTTGACAGTAGCAGCAGACGAAAGCGTGTATTCGAGAGCGCTCTCATCGATACCGGAATACTGTCCTAAGCCAGAACCGATTTTACCCAAGTAAAGTGTACCTTCATCGACGGCATCCTGCAAAGCCTGACGCACATCCTCCAAGGTCTCCGTAGGAATTTCCGTGGAGTACGCCTTAATATTACCTATGATAAGGAATTCATTCGTTCCATTGTTAGGCATTAACTGCGAAGACGTGAAATTCAACTTCACATACCGACTTGTAATCGGTTCAGGCAATATCACACGCGATGTCCTGCCGAAAGGCATACGAACATCCGTCATAAGTTCTGTATAGGTGACGTTATCGTCTGATACCAGCACGTCAAATCTTGCCGGACGCTTATTTATTTCGCCTTCGTCGGAGCTAATCTCCAATTGCTCGATAGCCTTTGTAGCATATTCGGTATTTTCAAAGATAATCCAGTGCGGATAGGCAATATGTTCGCTCGAACCGTTACCAGCCCACTGCGAATGCCATTTGGTACTGAGATATCCGTCACCCGTGTCGAGAGCATTAGAGCCAACGCTGGTGGCGTCTTGATCGGAAACGCCGATATATGAAAGTGCTACGGTATTAAAGTTTCTTTCCTCGACCATAGTTCCATAAAGCTTCAGTTCCATAATAGCTAAGTGCCCTCCATGACCTGTCGGGAAGGAGAAACGCAGATATTCCTTGGTTAAAGCCTTCGAGAACTTGGCAGAAGCATTTGGTACATTATATAAAGGTATGAATTCATCAACGACTTCCCAATTTACGTTGTCACTACTCTGCTCTACCTTCACGGAAGCCGGACGGTAGTTTGGACCACGATCACTTACCACAAGGGCTTTTAATTCATCTAACTGGACACGATGTATTGTCACGCTGTGCGGATAATTTACCTGAGACACCCAACGGCTGTGCCAGAAAGAACCATTATTTTCCACGCCGTCAAAAGCATATTCTGCCACACGTTTACTACTTTCAAGCGAATGTTTTTCCTCGTCCGACACGGCTATTACATTATAGCTCGCCGTTGGCACGAGAGTGAGGCCGGCTGTGTAATTTGCTGCCGTAGGTGTGGTGAAATCAAGGGCAAATACGCCGTCACTTGTCGTCCATCCGTCTCCCAAAAGGCCTTTGCTGTGAGCGTGGGTGCCGGTAATATTGTTTGATGTAGCATCTGTGATATTTACATTACCGGTTTGATTGAATTGGTAATACACTTTCAGGCCATTGCTCTGGGCTGTTGCCACATCGCTGATAGTTTGTGCTGCATAACTCTGGATTTCCGACTGAGAACGGCAGGTATTCCAAATACGGAACTCATCTATCACACCCGCAGCGGCATTTTCAGCAACACCAATCTGGAAGTTTTTGAAATAAGTGCTGAAATCCGTCGTTTCCATGCCGGTACTGGTACTATACAACTGACCATCGCGATAATACTTCAGAGTTCCTTCACTAAAGGTGATAGCATAATGATGGAATTCGTTGGAAGCATAATAACCAGTGGGCGATATGGCATTGTCTGTACCGACAGAAAGTGTCATTGCTCCCTCAGAATTAACTTTCATGGTGAAGTCGCTTGAATTGCTGCCGGTAAAATGCGTCATATTGTCGGCCAACGATGTAGGTTTGAACCAATATTCGATAGTCCATGCGGTAGAAAGTGCAGAAGGCAGGACACCGCTCACGGTACGTCCGTCACTGAATCCAAGACCGTTGCCCGAAGCCATATTACATACGTAGAGACGATTGGTTAGTGTCTCGAAATCTTCGCCTTCGCTGTTTTTCGCGCCGTGATATATGGTGTAAATACCAGGACGTGCGATGTTAATAGTAGGATTCTCGGTTGTTTCAAGAATTTGGTTGTTATAACTAGCCAAACGCCACGACCATTCTGTAGGACTGTACAGACTTTCGTCGGTTAGTGTCACGGAATTATTCTTCATAATCACGTTAGCCGAAAGACTTGACTTGGCAACGGGAGCAGACGGCAAGACTTCTACACGATGTATGGTGGAAGAAACATTTCCCTCCGGGTCGGTGACTTTCAGTATGACAGTTTTAGAACCCTGTGTCGAATAAGAAGTTGCTGCGTTCTTGGAAGTGGCGCTTTGTGTCGTACCGTCACGCATTGTCCATTCGTAAGTGCAACCTGCTACGGAATTACTACTCAGGAAACTGATGCGTTCATTTACTTTTACGGTAGTAGCAGTTAATGTAAAGTCGCTGGTGAAAAGATTCTCGGACACACTGACGGATTTGTTCACTGTAACTTTACTTCCGTTGCCGCGAGTAGCCTCTATCCTAAGGGTTTTACTGCCTGCTGCGTCAAAAGCGATATCTGCCTCGTGGCATTTTCTCAGATTTGTCTGTTCTACGCCATCTATGTACCAGGCAATATCGGTTGCCCACTCAGCATCTCTCAAATAGTAAGTATTATATACGTTTGTCCTCGTCTCACTGTTTCCCTGGACAGTGAAAGCCGCTGTTGCTGTCGCGTCAATCTTCGTTCCATCGGTCGTAACCAAATTATTGTACGAGGCGTGATGTCCTCTGGCGTAATCGCGCAGTTTTATCTCACCAGCCTCTACATAATCTACGCTAAAGTTGCTGACAACGGCGAGACCTTGGCCTGAAGATGTCATCGTGAAGTAGGATTCCTTATCCAAGATATCGCTTGCGCTGAGTGTTTTCGTCTCACCTGCCGCAACCGTGATGGCATCGCCGCCTTCAGCGGGAGTAAAGGTGACTGTTGGTTTTCCCTTCGGCACTTTTACAGTCAAGGTGTAACCTGTCACGGCATAGCCCGAATTAACGCTAATCTTATAACGAGCCCAACCAGAACTGGAGTTCCATATTCTGCCGTTGGTGATATTCATATCATTATTGAGCGAACTTCCATCGTTGGATGCCGTCACTGTTACCTCCGGTGTCGTAGCCGTTGATACCCATCTCGCACCCCATGTATCGCTTGACGGATTAAGTGTTCCTCCTGTGTAGTTATAATATGTTCCGTTAGCACTCCAAGAAGATTCTGCCGTTGTACCCACTACTTGTGTGCCGGTACTACCCAGTTCGGCATACTTACCACCCTTGAAATAGGCGAGAAGGCCATCCGTTCCGCTGGGATTTACGATTGGCAGGTTCATAAACTGCTGTATCTGCGCCTGGGTTCGTGCCGTATTCCATACTTTCACTTCATCCATGACACCAGTCATCTGTGCGTTCACTCCGCTTCCATTTCCTATGACGAGACCTTCCGAGAAAATGGGGAAACCGCTTTTATTTGGTGAGGTCAGTTCGCCTACCAGCGTACCGTCATAATATACCTTCAAGTTACTGCCGTTTATCACGTAGGCCATATGTACCCAAGTATCGACAGTTAATTTCGGCGAGGTGACATCCAAACGGTCTTCGCCGGAATACCAACCTGCTGCCAGGGTTCCGTCGGCATTGGTGTGGATAAGGAATTTAGACCATTCGGGACCGGCAATTTTATTGTTCCAATTCGATAATCTACCAGGTTTGAACCAATATTCCAAAGTGAAATCATCGTGTGCCGTCGAGGTAATGTCAGGTATCGTGAAGCCACCGGCCGAAAGTGTAATCTGGTGATCATCTTCGTAGGCTTCGGCAGATGTCATCGGCAAGGAAACCGTGCGGCTCTGGGCAGAGAGTTTTTCATCTCCGGCCACATCATATACTGTGCACACGCTATAACTTCCCGTGTTGGAAGAAAGAACATAACTTGTGGAACTTGTGGTTCCTAAGAGTGAGCCATTCTCATAAACATTGTAGCCAGAGATGGTATGTGAGGATACCGGAGCCTCCCAAGACAAGGTATTTCCGGATAGGCGCAGGTTATTGGGCGAGAAGTACTCTTCACCTTGCACTAACCAACTGATATAGGTTGTTTCGCCGTCATTCTCTATCGTTACCCCGTCGCCAAGAGTGGTACAAGGGAACTCTATGCCGCCTGCATCCACAAGATAATCGATGATGCTGGCTTCATATACTTTTCCCTCGCCGGTAGCTCCCGATTTAGAGTTGATAACGAGGAAATACTTCAGGGGTTTGCTATCGTCATAGCCGGCAGTGAGCTTTGTGATGTCGATACCGAATTCCATTGCCTCGGTATGACTACGTCCGTCGGCCCAAGTTCCGAGCAATGGCGTGTTGGCATCTGCTCCGTCATTGTTTCCGTCACCGGTATAGTTGATATAAGCAAATTGATAGGTCTTATCGGGACGTGTTGCCACGATATTGTTGGATACTCCCGCCTTCACGCTGATTTCGCTGCGCTTACTATATGTCATCTTGACACGCATGGTGCGACTGGGGGTATATCCTTTGTTATAGTAGTAAACGTATGGTGTCCAGCCACCTGTCAGAAGATAGATGGGCTCTCCATCGTCAGCACGTGTCTTTTTCGTCACTCCATCCTCCTCATAAGCATATTTCGACGTAGGTCCGCCCATAGCATAGGGACAATATACAAAACCGGAGTTAGCCCAGCCTCCCCATGTATTGGCAAGAATCCAGGCGCCCACCTCATTTTGTCCCACGCTGTTGGATGTCTCGCCGGCTGTGCCATTTCCATCCAAGTCAAACTCCACTCTGTCGTCCCATCCCACGATTGTCATGGCATGGTCGGCACTTCCCACATTCCAGTGGTCCATATATCTCATTCCCGTCACACCTAACGCATCGTTGGTGGTTGATGACGGAATGGCGCGCGTACCTGAAGCACCGATACCCACACCCATACAACAAACTGCCGGACGTCCGCCAAAGTCTTCGTCACCATTGTGATTATAGAGCCAACGTTTCACATCCAACTTACCGCCTTCGGTCTGAGTTCCATTGGGGAAGTTTGCAGCATGTGTGATGCGGTGCTTCATAGCGTCGTAGAAGATATCGTAACCTTGCACCCAACTCCAGTCATCCGTGTTGTGTTCTTTAGCCAAGTAGATGCTTGAAGTGTATCTTCCGCCATAATGAACAGCATTCGGGAAGCCCACTTCCAATGCCATTTCGTCTTTTCCCGGTCCGTGATAGGTAAACGGATATTCAAACAGGGGAGCCAACTGATTCTCGGGCAAAGAGCCGTCTGCATCGTTGTAGGCATTCATTTCGTGGGTGAGCATATATCCTACGTGCGAACTTACACCGCAGGAGCCCAGACTACCCTGATTGAAGATGGGCGGAAAATGTTTACTCTCGGCACTATTCCAATGGTCGGGCAAGGCAACGGCATCTTTTGCGCCTTTTCTACCGCTTTTTGCGGCACTCTTACTGTTTCCATTGGGTTGCGCCAGTCTGTAGTCGGGATTCCACTTAGGTTGATAGCCCGCATACTTCGTGGTATCGACTACGATGTTTTGCAACTCGCCTTGTGCCATTGATGCTGTACATATCAAGGACAGCAGGCACGCACTAATCAACCTTTTCATATAGTTAAAAATGTCATTATCTAAAGTCGGGGGGGGTGGAGTAGCCGGCAAAAACTCTTTCTTCCATGCCGGTTTTATAATCTACACAAATAACGTGCGAAAATACAAATAAAATTTGAAAAGAACGGACACACTTCCGTCTTTTCTCGAAATATCTATAGATATTTTGCAATTTAACGGAAAAACACGAGGCGTATCTTGCATTTTCCTACCTTCTATATCACGCGATGCCGTGATTATCCTTTTTGATTCCTTGGGAAAAATTCCAAGACCTGACGCTTGAGGAAACTGCGGTCGATATGTGTATAGATTTCGGTAGTGCCTATGTTTTCATGTCCCAGCATGGCTTGAATGGCACGCAGGTTAGCTCCGCCTTCGAGGAGATGAGTAGCAAAGGAGTGGCGGAAAGTGTGTGGAGAAATAACTTTATGTACGCCTGCTGCCTCTACGTATTGCTTAATGTTGTGAAAAACCGTGATACGTGACAGGTGCTGGCTGCGGCGGTGGGAGAGAAAGACGAAATCTTCCTCTCCTGGTTTCGGAGTGATGAGGTTGCGGTCGTAGAACCACAGTTCCAGCTCTTTAACGGCACGCGGAGAGATAGGAACCAGGCGTTCCTTACTGCCTTTTCCCACTATTCGCAGAAAACCCTCGTCAAGATAGAGGTCAGAGAGGTGCAACTGACAGAGTTCGCTGACACGCAGACCGCAAGAGTAGAGCATTTCGATAATAGCGCGGTCGCGTTGGCCGAAAGGTTGGGAGAGATTGATAGCGCCTATGATGGTATCTATCTCTTCTGTCGTGAGAACTTCGGGCAGGTGCTTACCGATTTTCGGCGACTCCAACAATTCGGTCGGATCATTGGCGATATATCCGTCTAAGCACAGGAACCTGAAAAACGACCGCAGGGCACTGTGCATTCGGGCCACAGAACGTGTGGAAATGCCCACATCGACAAGTGCAAACGAGTAGCGATGCAATGTTTCGAGCGATACATCCGTGACTTTCACGCCTTCATCTTCCAAATAGTCCATGAAACGCCCCACATCCCTCAGATATGCCTCGCGCGTATTGTCAGATAAACCGCGTTCCAGCACGAGAAACGACTGAAACCCACGGTATTCCTTTGTCTTATGCCAAACCTGACTATCCATAATGTGTGAAAAAAATTATTGTCGTGTCACGGATTTTTCGTATCTTCGCACAAAATTAGAAAAAACTTACGAAACTCATTTAGGGTTGTTCTAAAAATTAGGCTGTTTTGATTTTTCAAAGATTTTTGAGTGATTTTGTTTTTAATGCCGCAGAAGCATAGCAAGCTATGGTTCAAGGAATTAAAGACAATGGCGCCAAAAAGATTGAAAAAGCATACAGACCAAAAAAAGCTTCACAAAATTTTAAAACCTAATTTTTAGAACTACCCTTATTATTTGCATTAAATACTTATGGCAACCGTAGACGACAAACAAATCATCTTTTCAATGGTAGGTCTCTCCAAGACTATTCGCCAGAACCAGAAGCAAGTGCTCAAAAACATCTACCTTTCGTTCTTTTATGGCGCGAAAATAGGCATTATCGGCTTGAACGGAGCAGGTAAATCTACCCTGCTGAAAATCATTGCCGGACTGGATCAGGATTACGAGGGACAAGTAGTCTTTTCGCCTGGCTACAGCGTGGGTTACCTGCCGCAAGAGCCTCAACTCGACCCGCAAAAAACCGTTCGCGAGATTGTACAGGAAGGCGTGGCTGACCAAGTGGCCGCTATGCAGGAGTATAATGAAATTAACGAGAAGATGGCGTTGCCGGAATACTACGAAGACGAGGAAAAGATGAACCGCCTTTTTGAACGTCTTGGCGTCTTGCAGGATTTCATCGACAGTCACGACATCTGGACCCTTGATAACCGATTGGAACGCGCCATGGATGCCCTGCGCTGCCCACCTGCCGACGAGGGAGTGGAACATCTGAGCGGTGGAGAGCGACGTCGCGTGGCTTTGTGCCGCCTGCTCTTGCAAAAGCCCGACGTACTCTTGCTCGATGAGCCTACCAACCATCTTGATGCCGAGAGTATCGACTGGTTGGAGCAGCATCTGAATCAATATGAGGGAACCGTCATTGCCGTTACCCACGACCGTTATTTCCTGGACGACGTTGCGGGATGGATTCTCGAACTTGACCGCGGAGAAGGCATACCTTGGAAAGGAAACTACTCAGAATGGCTGGAACAGAAGGCAAAACGCTTGGAACAGGAGGAAAAAACTGCATCGAAGCGCCGCAAAACCCTGGAAAGAGAACTGGAGTGGGTGAGAATGGCTCCGAAGGCGCGACAGGCAAAGGGGAAGGCACGTCTGAACTCATATGACAAACTCCTGAATGAGGACCAGAAAGAAAAAGAACAGAAGTTGGAAATCTACATTCCTAACGGTCCACGTCTGGGAAATAAGGTGATTGAGGCACAACACGTCAAGAAAGCATTTGGCGACAAGGTGTTGTTCAACGATTTGAACTTTATGTTGCCTCCTAACGGCATTATCGGCATTATTGGCCCTAACGGAGCCGGAAAAACCACGCTCTTCCGTTTGATTATGGGCTTGCAACAGGCCGATGGCGGCACATTCGAGGTGGGCGAAACCGTGAAAATCAGTTATGTCGATCAGCAACACAAGGATATAGACCCCGAAAAATCGGTTTATGAGGTGGTAAGCGGCGGTAACGAACTGATGATGATGGGTGGCCGCGAGATAAATGCGCGTGCCTACCTCAGCAGATTCAATTTTGCCGGAGTAGATCAGCAAAAGAAGTGTGCCGTGCTCTCGGGAGGTGAACGAAACCGCCTGCACCTGGCTCTGGCGCTGAAACAAGAGGGTAATGTGCTGCTTTTGGACGAACCTACCAACGACATAGACGTGAATACCCTTCGCGCCCTCGAAGAAGGTCTTGAAGACTTCGCCGGATGCGCCGTTGTCATCAGTCACGACCGCTGGTTCCTCGACCGTATCTGCACCCACATCCTCGCTTTCGAGGGAAATGGCGAGGTCGTTTTCTTCCAAGGCTCATATAGCGATTACGAACTCAACAAAGCCCGTCGTTTGGGCATAGAAGAACCCAAGCGCCTCCGCTATCGCAGTCTGGAAGCCTGACGCAGAGATTTTCAGCCATACCAATGCGCCCTTTATTCATCGGCAGTTTAGGGGTGTTTTGAGCTGTAAAAAATTAGCTCGGAGCAAAAATTTTTTAGCTCCGAGCTAATTTTAAATAGTGTCGAGCTATTTTTATTTTTCTCGGAGCTAATTTTTGGTATATCGGCGCCCATTAACCCCATATAGCCCAAATTGCCCATTTTCCCACATAAAAGACTTTCAAACTTTTCGGAATAACGAAATATCGGGATAACGGTATTACGAAAGCCCTGCCCAGCCATCATTTCCGCCCAGCAACACACAACAATCCACAAGAAAAAATAGAAAAAAGTTAAAACATTTTCACATTTTGGCTTTCCAAAAAAAATTTTTTGTGACTTGTAAAAAATTTTCATTTTCCGCTTTGTAGATTTTTACAAAACATTTATATTTGCAGTGAAGAATTGCTCACGCAGAAAAGGGCGAAAAACAGATAACTTGCTGAAACAGAGCAGAAGTAATACGATTAACGAAATTACTTCGCACTTATATAATTCACTGATTATCTTATAGTTGTAATTTTTTATTGTTAATAGAAATTTCTGCCAGGCATACTCCTTATTTTTTTCGTTTAACGATTCCATTGCGGACGAAAATAAAAAAAATGAAAGAAAAGGAGAATGGGATTATCGCCTCTTTTTGAAATAGCAAGTTGAACTTTTTGGGAAACTTTTGATAAAAATTTTTCTAAAAAGTTTTCCAAAAAAGAAAACCGAAAGGAATTTTCCATACCCTAAGTTTTCAAAAAAAATTACACGGCAAAAAACGTGTAAACGTCCGCAGAATACACCAAATGAGGCATATTTTAGTCATTTATATATAAAAATAAATAAAGAAATAATGAGCACAGAAAATTTTATCATTACCAAACGCGATGGCACTACCGAGAATTTTTCGGTAGAAAAGATTAAGACAGCCATACTCAAGGCTTTTGCCGCCGTTGGCGACCGTGTAGATGCCGAAGGTCTCGGAAAACTGATGAGTCACCTGAAGTTCTGCAACGGAATGAGCGTAGAAGACATCCAAAACCAGGTGGAAGTGGCACTTATGGAAGAGAAATACTTCAAAGTGGCCAAGCAATTCATGCTTTACCGCCAGGCACACAGCGAAGACCGCGAAGTAGTGGATCATGTGAACTTCCTATTGGATTATATGGACAGCCTGAATCCCGCTACAGGCTCGAAATATGATGCCAACGCCAATGTAGAGAACAAGAACATCGCAACTCTGATAGGCGAATTGCCAAAAAAGAACTTTATCCGCCTGAACCGCCGTCTGCTGACAGACCGCATCAAAAAAATGTACGGCAAAGAAACTGCCGACCGTTACCTTTTCTTGCTCAACAACCACTATATCTACAAAAACGACGAGACCTGCCTGGCTAACTACTGCGCATCCATCACCATGTACCCCTGGTTGCTCACCGGCACCAAGAGTATTGGCGGTAACTCCACAGCGCCCACCAATTTGAAAAGCTTCTGCGGTGGTTTCGTCAATATGGTATTTATTGTAAGCTCCATGTTGAGCGGTGCCTGCGCCACACCGGAATTTCTGATGTACATGTCGCATTTCCTCCAGAAGGAATATGGCGACGACTTCTATCAAAAAGCCGACGAGGTAGTAGATGGTTCAAAACGCAAGCGCACTCTTGATAAAGTCATCACCGATTGCTTTGAACAAATCGTATATAGCATCAACCAGCCCACAGGTGCCCGCAACTTCCAGGCCGTATTCTGGAATATTTCCTACTACGACAAAAACTACTTCGAGAGCATCTTCAAAGACTTCTACTTCCCCGATGGAAGTAAACCATCCTGGCCCGCAGTAAGCTGGCTTCAGAAACGTTTCATGCGCTGGTTTAATGCAGAACGCCTCAAAACCGTTCTCACCTTCCCCGTTGAAACGATGGCGCTCCTCACTAAGGACGGCGAAGTCATCGATAAAGAATACGGAGACTTCACTGCCGAAATGTATGCCGAAGGTCATTCCTTCTTTACCTACATGAGTGATAACGCAGACTCACTTGCTTCATGCTGCCGCCTGCGTAACGAAATTCAGGACAACGGTTTCAGCTATACCCTCGGCGCCGGCGGCGTAAGTACCGGTTCTAAGAGCGTTTTGTCCATCAATCTGAACCGTTGTGTCCAACAAGCCACACGCGAAGGCCGACCTTACGTGGAATACCTCGGTGATATCATCGATTTGTGCCACAAAGTGCAACTGGCTTACAACGAAAACCTGAAGATGTTGCAGGATAAAGGTATGTTGCCTCTCTTCGATGCAGGATATATCAACATTGCCCGTCAATACCTCACCATCGGCGTAAACGGAATGGTAGAAGCCGCCGAAAGTCTGGGCATTACCATTTCCGATAACGACGAATACGCCAACTTCGTGGGCGAAATTCTCGGAACAGTGGAGACCTACAACAAGAAATATCGCACCAAAGACGTGATGTTCAACTGCGAAATGATTCCAGCTGAGAACGTAGGTGTAAAACATGCCCGCTGGGATAGAGAAGACGGCTACTATGTGCCACGCGACTGCTACAATTCGTATTTCTATGTCGTAGAAGATCAGAATACCGACGTGATAGAGAAATTCCGCCTGCACGGACGCAAATATATCGAGCATCTCACCGGCGGTAGTGCGCTGCACATGAATCTTGACGAGCACCTTTCAAAGGCTCAGTACCGTCAATTATTGCGTGTTGCCGCAAAAGAAGGATGTAACTACTTTACATTCAATATTCCCAACACGGTATGTAACGATTGCGGACACATAGACAAGCGTTACCTGCACGAATGTCCTGAATGTGGCAGCAAAGATTTGGATTACCTGACACGCGTGATCGGTTACCTCAAGAGAGTTTCCAATTTCTCGGCAGCACGCCAGAAAGAAGCGTCGAAACGCTACTATGGCCACCTGAAACCGGAAATGCAAGCGTAGGATTTTCCAATTTCATCCACACGAAAATAAAATATTTCAATAGTGTTGTGTTGCTACGGCGACAACTAAAAGTAAATTAGTAATAATGGAGAAGGCGCCTCCGAGGTGCCTTCTTTTTTTAGGGTTGTTCTGAGATTTTGATAGCCTTAAAGAAAGTTTTTCAGGCTTATTCCGAATATTTGACAGCCTTAAAATAAAAATACGGCGACATTCTGAAACGTTTTCCCAAACAAAAACGAAAATGATTAAGTACTATAATACCGATATCGTGTTCCAGGAATTTCCTGACGAGGTGACATTGGCTATTAACCTGACACTTTGTCCCAATGGTTGCCCGGGATGTCATAGCGCCTTCCTGCAACAGGACATGGGTGACGAACTTACGGACATTCGTTTGCTGACTTTGCTCGATGACTACCGAGAAGAAATTACTTGCGTAGGACTGATGGGCGGAGATAACGACCCGGAGAGTGTGATGCGCCTGTTTGAAATCGTTCGCCTGAACTATGGCGAAAAACTCCGGACGGGATGGTATAGTGGCAGGCAGGAACTGCCGAATTGCTTCCGACCGGAATTTCTGAACTACGTGAAACTTGGTCCATACGTCGAAGCACTCGGTCCGCTGAACGCAGGAACGACAAATCAACGCCTGTATCGCATCGAAGAGAGCGGAGAAATGACGGATATTACCTCGCGATTCTGGAAAAAGTAGGGAGAGGCATCGAAAGATAAAGAAGTAACATCCATTAAATAAGGAGTAGCTTTGGGAAAGTAAGGGGTAGTATCTCTTTTATCCACACATGAACCTCTTTTTTCCGTACAAGTATTTCTTTTATCTGCGCAAGTATTTCTTTTTTCTGCACAAGTTTCTCCTTTATCCATACAAATAAAAGAAAATATTGCTGTCCGGTTAAAAATCATCTTTACTCCCGCAAAATTAGGGGCTGA
>CAMVJO010000060.1 GCA_947167835.1 uncultured Prevotellaceae bacterium
AAAGACGGCAAAAAGATTTCAAAAACAAGCAGAATAAAATAGAGACCAGTTTCTAAAAACGTAATTTATAGAACATCCCTGTAGTATATCCTTCGATTTTATCGGTAGAAAATGACAGAAAACTGTAAGGACATACATCATTTGTCCATAGAACTTCCAAAATATTCGGATGCTCGTGGATGTTTGGTCGTAGCCAGTGGCGACGATATGCGACTTCCTGTGCCTTTCGACGTAAAAAGAGCTTTTTGGATCAAAGGTGTGCCACAGGATGTGCAACGTGGCGGTCATGCCCACCGCACTTGCGATGAATTGCTGGTATGTCTTTCAGGAAGTATGACACTACAGTTGCACGATGGTGCGGAAACTGCTACATACCTGCTGAAAGCCACGACAGGAAGCGGAGAAAAGGAAATGGGAGTGCTGATTCCCCGAATGGTTTGGTGCGAACTTCAGCATTTTTCTCCTGACTGCATCTGCCTTTGTCTGGCATCCGAGGCATACGATGCCGAGGGATATATCAATGACTTCGGGCAATTCCTGGCAGAAGCGCAGAAATAAAAAATTTCGTAAAGAAAAAAAATGAGAGTGATTACGACAAAACTGGCGACTCCGGAGATACAGCAGCAAATAGAGGTACTCCCCTACTCCACGTCCTTTCATGACGACTGGAACACTGTAGTAGCCACGTCCAGTTCGGGTACTTTCCTCCATAAGCGCGAGTATATGGAATATCACTCCCATCGGTTTGACGAATGTTCCGTCATGGTGCGCTATAAAGGCGATTTCATCGCAGTTTTTCCCGCTTGCAGGACAAACGAGGACGCGATAAATTCGTATGCCGGTCTTACCTACGGCGGTTTGCTCTGGAAATATGGTCTGCACTCCGACATCGTGCTCGAAATACTGACAGCTGTAGCACAATACTACGCACAAGCAGGCATGAAGTCCATGATATACAAGAGTGTGCCGCACATCTATCGTATTCACCCCGATGAAGCCGACCTTTACTGGCTTTGGAAACAGAATGCCGTACTACAACATCGCCAGTTGTCGTCAGCTTTTCGCCTGAATCACCAAGGTAATTCTGCCTTACCCTACAACAATCTGAGAAAGCGCAAGATGCAAAAAGGACAGCAGGCACAACTCCGTTTCCGCGAGGCAGAAAATCGCGATGAATGGGCAGATTTCTGGCAGCACCTGGCTCACGAACTTTGGACAAACCACCAGAAAATCGTAGTACATACGCTTGATGAAATATTGCTCCTGAAGAATCGTTTCCCAGACCATATACATCTATATATTGCCGTTGAGGAAAATGCCACAGATGGCGATCCTGTTCAGGCAGGTATGGTAATTTACGAAACGGATCAGGTGATTCATTCGCAATATATCATGGTTTCGGACAAAGGACGGGGCAACGGAGCATTAGACTTTGTTACCGACCAAGTGTTCCGGCTCTATTCCAATAAAGTAGCCACCGAGGACGGAGTTAGTTGGTTTGACTTCGGCATATCTTCCGAGGGCGACGGCACACCTCTGAACCGCGGTTTGCTCTTCCAGAAAGAAGGTTTCGGAGCCCGTAGCCTCTGTTATGATACTTACGAGATAAATTTAGAGACATTGGTTCTCTGACATATTAAATTTGATTTTTAACCTATTACATAAAATACTGTTTGAATTATGCTGACACTCGATGTTTTAATCTGTACGTTCAACAAAGGAATCGTCAGGATAGAAGACGTCATCCTGCCACAAAGAGAAGGAATACACTACATTGTTTCCTATCAGTACAATGATGAGCGCTATATCGAACTGATACCCGAAAGCGTCAAGAACAGAACGGACGTTACCCTGTACACCTATCACGGTCAGGGGCTGTCGGCCAACAGAAACCTGGCACTTGAAAAAGCCACGTCAGACCTCATTATGTATGCCGACGATGATGAACACATTTGCGAGAATGCTTTTGACGATATCTTAAATGTATTTGAGCGCGACAAGGACGTAGATGTGGCTTTCTTCACAGCAAGTACCTATACCGGTCGTCCACTGAAAGACTATCCCGCAGAAGAACACGACATTAAGCATATGCCCGAAAAATACTCCATTTCAACGATAGAAATGGTGTGCCGCCGTACCAGTGTGCAGGGCGTAATACGTTTTGACGAACGTTTCGGACTCGGTACCCGCTTCCTGACTTGCGGAGAAGAAGACATCTGGATGGAAGATGCCTTTAATGCCAAACTGAATATGCGGTATTATCCCGTGAAAATCGTAGAAACCTCCACAATGCTCAAAAAGAAAATGATTTATGTCGATTCCGGCGTACAACGCAGCTATGGTGCGCAGATGTATTACCGATATAAAGCAAAAGCATGGTGGATATGTTTCAAGTTTGCCCTGAGATCTACAGCCGGACGTCGCTGCCATTTCTGGGGAATGATGAAGCATTTGTCAGAAGGTATCCGATACATGCAAAGAACGCACTAATGAAATCTCAAAACGTGCTCACACTGATGATTTGCACCTGTTCAGAACGCATTGAACGGGTGCAAAAAATGTTATTGCCCGAGCACGAAAAGATAAGATACGTCATCTCCTGGCAGAATCCGCCAGATAATGAGACAGAAGTACGATGCCGCCAGATTTTCTCCCAACGCAACGATGTGTTGCTTACCGTATTAAGGTATCACAACGGACTTTCTGCAAACCGTAACCACGCTTTCAGATTTTGGAAAACGGAATATGGGTTGATTTGTGACGATGACGAGATTTTTACTACCGAGCGTCTGCTGGAAATTATCAGGCAATTTGATTTACATCCGAACGACGACATTCTTTGTTTCAAGGCAGAAAATCTGCGAGGCGAACCCCTCAGGACCTATCCCGACAAAAGTTTTGAATATGGTTGTCGCCCGCGTTTTACCTACTTCTGTTCCTTTGAAATCGCCCTGCGAAAGAATGTAGCCCTACCCTATTTTGACGAACGTTTCGGATTGCAGTCAGCACATCTGTGCAGTGGTGAAGAAGAGGTGTTTTTGGAACAGGCACATCAGAACGGACTTTCGATAAGATACCTCCCCATTTTTATATGTCAGACATCCGATTTGACAACGACCACATCGTCACAAAATGCTGAGAAACTTTTACTTGCAAAAGGCGCTTTGCAATACATTATGCACGGCAAAATCGGTGCACTCCTACGTTGTCTCAAATTTTCCCTAACCAATCATTTTTTCAAAGCGGGACATATATTTAGATTACAGCACAAAGGAATCCGTTATATTGAGCAATCCAAGCCTATCCATGTAGTAGATGTAGAAAGTGAGCCGCCATTGCTTTCAATCGTCGTGCCGACACACAACAGGACAGACCTGCTGCCCCGTACCTTAGCCTCGCTTGAGGCGATGTCCTACAGAAACATCGATTTAATCTTCGTAGATGACAATTCCACCGAGAACAATTTGGAAATACTACGGGATTTCAAGCAAAGGCAGGAACATCGTTTCAGAAGCATCAGCATTATTTTAAATCATCCTGAAAGAAGTGGTGCTGCAAATAGTCGTAATACAGGTTTTGATGCGGTAAAAACAGATTATGTCTATTTCTTTGACAGCGATGACGAGATTTCGCCCGATTATACCCTGGAAGCCGCACAAATGTTACGGGAGAACCAACCCAACCTGCTTTGCAACGCAACAGAAATGGTATTTCCTAACGGTAAACGTAAGGAAAGGTCTATGCCTCGCCCACTTAATGTTGCTTCTCACATACTTGCAGCCTCTTTAAGCACACAGTCCGTAATCATTCGTAGCGAATACTTGCGAAAAGTCGGCGGTTGGAACGGTTTGCTACGACAATGGGATGATTGGGAGTTAGGTGTCAGACTATTGCTCCATACAGATCGGATTTTGTGGATGCCACAAAAAAATTATCACAGAATTTACCAGCATGAGAACGGTATGACAGGAGAAAATCTCGAACAGACATATAAAAATTATTATGCTGTTTTCGAGACAGTCAGAAATGAAATTAAAAACGCCTTAGAACTTCCTGAAATGCTCCGAGTAAAGGCTTTTTCTGCACTTGTAGCAAAAATTTATCTCTTTAATGATAATCTTTTGAAATACGGATATTTAGATTATTCAAAAGAATTTATAAGTTTCTCTTCAAATATTCCTGTTAATCTTCGTTTGAAGTTTGTGATAAATGCCACAAAAGTTTTGCCTTTGTGGGCAAAAAAAGGAATGTGGCGCATATATTATTTGTTTTTGTAGCATGTTTAAATACAATAAATGATATTTCTTCGCGTTTATAATAAAGATACACGTACGCGAAGAACTTATTTATTGCAATAAACATGATAGACTACATTAAGGGAAAGATAGATTCACTTACACCCGCTTCCACAGTTGTTGAAGCCTATGGTGTGGGATACGCAATGGCTATTTCAGCCAATACCTATACCGCATTACAGAATATCAAGAAGGACGAGATAGCAAAACTTTATGTCTATGAGGCTTTTCGTCAGGATGCAGCCAATACGCTCTATGGTTTTGCATCAAAAGATGAGCGCGAATTATTTGAACTCCTGATTGGCGTCAGTAGTATTGGCGGACAAACGGCAAGAAGCATCCTCTCGGCCTTTACTCCCTCGGAATTATCGTCTGTTATTGCACACGAAGATGTAAAGATGCTTAAGGCCGTAAAAGGAATCGGCCCGAAAGCTGCACAACGCATCATAGTAGATTTGAAAGACAAGGTTACAGCAATTGGTATCCAGGAATCTGTGAGCGTAACCTCCGACTCAGGTGCTGCTCTCAACAAGGAAATTGTGAACGAAGCCATAGGAGCATTGACAATTCTCGGTTTCCCGCCGGCAACTTCGCACAAAGCAGTAATCAGCATACTGAAAGAAGATAGTAGCCTGAGTGTGGAACAAGTTATCAAGAAAGCGCTGAAAATGCTATAAGGCCAATCTAAAATAATCCTGATTATTCGCCTACTCCGATAAGAAGTATTGACTTCTACCTGTTTGTAATGAAAAGACATCGCTATACATACATCATTTCTATCGCCGCACTTTCTGCAAGTTGCCTATTGGCATTTGCAGGAAAGGGCACATCGTATGCCGATGTCGTTTCTAAAGAAGTTTTGACAGCACCGGAAGACACATTGGTAACTCCTGTCAAAACCACTACCGTTACAAATATCAATCAGAAACCACAAATTTCCGGAGACCTCAAAGATCCTGAAAATATCAAGTCGGACGTTTATTTTGACGAGCAGACAGGCACTTACAGAATGGGTACAAAACTCGGTAGTTCCGAGCAATTTTTAGAAGCTCCCTTCTTTATGACTGCAGATGAGTACGCAAAATGGCAAACTCGTCAGGCTTTCACAAACTTCTTCATCAAGAAAAACCGCGATGAATTCACGGAAAAAGGAAAAGAGAAATTCGATTTTTCCGATATGAAGTTTGATTTAGGTCCAGCCGCAAAAATCTTCGGTCCTGGCGGAGTGAGAATCAAGACTCAGGGAAGTGCCAAACTGAAAGTCGGCGCCAACTCCCGATTTGTGGACAATCCCTCTTTGGCAGAGCGCAACAGAAAAGTTTTCGGTTTTGATTTTGACGAAGATATCAACGTAAACGTTTCTGGAAAGGTGGGCGATAAAGTCAATATGGACTTTAACTACAATTCAAAGTCCACTTTCAACTTCGATACTCAGAAGATAAAACTGAGATACGAGGGAAAAGAAGACGAAATCATCAAATTGATTGAGGCTGGTCAGGTATCTCTGAATACCAATTCCAGTTTAATAAAAGGAGCCAGCAGCCTATTTGGTATAAAGACCGACTTGCAATTCGGAAAGTTGAAGTTACAGACCGTTGTCTCTCAGAAAAAATCATCAAGCAGTAGTGTAAACAGCGGTGGTGGCGTACAATTAACAAGTTACGAACTGAATGCTGCTGAATACGACGAGAATCGTCACTTCTTCCTCGCACATTTTTTCCGCGAACACTACGATGACAATATGTCGCAGCTGCCCAATATTATGAGCGGTATTAAAATCAATCGTATTGAGGTATGGGTTACCAATAACTCGGCAACCGTTACCAATACCCGCAACCTCATCGCACTTACCGACCTTGGAGAAAACAACAGATACAACAAGTCTATTTGGGCAGGCGGAGCAATTAAAAATCCTGACAACAAATCAAACAGCTTGTATCAGACTCTTTCGCAAAGCATCCCCGATGTTCGCGACATTTCCAAAGCAACCGGTGCGCTTGATGCCTACGGATTGATTGGAGGTACGGATTACGAGAAATTAGGTAATGCCCGTTTGCTTTCTTCTTCGGAATATGAACTGAATTCTACTTTGGGTTATATCTCCTTGCGTTCCGATTTACAAACAGATCAGGTTCTTGCCGTTGCTTTTGAATACACCTATCGCGGAACTACCTACCAAGTTGGAGAATTCTCTACGAACATTTCTGACAACTCGCAGACATTGTTGGTGAAATCGCTGAAAAATACAGCAAATACCCCTCACATGAACAACTGGGACCTGATGATGAAAAATGTCTATTCATTAGGTGTCACCAATCTGCAGAAACAGAATTTCAAGTTAGACATTCGTTGGCTTAGCGATTCAAGCGGTGTATATGTTTCCTATATTCCCGAGCCTGGATTGAAGAACCAGAAGATTCTCCAGCTGCTTGGCTTAGACAGGTTGGACAATAATGACAAGAGAAACCCGAACAGTATGTTTGACTACGTGGAAGGATATACTGTAAACTCATCTCAAGGCAGAATTATCTTCCCTTGCGTTGAGCCGTTCGGCAGTTATTTGCGCAAGGCCATTGGAAACGATGTGATAGCTGACAAATATGTGTTCCAAGAACTGTACGATTCGACAAAAACAATTGCGAAACAAATCGCAGAAAAGAATAAATTCCAGTTTGTCGGTCAGTATAAAGCCTCAAAGAACGATGAAATTTCTTTGGGAGCGACCAATATTCCACAAGGTTCGGTTATAGTTACGGCAGGCGGACAGCAGTTGGTTGAGGGTTCTGACTATACTGTAGATTACTATGGTGGCGTGGTACATATCCTGAACCAAAGCATTCTGAGTGCCGGAACACCGATAAACGTATCGTTGGAAAGCAACACATCCTATGGTTTACAACGTAAGACTATGGTGGGATTGAACTGGCAGTACGACTTCAGCAAGGATTTCCAGTTCGGCGGAACTATTATGCACTTGGGAGAACGCCCGTTATACACCAAAGTTGCCATGGGCTCCGAGCCTATCAACAATACCCTTTGGGGATTGAATCTTTCGTGGAAGAAAGAAAGCCGTTGGCTTACAAGTATGCTTGATAAACTCCCGTTACTGAACCTTACGGCTCCTTCAAGCATCAACTTCACGGCAGAATTTGCACAGTTAGTAGCAGGAACCAGTAGCGACATGCAGGGAAATGCCTCATACCTTGACGATTTTGAATCCGCAAACAATAGAATTGACATCAGCGACCCACACGAATGGACGATTGCCTCTACCCCATCATTGTTCCCCGAGTCCAAATACTCAAATGATGTGCGTTATGGTTACAACAGGGCATTGCTTTCGTGGTACTACATCGATCCACTCTTCACGCGCCGCAGTTCTTCATTGGTTCCCGGATATATCAAGAGCGATACCAAACAATTAAGCGATCCATACGTAAGAGAAGTTTATGTAAACGAACTTTTCCCAAACAGGCAGATAAATTACAGAGAGTCTTCCACTCTGGATATATTGAACCTTGCCTATTATCCTTCAGAGCGCGGTCCATATAATCTTGACCCCAACCTTGATATTAACGGCCACCTGACAACTCCTGAAAAGCGCTGGGGCGGTATGATGCGCAGGCTCGAAACGAATGACTTCCAGGCTGCAAATGTAGAGTACATCGAATTCTGGATGCTCGACCCCTTCATGAAATCCCGCTTAACTGGAGAAGATTTGTCCGGAGACCTGTATATCAACTTAGGAGAGGTAAGCGAAGATATTTTGAAGGACGGAAAAAAATTCATTGAGAGCAGTATGCCGGTAAATGACGGCTCCAGCCTCTTTGAAGAGACCGTTTGGGGAAAGATTCCGACACAAAACTCCGTAACTTACGCCTTTAATACTTCGAGTGGCGCTCGTAGCAAACAAGATGTGGGTTTGAATGGTCTGACAAGCGAAGAAGAAAAGACGTTTGCCACCTATCAGAATTATTTGCAGCAGGTTCAAGGTCGTGTGCGTCCTGCTGTATATGACTCTATTGCTGCAAATCCCAGTGGAGACCGCTATCACTATTTCCGTGGTACGGATTATGATGAAGCACGCCTCGGTATTCTTGACCGATACAAGTATATCAATAACCCTAACGGAAATGCTCCTGATGCAAGCAGTTCTCTTGAATCATACAGCACAGCCTATAAGACGACGCCCGATGTAGAAGACATCAATCAGGACTACACGCTGAACGAATACGAGAAATATTATCAATACCACGTCAGAATAAATCCCGCGCAGATGCAAGTGGGACAAAACTACATTGTAGATAGTCGCGAGGCAACCGTAGGAACACGCGATGGCGGCCAACAGACGGCAACATGGTATTTATTCCGTATTCCTATTGAGCAATACGAAAAGCGCGAAGGAAACATCAACGATTTCAGCAGCATACGTTTCATGCGCGTCTTTATGACAGGATTTAAGAACCCCGTTGTGCTGAGACTTGCTACCTTCAGTCTTGTTCATGGACAGTGGCGCAATTACGAGCAGAGCCTATACAACGGAGTCTCCTCGGATAATAGCGGAACTCTGGCTGCAAGTTCTGTGGGCTTTGAGGAAAATGCAGATAAGTCTCCTGTAAACTACGTAATCCCTCCTGGAGTCAGCAGAATGATTCAGCCCGGACAGGAACAGGTGCTCGAAAATGACGAACAAGCCCTTGCACTCGTAGTTGAGAACCTTGCAAGTGGTGATGCCCGTGCTGTTTATAAAAATACGACTCTTGATTTGAGAAATTACCGGCATCTTCAGATGTATGCTCACGCCAATGCGCTTACAGGTGACGAAACGCTTGAAGATGGCCAGATGAGTATTTTCCTACGCCTTGGTAGCGATTTCAAGAATAACTTCTATGAATACGAAGTTCCTTTGAAAATCACTCCAGCCGGAAAGTATTCGCAGGGAGATGCCGGTGCACGGAAGGTATGGCCGGAGGATAATATGATAGATATTGACCTTGATCAATTGACCGACACCAAGAAGCAGCGCAACATACAGAAAAGTATGGGACTGGCCAGCTATGGTAAAGTGTTCTCGCAATATGATAGCGGAAAGCCTGCCAACAAGATTAGTGTTATGGGTAATCCTTCACTTGGCGATATCCGTACCATCATGATTGGCGTGCGCAATAACAGCCGCTCTACAAAGAGTGTGGAAGTCTGGGCTAATGAATTACGCCTGCAGAATGCTGCAAATAGTGGCGGTTGGGCAGCAAGGGCAAACCTCAATCTACAACTTTCTGACTTTGCTACTGTCAATCTGATGGGACATATTGAGACAGAAGGCTTCGGTGGCATAGAAGAAACTATCACACAACGCAGGAAGGATAACCTTACAGAATATAGCGTAACCACAAATGTACAATTAGGTAAGCTGCTTCCGGAAAAAGCCAAGCTTAACGCACCTTTATACTATAGTTATAGCAAATACAAGACTGTTCCGAAATATAATCCCCTTGATACCGATATGTTGATGGACGATGCACTTGCAGGTCTGTCCAATCACGAGCGCGACTCCATTACAAATATTACGAATAAGGTTATTATCAACAAGAACCTCAGCCTTACCGGTTTGCGCTTCAATATCCAGACAAAGAATCATCCCATGCCTTATGATCCTGCTAACTTTACTTTCGGCTATTCCACCAGCAAAAAGCAGACAACGGGAGAAACTACGGCTTGGGAGAAGGATGAACATTGGAAGTGGAACTTCAATTACAATTACTCCCCCAACTTCAAAGCCTTCGAGCCATTCAAAAAACTCAAGTCGAAGAGCAGCTGGCTGAAACTCATTAAGGAATTTGGATTGAACTACGTTCCTCAGAATCTGACCTTCAATAGCGATATTACACGCAACTATTACGAATATCAAGAGCGCGACATCGAAAACTTGGAGAACAACAGCCTGCCTTTGTCCTGGAATAGCGATTTCTTGTGGAATCGTAGTTTCCAATTGCGCTGGGATATCACAAAAAACATCCATTCTACATTCAGCAGTAGCACAAATGCTGAAATAGAGCAGCCATATACTGCCGTAAATAAGGACTTATATCCCGACCAATACCGTGCTTGGAAAGATTCTGTATGGAACAGCATCAAGCACCTCGGCACTCCTATTTCCTATCAACAGAGTTTTGATTTGACTTGGAAGATTCCTATCAACTTAATTCCTGTTTTTGATTGGATGAATACGGACGTTTCATATAATGCAACGTACAATTGGGCACGAGGCTCTAATTTGGACAACGGTAAGTCCATGGGAAATAGCATCAACAACGCCAGAAATGTTGGTGGAAACGTCAAATTGAATTTCGAGACCTTATATAATCATGTGCCCTACCTGAAAAAAATATTACAGAAGTCAAAGAGCACAACGACAACCAAGAGTACGCAAAATAAGACGAAGAAATACGAAAAAGAAATCCAGTTGAAATCCGACACAACCCTGACTATTGCACACAACCAGCGTTCAAAGAAATTGCGCGTAACGGCTATTCGTGCGGATGGTAGCAGATATCCGATAAGATATAAGGTGAAAGATGCCAATAATATCATCATTACTAATCTGGATAGCGCAAAAGTGAAATTGGTAGTAACGCCTAAGAGAAACAACGAGGATTCGGGTTGGTATAAAGCCTTGGAAATTGGCGCACGTACCGCAATGATGGTGCGTTCGTTCAATATTAGTTACAAGAATACCTTCAATATGATGATTCCAGGCTTCCTGCCAAATGTTGGCGACATGTTCGGACAAAACAGAAGCGGAGGAATCTTAACTCCCGGCCTTGACTTTGCCTTTGGTCTGACAGACGAGAAATATCTTGAGAAGGCAGCAGAAAGAGGTTGGCTGCTTATGAGCGATAGTGTCATTACTCCTGCAACAACAAGCAATACTGAGGATTTGCAAATAAGAGCTACGCTCGAACCTTTCCCGAATTTCAAGATAGATTTGAGTGCTACGCGCAACCAAAGCAAGAATAAGAGCATACAATACATGTTTGACGGAATGCCCATCACGCAAACCGGTTCGTTTACGATGACTACCATCAGTATCAACACTGCTTTTGCAAGCAAAGGAAGTGCAGACAACGGATATTACAGCAAGAATTTCCATAAGTTCGTTGCTTCGCTCGATGCTGCCCGACAACACATGGAGGACAGGTATGTCGGTGCAAAATATCCCGATGCCTCTGCACTATCAGGACAGACTTTTGATCCGACAAACGGTACTATAAGTAAGTATAGTGCAGACGTGATGATTCCGGCCTTCCTCAAGACATATACACTCAGCGGTGGCGATTTTGAACTCTTCCCCGCCTTGAAGAGATTGCTTCCCAACTGGTCGTTTACCTACAGCGGACTTGCAAAGCTCCGTGCCATGAAGAAGATATTCAAGAGTTTCAACCTGAAACACGCCTATAAGAGTATATATACCGTTGGCTCATACAGCACCTATACTAATTATATGGAGAATGTGGCCGGTTTGGGATTTGTGAGCGACATCACAACCGGTTTACCTATTCCTGGATCTATGTTCGACGTTTCAACGGTATCTCTCACGGAGTCTTTCTCTCCCCTTTTTGGTATTGATATGACTTTTCTCAACAGCTTAACGGCTAAGTTCGAGATTCGCAAGACGCGCTCTATGATTCTGAGCATGACATCCCAGCAACTCACAGAAGACTACGCCGATGATATCGTGATAGGCTTTGGCTATAAGATTAACAACTTCAAACTCTTTACCCCAAAGCGTACGGTTAAATCTACCAAGCGTAAAACTACTAAATCTAACGACGATAAAGATAAAACTAAATCGAAGAGCTCCACAAACAACAGTCGTGATTTCTCAAATGACTTGAATCTGAAACTTGATATCACCTTCCGTGACAAAACTGCCGTATCACGCGACATCAAGACCGAACTTAGTCAGGCAACAAGTGGCACAAAGACGATGCAAATCAGCTTTAGTGCAGAATATACTCTGAGCCGATACTTATCGCTTACGGCCTATTATGACAGGCAAATGAACACTCCGTTGATGACGAGCAGCAGTTATCCGATTACTACGCAGGATTTTGGTGTAAGTCTTAAATTCTCACTCACGAGATAGGACGCTCCACTTTTTCCTGCTAATGTAAAACAGAAATCCGTATGAAATTCATAGCAATAACCAACAACTTCAATAATGGCGAACACGTGTTCTACCATCTGAGCGATACCGCCATGCTGAATCAGGGCAAACCGTTTTTTATCCCTGACTTTGCGCATCCGTGCTTGGCTGGAATACATCTTGCCGTGCGCATCAGTCGTCTTGGGAGGAGTATCTCCAGGCGTTTTGCCCACAGGTATTATGATGCTGTGTCGGTTTGCTGCACCTTTGTGGCACCACGTCTGCTTGAAAACCTGCAATCCAAAGGACTTCCCTGGGAAATGGCCACAGGCTTCGATGGCGCTGCATGTATTGGCAGGTTTCAGGAAGTTCAGGATGCTTCAGAATTTAAGGATATGGAGTTTTCCATGCGTATCAATGGAGAAAAAACACAATATGGCCGTACATCCGATATGAATGTCGTTATTGACGAAATGATTGCCCGATGCAGCGAATATTTCATGCTTCGTCAGGGCGATTGCCTGCTGATGGGTTGTCCTGCCGAGCAACTTTATGAAGTTCACGAGGACGATCGGATTGAAGGCTTCGTAAATAGCGAGAAATTGTTGGATTTTAATGTAAAATAAATAGTATAGGAAACAATAATATACCCTGATAATTATGATAATATCTAATTTCATGCAACATATCAAACACCCTTTAAGCAGGCTTTCAGGCTTTGTGCTTCTTCTTTCCGTCTTTTGGACAGGAAGCAGCCAGTCCTTTGCACAGGAGTTCGTATCGCTCAAGGCATCCGACTATCCTTTAGACCGTTACTATACGGCTCAGTTCAATCAGGTGGAAGATGTCATTCTGGAATACCCTGAATATGTGCCTTTAACCCCTTCGGAACTGAAAATAGTGAAACAAAGCGGTATGGAGTTCGGAAGTGAGCCGAAAATATTCAAGGAATGGAATACTTATCGCAGGGAACGCATTCTGGATGTCTCTGTTCAGCCGTTTTTCAAGCGTGATGGGAAGGTCTATCGTCTGACATCCCTCAAGCTCACTCCTATTTTAAATAATAGTAGTCAGACATCTCAAAAAAGAGGTCAGACATCTTCGCAGAGAAGTCCGATATCTTTTCAGAGCAAAGCCACATCTTCTGAAAGATATGCAGACCACAGCAAACTGGCAACGGGCAAATGGGTTAAGATACACGTTGATGAAGAAGGAATATACCAGCTCACAGCATCACAAGCGCAGACAATGGGATTTTCCGACCTTTCGCGTGTTCATATCTACGGATATGGCGGACGAATCATCCCTGAACTGTTGAGTTATTCGGGACTCAATGCACAACAGGACGATCTTACAGAAGTTGCTGTGATACGCGAGAACGATAGGCTCCTGTTCTTTGCCGAAGGCACCATACGTTGGACTTGGGATGACAACAACAAGAAATGGTTGCACCAACAAAATCCTTACTCGCTCCATTCTTATTATTTCGTTACCGAAGAAAATGGCAGTCCGCTTGGTATTCAGACACTCGAAGCCCAGTCTGTTCCCCAAGATACGCTCAAGTATGTTTATCACCATGCACTCTATGAACGTGATACCTATACATGGTTCCAGGGAGGTCGCGAGTTTCACGATTCCTACGACTTTAATACGGGAAATTCCCATACCTTTGCTTTGAAAACTCCCTCTATCCTGACAGATTTAACGAGCCAAATTGACGTAAATATGTCTTCCAGTCATGCAACGCTTAACAACAATATAAAGGTAAACCTTAATGACGAGTTGCTGACGACTATGAGCATCGGAGTGACGGGCGACTACGAATCTGCAAAGGGACGCCTGTCAAGTGTAAAGAGCAAGAATCTGAAGTCTGAGAACCAATTTAAGATTACCACGACTTCCGGCATTCCGGCAAGGCTTGACTACATCCGTGCGTCGTATCCCATGCAACTTAGTGCGGCAGACAGTCCTGCTGCATTTGAGCTCTATGCCTATCCCTCAAAGGAAAGCAGTTCAGCTGTGCCGCAAATTTTCAATTCTGCCGTACTTTCCATTAATGATGCTGACGAACATACAAAAGTATTGAGAGTGGCTCATTCAGAAAACCCGACAGTTGAAATAAAGGGGCAACTTACCGGTAATACCTATACTGCAAATGTATCGGATAATACAGCCGGTATGCGATATATCGTGTTCAATACAAAGAATACCTACCCTACTCCAGTTATTGACGAAGCAATTGAAAATCAAGACCTGCATGGTGATGCTACAGTCTATAATATGGTAATCATTACCCCGTCTTCCGGAAAATATGAAGAAGCTGCCCAGAAACTTGCCGACCTTCACGTGCAA
>CAMVJO010000061.1 GCA_947167835.1 uncultured Prevotellaceae bacterium
CTCAAAAATCTTTGAAAAATCAAAACAGCCTAATTTTTAGAACAACCCTTTATTGATTTGTTGCAGCAGTATTACCATCTTTCGCGCCACAACCTCGCTTTTTATGGGCGTTGTGGCCAACCAAATGAAGGCTATGTGCAATTGTCTGCCCTCGGGCGTTTGCAAGAGGTGCTTATTCAGGCGATAGGCCTCGCGCATCTGTCTTTTTGCTCGGTTGCGATCGACGGCATGACGCAGTTTTTTCTTAGAAACGCTTACCAAAACCTGAGCTGCCGGCCCATTGGTATAGGTCACGGCACGCCAAACAGCACGTAACGGGAACGATGCTGCGGAAGCGTCGGCCTCGTTGAACAGCGCGTCGATATCGCGTTGCAAACATAAGTGCTCTGGTTTCTTAAAGGTGGGCATATTGTTTCTTTTCGGGAAGTGTCTCGGGTTATTCTGACTATTCTTTTTGGGATGTCCCCCCAAGAATTTTCAAAATACTGGAATTTTCAAAAAATCCCGACATCATGCGTACACGCTGTCGGGATTCTGTGGAATATATAGTGATGAAATTTGAATTTGCGTGTGCAATCAGTCTGTTTCTACTGCATCGCTTCAGCTTGCAGGCGTTTCAGGCGCTTTGTTTCCGCACCACGTTTGGCTGCCTCCGAGCGTTTTTTTCTGAGTTCGGCAGCACGTTTTTCTTCCTCAGTCTTTTGCAATGCTTTCAGTCGCTTGGTTTCTGCTCCGCGCTTGGCTGCTTCAGAACGCTTCGCCCTTAATGCTGCGGCCTTGCGCTCTTCTTCTTTTCTAAGCGCTTCTGCAGCACGTTGCAATGCCGTTTTTTCTGCAAGAGTGACGGCATCATCGCCTTTTCCGTTAGCCGATTTCTTGGGAACGGGCCTTCCCCATGTGCTCTTGCCGAGCTTTCCGTTTCTTTCGTCGGAGATATACAGATCAAGTGCGGCCGACATACTCGGAGCCTTGGGAGTTGGAGCAATAAGGTCGAGGCGCATTCCGGCATCTTCCACAGCCGTAGCTGCCGAGCCGCCGAAAGTGGCGATACGTAGCTTACCCTGTGGCATAGTGCCGCACGAAGCTTTCAGAGTCTCCACTCCGTTGGCGGTAAACAGCACCACCATGTCAAGAGTGCTGAGTTCTTCTTTTTCCAAGGGCACACTTACCGTGCGAAACATGATACATTCCTTGTGACATAGGTTATATGCCTCCATATCCCGTGCGATCTCGTCGTTGTGATGCTCGTTTTGCGGAATAAGGAACTTCTCGTTTTTGTGTTTCAGGATGATGGAAAGCAAATCGTCCCACTTTCCGTTTTTTCCGCAGAACACTTTGCGCTTTCTGTACTGCACATATTTCTGAATGTAGTAGGAAATTGTTTCGGAAATGACGAAATACTTCATTTCATCGGGCACTTTAACCCTTGTCTCCTTGCACATTCTGAAAAAGTAGTCGATACTGTTTTTTGAAGTGAAGACAATGGCTGAATAGTTCAGTATCTGCACTTTTTGATCGCGAAATTCGCGCGTGGTGACGGGTTCTACTTTTATCAATGGACGAAAAACAATCTCTACACCGTACTTTTTCTCGATTTCGGTGTAAGGATTCTTTTCTGTTGAAGGCTTAGGCTGAGATACGAGGATTTTCTGTATCATTATATCAGATATAATTAGAAATCTGTAATCAATTTATAGTTCATGTAAAGCAAAAACCGCCACAATGTCAGGGTCGGTAGCAATTCGAGCGTGCAAAAGTACAAAAATAAATGGAAAAACGCTCCCCACTTACGAAAAAAAATGCTCTTGCATCGGTAAAATAGCAAAATTTTGCTAACTCCCAGTAAGCAAATCAGGGCTATTATAAAAAACTGAAAGTCAATATCTACGAAGATGAGCATCAGCGTGAGAGGCATCAGCACCAATCCGACAAAAAAGACATAAAACAGGTAGGTTTCGTTCCACTCCTTGGATTGCCAGGCGTGGAAAAATGTGCTATTGACGATGTGGTAGATGAAAAACTTCGCGCTAAAGAACGTTATGAGCGTAAAAAAATATAAACTCAGAATCTTATATGGCGATACCTGATTGTAAACTTCGGTAATGTAGTGGTGCGTATATCCAAAGAAGAAGGTACTGAACAGCAGGCAAGTGAAAACGATGAAGAACAACTGGCTGCTGAATTCTTTGCCGGTCTTTTCGGATTTCAGGTGCTCTTTTTTGGCGCTTCTACCGAAGAAAAGTGACAGGTTCTGCCTGAAAAAATCCCAGGACTTGGCAATCATAAAAGCGGCAAGGAAGAAAGAAATCACGAGTGGGGTGGTAACAAACTCGTCGTCCCTGAATCTGTAGTTTACCGGGTCTCCGGAGAATCCTTCCTGATACATCGTACCGCTTGGCAGGGAATCAAGGAAATTAGGTTCGCGCCAACCGGTTTTTATAAACACGCCTTTTGCATCTTGTCCAGACAGAGTAGTCTCAAACCACGTGATATTCTTCGCGTGCTCCGCTTTTGCGTTGTCGTTCACGACGATTTTTTCGGTTACGAAGTAGGCTTGAACAGCAGAGTCCTGTTGCGCTGGCGTTGCGTCCTTGGGAAGCCAACTTAGCACCTCCGCAACGGATTTTTGATGCGGACGCACAGACTTTGCGCCAGAGGAAACATTCCCCATGTCCTCTCCTATATTATTTAAAGGAGTGGTTTTGACGGTATCTTGCGGAAAAATGTGCATTTATTTGGCTTTTTTATGGTTTTGGTCGGATAGTTCCGAATTTATCTCAGACTGTTCTTGAAATACTGTTCAATTATTTTGAAATACCTCTGATTACGCGAAAAAGATGTTAGACCTCTCGAAAAAGATAACGGACTTCTCCGAAAAGATGTCGCTTATCTCTGAAGCGACGTCGGACTTAGCTTTGAAACGGTCAGATATCCTGCCTTTTTGCGTGGAGCAAATTCAAGCTTGTGCGCCACGAAATCAAATTGCTGCGTATTTGGTCAATCCTGGGTTCCACATAGGAGTTGTTTCGCACAGGGTAATCGCTTCTTCCGGCGTTTCGGCCACATTCCACAGGCGGTTATGGAAATTTCGCATGAAGTTTTGTTCTATGGCCTTTGACATTTGTTGCAGAAGTGGGTCGAAATAATGGTCTATGTTCAGGATAACAATCGGTTTCAGGTACAAACCCAACTGTTTCCACGTGATGATTTCAAGTAGTTCCTCCATTGTTCCCACTCCCCCGGGCAAAGCAATCACGGCATCGGAACGACTGGCCATTTGTTCCTTGCGTTCGTGCATATCCTCCGTGATAACAAGTTCTGTCATGCCGGTATGTTGCCATCCGTGCTCAATCATAAATTTTGGAATGACACCTATTGCTTTTCCTCCCGCCTGCATTGCTCCTTTTGTCACGGCTCCCATCAGGCCAGTCCGACCTGCGCCGTTGATGATCGTATGTCCGCGTTGCGCAGCCATACTTCCTAATTCTATTGCCACATCTACATAAATTTGCGGCAGGAGTCCGCTCGAAGCAGCGTAGGTTAAAATATTCATTTCAGGTTTTATTTATTATTGTTGGTCAGAAAATTTTGAGTACCCCCTGATAAATCATCAAATTCTTCGATAAAATCGTGGATTTTTATAATGAGCTCATCGTTATAATCGGAGTGTTCAGCATGGTCTGAGTACTCCGTTTTTTTATCTCCGAGCTATTTATGTCCATATCGCCTATGCGTAATTATTTCCCAGCTTTATCTCCGAAAAATGCCTGGCGAATGGTATCTACATAGTCGAGTTTTTCCCAAGTATATAACTCAACTTCCATTTGCTTCGTCTCACCATTTATGTTCGTGAAGGTTTTTGTCAAGGTCTGCGGGTAACGACCCATGTGTCCGTACGAAGCCGTTTCTTCATAGATGGGATTTCGGAGTTTCAGGCGTTCTTCTATGGCTCGTGGGCGGAGATCGAAGATTTCTGCTATCTTACGGGCAATTTCTCCGTCGCTCATTTCGATATGCTTGCGGCCATACGTATTTACATACACACTAATGGGTTCTGCCACGCCGATAGCATAACTTAACTGCACGAGCATTTCGTCGCTCACGCCGGCAGCCACCATATTCTTGGCGATATGGCGTGCAGCATAGGCAGCAGAGCGATCCACCTTCGAGGGATCTTTTCCTGAGAACGCTCCACCGCCGTGTGCTCCCTTGCCACCGTAAGTATCTACGATGATTTTTCGTCCTGTCAGTCCGGTATCGCCGGCAGGACCGCCGATAACGAATTTTCCTGTGGGATTAACGTAGTATTTTATCTGATTTTTCTCAAAAAGTTCGCGCACTTCGGGCGTTTTTACCCGATCTCTTATAAGACGGGGGATAAGTATTTCGATAATGTCCTTACGAATCTTCTCCAACATCAAGGCATCGGCTTTTTCCTGCGAACCTGCTTCTTCTTTGCTCACGAATTCATCGTGTTGTGTCGAAACTACGATAGTGTCAATGGCGACTGCGCGATCGTTATCGTCGTATAAAATTGTAACTTGGCTCTTTGCGTCGGGACGAAGGTAGGACATTTCTTTTCCTTCTCGGCGTATTTCTGCAAGAACGCTGACTAAATCGTGGGCTAATGCCAGGGGAAGCGGCATATATATGTCGGTTTCATTATTTGCGTAGCCGAACATCATGCCTTGGTCGCCAGCACCTTGTTCCATCGGCTCACTACGATCCACTCCGCGGTTGATATCGGGACTTTGCTCGTGAATAGCACTCAATACGCCGCACGAATCTGCGCTGAACAGGTACTCTTCTTTCGTATATCCTATGCGTTTGATGGTTCTGCGGGCGATAGTGGGCAAATCTACGTAGGCTTCTGATTTTACCTCGCCGGCAATAATCACTTGCCCCGTAGTAACAAGTGTTTCGCAGGCCACTTTCGACTGCGGGTCCTGAGCTAATAATTCGTCAAGCACGGCATCCGAAATTTGGTCGGCCACTTTATCGGGATGTCCCTCCGATACTGATTCTGATGTGAATAAATACATATTATTTGTCTTACTATTATTTTTCTAAAACTTACTAATATTATTCTAAAGCTGGCTATTATTACTCCAAAGCAGACTATTATTTTTCTATAACCGAGATAATCTGAAAAACGTCCACGCAAAGAAATCTTTGGTGGACGCTGATATTTTTTTGCCGATAAAATTTGCGGGGTAGAAGTGGGAAAACGTTCATCGGGTGGGATGTAGCATCGCTTTGTGGCGTATGCGTAGATTTTCCTGTTTCGTTTTAGCATTTTTTATCGTGGTTGCAAGCAGTCAAATCTGTCCACTTTATTTTTCCGACTGCAAAAGTACGAATTTTTTCGGGATTACGGGTTGTTTTATCTTGATTCTTTCTTGTTTTAACGAAGTTTATATGTTTTTTGTCAGGGCGAATATGTTTTTTCCTTACCTTTGCCGCGATAATCCGAGAAAGATTTGGACTTTTTATACAACAATTAAATCTTAATGCAGTATGAAACTTTTTTCTGACGCACGTTTTTCATCGGCTGTCGTAGTTGCAGCCGGTTTGGTGCTGGGTTTATGTGCTGTTGGCGTACTTTTGAAAGCCGGCATCGACAATTTTGTGAACAAAGACCGCTCTGTTACCGTAAAAGGCCTGTCTGAAATGGAAGTAAAGGCAGATCACGTAACTTGGGGCATCACTACTAAATCTGTTGGCAACGATATTCATGAGTTGTCGGCTAAAATCAATGAAGATAAGGCCACTTTAGTCGGCTTCCTCAAAAGTAATGGTTTAGAGGACTCCGATATCGTGGTGAATCCGCCTACTATGTACGACAAGATGACGGATCGCTGGGGAAATAGGGAAACTCCGTATCGTTACTTCGCCACTTTGTCTATGACAGTCTCCACAAGTAAGGTGGATGTGGTGCGCGAAATTGCAAATAAGGTGGGCGAATTATTGGAAAAGGGGATTGTTCTTTCAGAACCTGAGTACGGAGAAAGCATACATTATGACTTTATCAATTTCATGTCGATGAAGCCGAAAATGATGCAGGAGGCCATTTCAAATGCTGAGATTACGGCGAAGCAATTTGCAGAGAGTTCTCATAGTAATATTGACAAAATCGTAAATGCCGACCAGGGACAATTTTCTATTGAGGACAGAGACGCCACAACACCGCACATCAAGAAACTTCGTGTCGTTTCTACCATCACTTATTCGCTCAAAGAATAGTTTTCCTTCAAAGTATATTCTTCTTTATTTGACTAAGGAGTAGTTTACTTCGAGGAAACATCTTCTTTATTTGCTTAAAGAAAAGTTTATATTCACAGAATCTTCCATTATTCCTGCCCTGAAATATGTCGAACCTGCTTGAAAAGGAATTTCGCCTGCTTTTGGTAATGTTGCAGAACAAGTATCTGCGCATAGAGCAGTTATGCGAGCGAACAGGTCTGCCTCCGCGAACGGTATATCGGTATATCGACCACTTTTCCCAGGTAGGACTGAAAATCCGTAAGGAGCGCACGCTTTATAGCATCGACCCTTCGTCTCCTTTCCTGAACTCTTTGACGGGGCGCATACATCTAACGCAAGAAGAGGCCGTCTTTGTGCGACATCTCCTCGACGGAGTGCGTGAACAGTCGCCACAACTGCGTTCGCTCAAGGAGAAAGTGGCTTCGCTCACCGACCAATATATCCTGCAACCCTCGGAAGTGGATAATCTCGAGGCTGCAAAACTGCATATCCTTTACAAAGCCGTCAAAGAGCATGGTGTGGTGAAACTTTGCAATTACTTTTCGCATCATAGCGGGAAGACGGAAGACAGATTGGTGGAGCCTTTCCAATTTCTGGCCAACAACACGGAAATTCGTGCCTACGAAATTTCGAGTAAAAAGTGCAAAACGTATAAAATCAGCCGAGCAGAAAATGTCGAAGCCGTGAATCTGAAATGGTCGTACGAGGCTTTTCACGAACCTACGGAGACCGATCTTTTTCACTTCTCAGGAGTGGCACGTGAGGAGGTGCAACTGATTCTCGGTCTGTTTGCAAAAAATGTTTTGTTGGAGGAATATCCTTCTGCCAAGCAATTTTTGAGCGAAACATCGGACCACCGTCATTTACTTCACGTGCGCGTATGTAATTTTAAAGGAGTAGGCAGATTCGTCTTGGGACTTCTTGACGATATCGAAGTGGTAGGAAATGATAACTTCAGGAAATATTTGAGGGATAAACTTGAAAATTTAACATTAAAAGTTTGACTTTGTCAAAAAGTGTCACATTTTTGTCGGTTCTTTGCACCATCAAACAGCAAGGAACCGATTTTTTTTGGTTTTGGCTGCAAAAAAATGAATCATCCTAAAAAACGAAAAATTATGTACGCAACAATTTCCACCTCCACCGCAAAAAAAGAAGTTAGTATGACAAGTCGAATCAAAAGCCTCCGTATAGTGATGCAGATCACGCAGTTGTTTTCTGTTGTGTTGGGGCAAAAAGTCACTGCCCGCTTTGCATTGAGTTTTATCCATGCACAAATAGCATTGATGTCGCTTTGCATCGTCAATACGTCCTCTCTATTACTTTTTGGTGTGCTGCTACTTTGGTTTATTGTCAGTGCATGGCAATGTCGCTTGGCGGCAAATGGAATGTCCTCGCCCGAAGATGAAGAATGATGGGTGTAATCGTACGATAATTTAGAACAACTCAGATATTAGTCGCCGTGTCGCTCCTTTTGGGGCGGGCACGGCATTTTTTATGTGCAAAAAACATGAAAATCCAGGGCATCAACTCTTTTTTCGGGGTATAAAACTCTGTTGTGTTAGTAGTATTCCGAATTTTCTTTGCGGTATCTCTCAATTTATTGGATATGGCTCAAAAAGAGTGCGCCACAAAACAATGGAAATCAAATATCAGATAGTAATATCCCCCTATTTCAAATAATAGTTGTAATTTTGTTGGAAATTGCATCACACAACATACAAATAACTCAGTCTTTCCATGAAAAACCGGTTACTCTTTCTTCCTTGCCTCGGAGTATGCGCCAGTGCTTTGGCACAAAGCGCAGAACGTCCCAACGTAATTTTCCTTATTGCCGACGATCTTGGCTACGGAGACCTATCTTGCTACGGAGCAAAGCGCGTAGAAACTCCCCATGTCGATAGTCTGGCGGCACATGGTGTACGTTTCACCGATTGCCACGCCGTTGCTTCCACAAGTACCCCATCGCGCTATTCTTTGCTCACGGGTGAATATTGTTTCCGCCGTCCTGGAACGGATATAGCCGCAGGTAATGCGGGAATGATCATACGTCCTGATCAATATACCATGGCGGATATGTTTCGTAGCGCAGGTTATAAGACGGCAGCCATAGGTAAGTGGCATTTGGGCTTGGGTTCTGTCACGGGAGAGCAGGATTGGAATGCGCAACTCGACCTTACGCCGGCAGACATAGGTTTTGATTATCACTATCTCATGGCTGCTACTTCCGACCGCGTACCTTGTGTTTTCATTGAGGACGGTAGCATTGCAAACTACGACCCTTCGGCACCGGTATATGTGTCATATTCGCAAAACTTTGAGGGAGAACCTACGGGAGCCGCCAACCCCGAACTTTTAACTAAGTTGAAACCCAGTCATGGTCACAACCAAAGTATCGTTAATGGCATTAGTCGAATAGGATATATGAAAGGAGGAGGAAAAGCCCTGTGGGTAGATGAGAATATTGCGGATTCCATTATTGCACACTCCGTGCGGTTTATTGAGCAGAACAAGGAAAATCCGTTTTTCATGTACCTTTGCACGAATGATGTCCACGTACCGCGTTATCCCCACGACCGTTTCAGAAATAAGAACGCTATGGGACTTCGTGGCGACGCGATAGTGCAATTTGACTATACGGTAGGCGAAATTTACAGGGCACTCGACAGTCTGGGTATCGCCGATAACACCCTTTTTGTCATTACAAGCGACAACGGCCCCGTGCTTGATGACGGATATGACGACAAAGCCAAGACGTATGTTGGCAGTCACAAACCTGCTGGCCCCTGGCGCGGCGGAAAATACAGCGCTTTCGAGGCGGGGACGGCGGTTCCTTTCATCGTACACTGGCCTGCAAAAATTAAGGAGGGAAAGATTTCAAACGCACTCGTCTCGCATATTGATAATTTGGCGACCTTTGCCGAGATAGTAGGGGCAGAAATTCCCGTAGGTGCGGCTTACGACAGTCAAAGTCACGTGGGAACGTGGATTGGCGAGGACGAAAACGACAGGGAGTACGTCTTGGAAATGTCGCAAGCCCGCAGTTTAGGACTTCGTACGAAGCAATGGAAATATATCGAGCCGACAGAAGGTTCTGCCACGCAGGGACAGACGGGTATCGAAACGGGATATCTCGATGCTCCGCAACTTTATGATATTTCTGACAATCAATACGAAAAGACTAACGTATATTCCAGTAATACTGAGGCGGCAGAAATGCTTTCCGGCTTGCTTGCCGAAAATCGCCTGCCACGTACAAGTGCTGATACCTGCTTCTATTATTATTTGTACACACCTGAGCGCAGTTCGCGCTATGCTACTTCGGGCGGCGTGGGAGCCGGCATCGTGGGTAAGGTAAGTCCTGACGGATATGCCTCACAATGGATGTTTGTGCTCCGTGCCGATGGCGATTATGACATCGTAAATCGTGCGGACAAGTCATATATTCAAACGGGTGTCGTACAAAAGCCGGCTTTGCAGGTAAAAACTGCGGCTACACCGCCCAGTACGGGATGGAAGGTCGTCACTAACGGTAAGATGAAGTGTCTTTTTGCTGTGGTAAACGGCACTTCGCAGTTGAATCAGGGAATCAGCGACAGAAACTGGTATGTTCTCAACTGGGGTAACGGCACCAACACTACGGATGCCGGATGTCGCTATGCCGTCGTCATGGCTGATGCGGGTTTGAACCCGGATATTGCAGAGGGTATCACACTTCCCGAACTGAAGGCCGACCGTATCGAAGTGCGCAACGGCAGTTTCGTTCTTTCTGGCTCAGGTAGGGTTGTAGAGGTCTTTACTGTTGCCGGAAAGCGCGTGGCTCCCATTAGTCGCAGCCGTTTGAATGGCATTTATATCGTGCGCGACGGAAAAAAATCCATGAAAGTCGTGTTTTAAGTGCGGGCATCCGTTTTCTCTCCACGCCTTCTATGTACTTTTATGACGACTAAGCCTGAAAGAGTTTGAGGTATGCCACTTTTGTTCCGAATATTCAGAAATTGGACGTTACCTATTGCTATCGTAATGGGGTGTAGCCTGTATTTTCTCTTTTCCGAGGTGGAAAGTCTGGCACCTGCCGCCATGTTTTTCGGTCCTGTTTTCGATGTGCTCTTTCCTTTTTCGGTTTTCCTCACCTTGTTTGCCTCTTTCTGCATGGTGGATTTCCACAAGATGGTACCTTCGCGATGGAATGTCTGGCTTTTGCTTGTGCAAATCGGCATGATTGCTGTTTTGGTGGGCATCATTCTGATTTTCGACCTGAGTGGTGACAGTCGTATCGTATGTGAGTCGGTTTTGACTTGCGCTATCGGTCCGTGTGCCACGGCTTCACCTGTCGTGACGGGAAAACTGGGCGGGAATGTCAATCGTATGACACTTTTCCTGCTCGTTTCCAGTTTGGTGTGTGCATTACTCATCCCTTTGGTCTTTCCTTTATTGGAACGCTCGGCCGAAACAAGTTTTCTGGGCGCCTTTCTGCATATTTTGCACCGCCTTGCAGCCGTTTTGGTGCTCCCGCTTTTTCTGGGGTGGGTAGTAAGGCATTACGTTCACCCGCTTTACGAATGGGTGCTCAGACATAGGAGCCTCCCTTTCTATCTTTGGGCTTTTTCGCTCACCATTACCAGTGGCATTACCGTGAGAAACATCGTGCAGTCCGGCTCTTCCGTTTCCGTGCTCATATATATTGCGTTGTCCTCCCTCGCTCTGTGCCTTTTGCTGTTTGCTATTGGCTGGAGCATCGGCAATCGCACGGGATATCGCATAGAATGTGGTCAGGGCATGGGACAGAAAAACACGGCTATGGCCATTTGGATTTCTTCGGTCTATCTGAATCCCGTAGCCTCCTTAGGTCCTGGCTGTTATGTCCTCTGGCAGAATATCGTAAACAGCTTTGAATTGTGGCAGATGAGGGAGAAAAATTGATTTCCCCGAGGTTTTTGCCTTTGCTGACGAGCCTCGAAATAACGTTATACCGTTATCCCGATATTCCGAGCTTCTTGAAAATGATTTTTGGGGTTTAATGGGTAATTTGGGCGATATGGGGGTAATGGGCGCTGAGATAAGAAAATTTATCTCCGAGCAAAAAAAATTATCTCCGAGCTATTTTCCCCTATTTCGGAGGTAAAAAATCGTACCATCTATACCGCGTGTTTTTTCAGCAACATACGTAGCGCCAAGTCTGCACAGACATCAGAAACCGATGTGCAGTTTGAGGCGCACTCCCCATTTTTTTGTTTCAGGTATCTCTAAATAATTCAAACGTCGGAACACATCGATTTGAAGTACCTTGAACACGTTGTGTACTCCGAAGAAAACTTCGACGTATGGCTTGCTGTAGTCGATAATGTGGGAATACGTGTGAAAAGTGCCGTCGGCCTGCCATTGGCCTGGGAAATAAAAGAGCATATCGCTCTGGCTGTGGATGAAAGGATTGTTCTTTTCGGTGAGATGTCCCCACAACGCATTGACGCCTAAGTGTTCGCGCCATTTCAGTCGGCGTATCAGCGGAATACGGTTGAATAACTTTCCGCTCATGTCCCAGGCAAAGAATGCTTGTACCTGCCTGTCGCTCAGGAATTCCATGGTACGAATCATTGAGAACGCACCCGATTCTATGAAATACGACTGATTGGCCGACGGAGCGATGAGAAATGGATATGGCACCGTGTTCCATTGCACAGAACCCTCGAGATAGGTGTCTATCTTGCCCCAAGAACCCACCCAGAAACGCTTAAAAATTCCTACGTTCGTGATATTTGACGCATACTCCGATTGCAGCACGTTTTTCAGGCCGACGGTATGCGAAAGTACGATTTGCGGCGCATCATAGTTCGTCTCAAAACGATGCTGCTTCGTATTGACAAACGTTGAACCCGGCTGGAATCGCAGTCCCACGCTGATATTGCTTTTGTGCAGGGCAGCAATGTGATCCGCCTTGTTGCTACTGACTCCCGTCGGGCTGATTTTCTGGTAAAACATGTCAAGTGTCGGCTCCATTCTCTCATGTTCCAATTCGCCCCACAGCTGTAATCCGCTTCCCCACTCATGTGTGTAATTCAACTTCGCACTTCGCTGATAATACATCAGGTTGTTCTTGTTCCATCTGACGGACTTGAAAACATTATCCTTGTCCGGTCCGAGGAATTTGTCGCTCGGCGAAGTCACTTCGTTGCGATACGAAAGCGTAATGTTGCGCATAGGAAACTCATGCGGGCGATAAACTTTCTTATTCAGGGAGTACACCAATTCTGCTCCGCCTTTCCAGCGATGATCGCGCAGGCCGTAAGCGATATGTCCCTTCAGGAAAAAGTGCGGGTTGAGGTATGCGGTGGTTTGTGCCGACGCCCTGAAACGAGTTCCCTCCACCTTGTTGAAAGACACGAGCGTATTAACAGGACCTATATCAACTTTTGACTTCCTGCCCGTTTCCACAAAGTTTTCTACGACAGCCTGAAATACGGGTAAGGCATATTTGAAAATACTCTTCTTCCGCATCTCGCTCATGGCGGTGCCCATTCTCTTTTGTTCCTTACCCATGTGATTAGCCGTGTAGCGATCCCAGAATTCCTCGTCGCGCATTCTGGCATTGGGGTCTGTTCGTTGCGGACCTTCAAAGTTGAAAGCGTGATCGGGCACAGCGCTGAAATCGTAACGGGAATATTCGGTGGTACGCCGAATCTGTGCCGCAGTAATGAAGGACACGATCTCGAGATGCAGGAGCATATCGTCGCTTCTGAGCACTTGTTCTCCCGTTTCGAGCGGAGCATAATGCTGTATCAGACGCATATCTTTCACAAAGTTCACGTCGCTGTTATGCGGTAGCGTGATATCAGCATATACCAGGCGGTACGTGGAATCTACCGTGATGAAAATATATCCTGAAAGACCGAAATCCTGCTGGTTGTTGGGCGTAAAACTCACTTCTATGCAGCGTTCGCCATCAACCACGAGGGTATCGCCCAGGAAGTAGCGGTAAAACTGAATTGCCCCCTCGCCACCGAGCGGACTGCGGAACCTGTGATGCAACATATTGAGTTCATTATCATAAAGGTTCACGTCCGTAAACAAATCTTTCATGATAATATTCAGGTTCTCGCCAGTCGAAATAATTTCGTTCAGACCACTGCTACGTTGGCCCGTCACAATATTCTTTTTCGTCCTCGTACTTTTTCGCCAAACCTGCTGCGAAGCCGTTTCGTCAATGGTAAGCGGCAATATGTAGCGGCCGGTTTCGTTGCAGACCTGGATAGTGTTCTGCATGAACGAGAGCATTTGCAGGGAACCGCCTTCATTGAATTTTTGCGGGTCCACATCATCTATTGCCAGCTGCATTTTGCTGTATTTGTGCAGGCTATAATAATCTCGCTCGGACAAATCGTGCATTTCCTTGGCAGCAATTACGCGTCGCATCAGGATAACGGCGGGATTGTCCTTGCGCGAATATTTTTTCTTCTTAGCAGTCACCGTTGCCTCGCCCATAGTGGTATTTAGTGGCGAGAGTTTGAAATCTACCTTCGTCTGATTCTTCACGGTAACCGTCTGCGCCATATATCCCACGATAGAAGCCGTGAGTTTTCCCCGACGCCAATTCCTTTTAAATCGGCCTTCCTCATCGGTTTGTGTCACCTTTCCGTCTTCATAATAGACATTTGCATACGATAATGGCTCACCGGTTTGCGCATCTGTCACGGTACCGGTGAGTATCGTCTGTGCCTGCGCCGAAAGCATCGGGAACAGAAACAGTAAAAGCAAAGTAATATGTTTTTTGAAAAGGTTTTTCACGAAAATTATCCTCTAAATCGTATTTCTCTGGCCATCAAATAAATATATGTGCCCTTTAATCAGTCTTTTATGGCCAAAAATCAAAAAAACATTCGATGAATCCGCTGTTTTTTGAGTAAACCCGTCTGATATCATGGCAGAAAAAAATGGCGTATAGGTCAAATTGCAGGATAGTTTTGAGGTACTTTGTTTCAATGGGTCAA
>CAMVJO010000062.1 GCA_947167835.1 uncultured Prevotellaceae bacterium
ACCGCTCCCATATTCCAAGGAACTCAATGGTATTGCGGTTGCGCAGCCAGTTAGAGAAGAAGAATTCACCATCTTTCGCCTTCAACATGTCTGTCAGGCTGATATAGTCATCTTCATTCTGCTTTATGACCGTTATCTGCGTATTCTGTACTGTTATCTTTGCCATATTGTCAGCCGTATTGCATACTTTGCGTTGTAAAGTTACTGAATTTTCATCAAAGTAGAGCTGGAATGACAGACTTTAACATGGAGCTGTGCCCCATTTTCTCAAAAATAAGCGAAAATGACATACCAGACTTGGCTTTGAATCATTAACTGCCATTGAATCCCATACACTTAGAACGTCCGAGATACAACTGCGGTACAAGAACCTTATTTTTCGTTGATTTTCGTGCTATCTGCAAAGCCCTATAATGAGCAGCTACTGTCAGCCAGACTTAGCAAACGGCAAAATGGCTTCAGAATTAAAGGTTAAATAATCTTAACAAAATATTAAATGTTGCACACCTTTGAAGGCTGGTTTTGCTCTACAAAACTCTTAGATTTCCCATTTTTCGCTATTGCACTTTTTTGTACCGTTCAATTTTGGGAGTGTTGTATTTCCGTCTGTGTTTCAGTTATTTACGTATTTCGAAAATACTTCCCCATGGATTCCATATAAAAACTCTTTTCTTTTTTAGGTAGCGTACGCTTTTGGTAGAAGAAGTGGCTTTCACAGCTTTAGTATTATTCTCTTTACACATTTGCTTTGAAGAAAAGAGGGCGGCAACAACATTCATTGAACTGTCTTTAGGAAACAATTCGTTGTCTATCTCCTCTATCATGGTTGCAACATCTTCATAGTTTTCTTCAAGTGAATCTGGATTTTCTTTTAATGAGCAAATGTCATCTTTATCAATAAGGAATGATCCACCATCATCTGTAGTTATTTTTAAAAGTCCGTCTTCATTATAGGTGGTAACACCTGAATACTTACTTAGACATGACTGAATTTGTTCGTAAGAAATCTTTTCACCATTACTAAGTATTTTATTCAACTCCTCTATGACTTTATCTATATTTATCTGCTCCTTTTTCTCTTTAGATTCAGGCAAAACATCATTGACATTATCCTGGGAACAAGCTACAAGCAAAAATATAAACGCGGTAAATAAAACTAATCTTTTCATTGGGAGTAAATTTTAAGTGTAAAACAAAACCTCTCCACACGGCACGTGCACCGCATAGAGAGGACATTTTTATAATATAAGGTATATATGATTTACAGAGAGAGAGAGTCACAAAAATCCGAAACGACCAAATATTTGAGCGTTTTTCTTCAACATTATTTCTTCTGGATTCTTTCTCATGAGGCAAATTTAGTATATTCGTTCATAATCACCTAACAATGTGGCATTTAATTATTATTTTTTGCAGATTGCAGAACTAATAAACTGTTTCATATCCATAAGAATAAGCAACTGAAAGGCAGAAAAAACAGGAAAGAAGCACTTTTTCTGCAATTTAAGGCGGAAATGCAGAAATTATTGGAAAGAAATAACTACATTTGCAGGGACAACTCGTAAACTAACGCTTATTAAAAACAAAATGCTTATGAAACAGAATTACCTCCTCAGTTTACTTTTGGTTTTCATGCTTGGTTTCGGACTTGAAGCTCAGGCACAGTTAAAAGCAAGCACCACAGGCAAGGTGAATGTGGGATATGCCAGATACGACGACCAGATATGGGAATGGGACGGCCTATCGCTGGACCACGACTCCAAGGTGGGCTGCGCTATCCTGCTTACAAAAAGCATGATTGCCCCATACGTTGGCGGTACTATCACGGGAATGCGCGTAGGCTGGGACACTTCTGAGAGTACGGGAGTATATGAGGGCTTCGTTCGCAACACTTTCAACGGAGAAGACCTCTCTACGGGACGCGCCACCGTGAAATACACCTATACAGACTCCTATCCTGGATGGAACAACATGACGATGACCAGTTATGTCATACCCGAGGACGTAGAACAACTTGTTGTGGGATTTACCACCAACCTTAAAAAGGACGTGTGCGCCATTCCCCTGCTCTATCCGCATAGCGTAAAGAATTCCTGCTATCTCTGGGTAGAAGGCGACAACGACCTTGAAGGAAATCCCAACTGGGTTGATATGAGCGAGAGAGGCATCCTGCCTATTCTGCTTACAATCAAAGATAGTCAGGGTAAATTCAATTTCATTCCCGTCTTTACCTCAATGTTCTACGACGGCGTAGTTAAAATGGATGAAGCAGGCTCGGCTTTGGTTCGCATGAAGAATGAAGGTTCCGTAGCCATCAAGAGCATAGAAGTAACTTCCAGACAAGGTGAGGATGTGATGAGCCAAAAAGTAGAACTCAGTTCTACCCTTTCCAGCGGTATCACCTCGCGCTTCTTCCTTATTCCGTTCTACTGCTTCCATTCCGGCGATGTAGAACTGAGTATTACCAAAGTGAACGACACGGCCCTGGAAAATCCCGTGACAAAGACGCTCAATGTCATCGGTATTCCTGCCGCAACAGCAGTGCAATATACACGCCGCCCACTCGTGGAATACTACGAGAGCGAAAACAACTATATGTCGCCACGTTATTACGACGAAATCGTAGCGCCTTCTATCAGTGAACGCTTCGACGAGTTTACCTACGTAAGCCAGCATATTGACGACCAGTTTATGACTGGCGAAGACGATGCTACGGTTCTTGCGCTCTCACTCTGCGACAACGATTCCTCGGCCATCAGCATTCCTGCCATGACTGTGGACCGTGCTGTCAGCACCCGAAACATTTCGTACCAGCAAAATGCTGCACACACCCCATTATATTCTGTCTTGTACGAACCCTACGCCACACAGTTCTTCGATAGTTCTTTGCAAGAGCCTACATTCCTCAGCGTAGAGGTAAGCGGCAGCGTGGATGAGAATGACAACCTGACCGTAAACGTAAGCGGTGATGGCTCTAACATAGCAGCTTGTATGCCCGAGGGCGAAACTCCCAACCTGACCGTATATCTGATGGAACGCGACGTGGTGAGCGACAGCCAACTCTTCTGGACAGACAAGGAAAAGGAAGCACAGATGGGCAACTACACACACGTTAATGTGATTCGTGAAGTGCTCAGCGACCCGAAGGGAGACAAACTTGGAACTGAAGCCGAAATCAGCAAGCAATACCAAACTACGCTTGCTCCGGAGTGGAACAAGGATAATCTCTACCTCGTGGCCTTCGTACATCGCGACGGAAAACTGGGCGGAATGTTCATGCATGTCTTCAATAGCAACGAAGGCGCTATCACCTTCCCTGAAGGTATCCTCAACCTGGAACTCTCCGGAAAGGGAAGCGACAAGAATGCCACATACGACCTGCAAGGCCGCCGCGTGAGCCATGCTGCGAAAGGCATCTTCATACATAACGGCAAGAAAGTCATTGTGAAATAAAGATTGCTGCCGTAGTTCAACATTTTCTGCATAACAAAAACAAAAGCGTTCAGAATAATGCGAAAACACCTATTACTATTTATATCCCTCTTCGGCCTGCTGCATACGGCTTCGGCACAGGTTCCCTATTCCTACGGTCCTGACACGTTAAAAATGGAGGCTATGGCCGGAGTAGGCAGCAATAAGAACAGCTTTGTGCAAGGTGCCGTGCTTTTCGACCCTGCCACAGACCCTTCCCTTGCACGACTGAAGGGAAAGAGCATCAAGGGCATTCGTTGCTACCTTCGCGCAGACTATAAGCAGGCACGACAGAAGCGTTCGGCAGTACAAGTCTTCCAAGGTTCGTTCAGCAATAACGTGCTCACGCAGTATGTTGATTTGACCGAAGGATGGAATAACGTTTACTTTGACGAACCGCTGACTATAGGCGACGATAAGCTGTACCTCGGCGTACAAGTATATGAAACCATCGGACAGCCCTACCCTCTCGTGACATTTGCCAAAGCCACCGTGCCACAATCATGCTGGATCAATCTGGGAAAGAAATCCTGGGAGGAATATACCGACCGCGGCACGCTGCTCATCGCTGCATTACTGGACGAAGCCGATGCCGAAGCCTTTGCAAATGCAGCATACGCCCAGAACACCACGCATCCGCAGACAGTAGCGCCCGATGCCGACTTTGAAGGCGGACTCTATGTGCACAATTTCACCAACAAACCCCTGCAAAGTATTGAGATTGCCATGCAGGGCGAAGGTAGCGAAACGCCCACGCTGCGCACTATCGACCTGCCCGAAGAGATTCCGGCATACGGTAGCGCTATCGTGCAGGCAACCCTACATTCGGGAACGAAACAAGGCACAAGTGTAGATTGGACTGCTACCGTTACGAAGATTAACGGAGAAGCAGCGCAGGAAGCACGTCCAGGCACGACAAAACTCTTCGTAACGCGCGACAACTTCATACGTACGCCGATAGTAGAGGAGTTTACCAGTCAACGTTGCGTGAACTGTCCACAAATGGCCTACTTCCTCGAGAAAGCATTTGAGCAATACGAAGGGAAATATGTGTATCTGTCACACCACGTAGGATTTGTAAACGATGTATTCACGGCAAGTGCCGACGAAGAAATCCGCTACATCTTCGGTGGTTACGAAAACGAGTATAATCCCGCCATCATGTACAATCGAGCCATATTGGAGGGTGAGAGTACCGTCATCCAAGGCATCCGCGACATGTCTTCCGAACCATATCTCAACGCCCTGGCAGAAGCTGCGAATATGCCCGCCATGGCAGAGGTAAACATAGAGAACAGCAACGGCAACGTCACCGTAAGCGGACGCGTAGCCGCTGACCTCATAGAAAGCCAACTGTATCTCTCCTGTTACCTCGTGGAAGACGGCATCACCACCGACAACTATCCGCAGTTGGGCATGACAGACGAAGATGCTCCCGCCGACCTGAAAGACGTGTTCCGTCATAACGGCGTAATCCTGCACCACTTCACCTCTTCTGCCGCAGGCGACCTGATTTCACCCGATACCGAAGGACGCTACAGCATGGTATTCACTTCCATCGAAAAAGAAGGATTCGGTGGCACGCGCCAAAGAATCGTAGCCCTCGTGCACCGCACCAATAAGGAAAACCTGCGCGACAACCAAGTACTCAATGCCGCAGAAATCATAACCCAAGCCACTGGCATCCAAGACCTACGCCTGACAAAGGATACTACACCCAACGCCACCTACGACCTACAAGGCCGCCGCATCAGCACCCTCAACAAAGGCGTGTATATCGTGAATGGCAAGAAGATTCTGAAGTAAACACGCAACGCATTACCCACGTTGGTAAATACAACAATAAATGGAGACTATGACAGATACGTCAAGTCTCCATTTATTGTTTTCGGTCGCTCCAATTTCAGGTGACACGCTTGAGTTCGGAATCATCGGTTTTGATATGAGGTACATAATATTTCAAAAGTCACTGGAAAAATAACATCAAATATTGCAAAAGTCACTGGAAAAATGTATTGTAATCTGGGTTTACTGAAAGAGATTTGCTCTATAAAAATCAGCCGTTTTTAAAAAAAATCTCCAAAATGGCTGATTTTTGCTTCTTTGTCTGAATATATTATTATATCTTTGCACCATCAAAATCTTTAATTATGGTGTACAACAGCATAATCGGCAGAACAGAGGAAATCAAGAAACTTGAGAAGTTTCTAAAATCTCCCAAGTCGGAGTTTTTGGCTATCTATGGACGCAGACGTGTAGGCAAGTCATATCTTGTGGAAGAGGTATATAAAAAAAAGATTGTTTTTCGAGCCATTGGTTCCTATATCAAGGACAAGGACGAGAAATCATACAGACAAATACAGCTTGAACACTTTTACGAGAGTCTTTTGGATGTCGGTATGTCAGAAGATACACCCCGCCCCACCAACTGGCGTGAGGCTTTCCGTCTGCTCCGACACCATCTTGAAGGGATACATTCTGAACGTCGTATTATTTTCCTCGATGAATTACCTTGGCTAGCAGGCCCACAGTCCTCAGAAATGATAACTGAGCTTGGGTTCTTCTGGAATTCATGGGCTGACCGTCAGCGAAATGTGGTGCTTGTTGTCTGCGGCTCTGCAACTAGCTGGATGCTTGATAACGTCATTCGCGACTACGGTGGACTGCATGGTCGTCTTACTGACACAATACGATTGTTGCCTTTCACGCTGAAGGAGTGCGAGACATATTTCAAGAGCCGTGGATTCCATCTCTCTCGTTATGAAATAGCCGTTGCCTATATGACATTCGGTGGCATACCTTATTACCTTGACCGCATAGATAATGAAAAGAATCTGTCGGAGAATATCGATGCATTCTTTTTCAAAGACACAAGAATTAACCAAGAGTTTAAGGATGTGTATGCTGGTCTGTATACTACTTCAGAACGTTATGTAGATATTGTAAAGGCACTTGGAACGAAGTTCTACGGGATGACTCGCCGCGAACTTGCCGAAGCTGTTGGAATTGAATTGGGCGGAACCTTCTCAAAGATTCTTGACAATCTCCATGAGTCAGGTATCACTCGTGAATATCCACGCTATGGTAAAGAGCGTGTTGAAACAGTATATCAGCTAAAGGATTTCTTTTCTATGTTCTATCTTCATTTTATTCATGGAAAAGGAGCCGAGGCAGGCAATTGGCGTGCAATACAACGTACCCCTAAATTCTATTCCTGGGCTGGTAACACCTTTGAATTGCTCTGTATAGAACATTTATCACAGATAAAGGATAAACTGCGCATTGCCACCATCAACCGCAACTACTGCTGGAGAGGGCAAAGACCTAACGGAAAAACTTCTCAGATAGACCTCGTACTGGAATGGAAAGGTGAGCGTACCGACTATATCTGCGAGATGAAATTCAGCGAACACGAGTTCACTATTGACAAGTCATACGAAATAGAACTTGCCAATAAGATTGACGCATTTTTGAACTGCAAGCAACATACCAAGACACACTCCATTCAGCTTGTAATGATTACGACAAATGGTATAACTCAAAACGAGCACTCAAAGGATGTTAATCAGGAGGTAATATTGGATGACCTTTTCATCTGACTAATGACAAAGATGGGCGAACGATAGACAAATCACCCGCGTGGGTAAATACAAAATAAATGGGGACTATGACAGATACGTCAAGTCTCCATTTATTGTTTTCGGTCGCTCCAATTTCAGGTGACACGCTGACACGGTGACACGCTTGGGTCTTATTTCTCTTTATGGGGAGAATGGATCTAATGGGCAGAATGGGCAAAAACCCAGAACGCCCAGCATGCTTATATTGCCTATATTGCCCCAGAAGGCCGAAGGCCAAAAGCCAAAGGCCAAAGGCCAAGAGCTAATAGCCCATTAAAACCCATTCTCCCCAGCCAGCCCATTAAGCCCATCTTGTCCAGAGCGCCTATCATGCCCATTGCCTTCTATGAGCCTTCACGCTTCGTAGTTATTCTCCCACTTCGGCTGAATAGTCGAGTTCGGCTTCGATGATGGTTTCGAGGTCTGTCGGATCGAAGGTGCCTATGCCTTCTTTCTTTGCTTTATCGGCCAGATGCTGGGCTATCAGGGATACATTCAGGTCGATGTATCCGTCTTTGTCGGGTTGCTGGTCGAATATGCCGCTCTCCACGTAGTATTCTTCAAGGACATCAAGGAAGTAGTAGAGTGTATCTTCCGTAAAACGCTCTTGCTGTTCTACAGAAAGACGCGCACGGATGTAAGCGACTACTTTTGCATCATCCTGCGCGTCTAAAAAGATTTCCTGATCTAAGCTTGACATAGTTATAAGAGGGCTTTCAGTTTGTCTTCGAGCACATTCTTGGGAACTGCGCCTACTGATCTATCTACGGGTTTGCCATCCTTAAAGAAGATGATGGTGGGAACGGAATGGATACCGTATTCCATAGCGAGGTTCTGACAATCGTTCACGTCTGCACCACCTACGATGGCTTTGCCTTCATATTCGTCGGCCAACTGATCTACTAATGGGCTCAACATCTTGCAGGGGCCGCACCATGTGGCAGAAAAATCAACAAGCATAGGTAAGCCCTGTGCCAATAACTCTTGGAAATTCTCGTTTGTAATTGTCTTTTTCATTTCTTTATACGTTTAGTTTTATAATGTGTTGATTATCAAATTGCAAATCTTGTGCCAATCTTCGCTTTATTCTTTTCAGGCAATGGAAAGGCTGGGAGAAAGCCCTCATTCCTAAGCTTTGTTAATTGGCATTTTCGGGGATAGAGAATACCATTCCCGGGTGTTCCTTGACGAAATCCACCAATGCTTTGTTGGGCATGATGGGATGTCCTGCCGACTTGAGGTGTATGTGTTTGTTCTCTCCGAAATCACAGAGGTCTATATATACTTGCGACGGGCCTTCGGGCATTTCGGAAAGGAGCTCGGAGAAGTCGTTGATGACATCGTCTGTCACTTGGTCAAGGTAGATTGTGATGAGCACGCGACTGATGTGTTGCAGCACGTCGGAGAGGAATTCTATCTTGTTGAGGTTCAGGTCGTATTCTGTCTCGCGATAGCGTCGTGGGGCTATGTTTCCCGTGATGTAGAGTTCGGCTCCTTCGTGCATGAAGCCCATCCAACGTGCCCAGTCTTCTCCGAACAAGGGTATCTCGCCCATTCCCTGATAGTCTTCTATGCGGACTATGCCGAAGGGCTTGCCGTTCTTACCTATTCCCTGGCGTACATTGGTGACGATACCGCCCATAGTGAGTGTTTTTCCCGAGAGCGATTCGTATTTGTCGCGCACCAAGCTGTTCATTGACGTATTACACATATAGTTCAATACAAGGCTGTAACGGTCCAGTGGATGTCCTGAGATAAAGATGCCGATGAGTTCACGCTCCTTATTGAGACGTTCGATGTCTGTCCAGGGAGTGAATTTGACAGGTATGGCAGGCTTTGTGATTTCCACGCTGTCGAAACCGTCAAAGAGGGAGGCCGACATATTGAACTTGTCTTGCTGCAACTGATTGGCATATTTCATCAGGGTGTCGAGCATGTCTCCGCTATCTGTCTTTACGAAATATTGTTCGCGTGCCACATTGTCGAAGCAATCGAGGGCTCCTGCCAGAATGAGGCTTTCAACGACTTTGCGATTGCAATGCGAGAGATTGATGCGCTCGAAGAAATCATAGACATTCCTATACGGACCGTCTTTCTCGCGTTCCTCCACTATGCTATTGGCGGCTCCTGCACCGACGCCTTTGACAGCGCCGAGTCCGAAACGGATATCGCCTCTGTTATTGACGCTGAATTTCAGTCGGCTCTCGTTCACGTCTGGGATAAGTGTGTTGATGCCCATGAGTTTGCACTCGTCCATCAGTTTGGATATTTCGGAAGGATTGTCCTTGTTGCGACTCATCACGGCAGCCATATACTGAGCGGGGAAATGTGCCTTGAGGTATGCGGTCTGGAAGGCTACCCATGAATAGCATGTAGCATGGCTCTTGTTGAAGGCATAGGAAGCGAAGGCGCGCCAGTCGTTCCAAATCTTTTCAAGTTTCTTTTCATCATGGCCGTTCTTCTTCCCACCGGCAATGAACTTGGGATACATGTGATTCAGTTTCTCTATGAGTTTCTTACCCATAGCCTTACGCAGGTTGTCGCTCTCGCCTCGGGTAAAGTCGGCTATCTTGCGGCTGAGCAGCATGACTTGCTCCTGATATACGGTAATGCCGTAGGTGTCCTTCAGGTATTCCTCCATACAGTCAAGGTCGTAGGTAATCTCTTCCTTGCCTTGCTTACGGGCTATGAACTGCGGTATATATTGCATAGGCCCGGGACGATAGAGTGCGTTCATGGCTATGAGGTCCTCGAAGGTGGAGGGCTGCAACTCGCGCAGATACTTCTGCATTCCCGGGGATTCAAACTGGAACGTGCCGATGGTGCGTCCGTCGCAGTAGAGTTGATAGGTTGCGGGGTCGTCTATGTCGATATTATCTACATCTACCTCTATGCCAGTGCTCTCCTTGATTACGGCTACGGCCTCGCGCAGGATGCTCAGGGTTTTCAGTCCGAGAAAGTCCATCTTGATAAGGCCTGTATCCTCGATTACCTTGCCTTCATACTGCGTGCAATGCAGGCGCTCGCCGGTATTCTTGTCTTCGGCCACACTCACGGGCACCCAGTCGCTGATTTTATCGCGGCAGATGATGAAACCGCAGGCATGTACGCCGGTGTTGCGCACATTTCCCTCAAGCATCTTAGCATAGCGTATGGTATCGCGCATCAGGGGGTCGCGAGAGTTCTCGGCCTCCTGCAATTCGGGAATGGCTGCAATGCAGTTTGCAAGATTGAGTTTGGGAGATTTTCCGTCAGGTCCTTCGGGCAGTTTATCGGGAATGAGTTTGCAGAGTCTGTTGCTTTCAGCCAGCGGGAGTTTCTCTACACGCGCCACGTCCTTGATGGCAAGTTTGGTGGCCATGGTGCCGTAGGTGATGATGTGCGCCACATTTTCCTCGCCGTATTTATTGGTAACCCATTGCAATACCTTTCCGCGTCCGTCGTCGTCAAAGTCCACATCGATATCGGGAAGGGAGATACGGTCGGGATTCAGGAAACGCTCAAACAGCAGGTCGTATTTTATGGGGTCTATCTGCGTAATGCCCAGACAGTAGGCCACTACGCTTCCTGCAGCACTTCCACGCCCTGGTCCTACGCTCACGTCGAGTTCGTTGCGAGCCACATTGATATAATCCTGCACGATGAGGAAGTAGCCCGGGAAACCCATTGTCTTCATGATGTGCAACTCGAATTTCACGAGTTCTCTGACGTTCTCAGGTATGGGGTCTCCATATCTGCGCACGGCACCTTCGTAGGCCAGTTTGCCAAGATAGTCGGCTTCGAGTTTGATGCGATAGAGTTTGTCAAAGCCGCCGAGTTTGCTTATCTTCGCCATACCGTCTTCGCGGCTCATCACCACATTGCCGTTTTCGTCCTGCGTGAATTCGTTGTAGAGGTCTTCTTCCGTAAGGCGTTGGCGATATTCTTCCTCCGTGCCGAAGTCTGTGGGTATATCGAAGTTGGGCATGATGGGGCCGTGATTGATGCTATAGGTCTCCACCTTGTCGAGTATCTCGAGCGTGTTGCTGAGTGCCTCGGGAACATCGCTGAAGATGCTGTTCATCTCGGCGCGTGTCTTAAACCATTCCTGCTTGGAGTAGAGCATACGCGTGGAGTCGTCCAGATCCTTACCTGTAGAGAGACAGATGAGGCGGTCGTGGGCTTCTGCATTTTCCTCGTCCACAAAGTGGGCATCGTTGGTGCAGATGAGTTTCACGTCGTGCTTGCGTGCCAGTTTTATGAGTTCGGCATTGGCGGTCTGCTGTAGCGGATAGGTCTCGCGATTGGCTCGTTGTTCGGGGTCGGTCACCTTGTGTCGTTGCAGTTCCAGATAGTAGTCGTCGCCAAATACCTTCTTGAACCAGAGTAGGCTCTCTTCGGCACCGGCAAGGTCGCCTTTGAGAATCTTCGACGGCACTTCTCCGGCTATGCAGGCGGAGCAGACAATCAGTCCTTCGTGGTATCTTTCCAGGTCGGCATGGTCGGTACGCGGACGCATATAGAAGCCGTCTGTCCAGGCACGCGAGACGAGTTTCACGAGGTTGTGATAACCTTTCTCGTTCTTGGCCAGGACGATGAGGTGCCAACCGCCCTGATCTTCCTTTCCCTGCCGGCTGTCCATGGAATGACGGGCGCAATACATCTCGCAACCGAAGATGGGTTTGAAGTCGCGCTTCACACGTCCCACCTCCAGTTTCTTCTCCCACTTATGGCGAATGTCCTCGTCAGAGAGTGCGGCTTCGTCCTTGCTCTTCGCATAAGTACCTGTGTCAAGGGCTGCCAGGGCTTCCTCGGCTTCTTTGACGGCAGCCTTGCCCTTCTTGTTCAGCGAAACCGAGCTGTCGAAGAATTCCTTGATGCCCATCATATTTCCGTGGTCGGTAATGGCGAAGCCGCGCATATGGTCGCTGACGGCCTTGTCTATCAACTTGGATATGGAGGCCTGGCCGTCGAGTATGGAGTATTGCGTGTGAACGTGCAGATGTATGAAGTCTTCCATTATATTATATATAGCGGTATTAAAGCAGGAGAAAAAACAATCGGATATTCAGCGAATCATTTCTCTGCAAATTTACGTTTTTCTATCTTCCTGCACAATACCACGCAGGAATATTTTTCAGAGGGACATGGAGAATTAAGGAAATTTCAGGTGACACGCTGACACGGTGACACGATGGGGATTATTTCTCTTGATGGGGATAATGAGTCTAATGGGCAGAATGGGCAAATACCCAGAACGCCCATTAAGCCCAATAAACCCATAATGCCCATCAAAGCCTATAAAGAGCCAAGCCCCAGCAGCAGCCAAGCACCCCCACCCCATCAAAACCAAAAGCGCTCAAAGCCAATAGTCAGCCCTGAGCGCCTTTTGAAGCAATTTACTTCAATGCGGATGTCTCTCGTTCAGATTCAGAGGGAGTCTTTTTCGATATCCTTGAAGTATTTGTATGTGCCGTGTTTGATTTCCTCGCAGGCTGCTTCATCGCATACGATGATGCCGTGCTGGTGCATCTGGAGCACGCTGATAGTCCACATCTGTGTGACGGGGCCTTCTACTGCTGCCTGCAAAGCGCGGGCTTTGTTGTGGCCGTTGCAGAGGATGAGCACTTCCTTAGCCGACATAACGGTGCCTACACCTACGGTGAGGGCATGGGCAGGAACGTTTTCGGGGTCTCCGCCGAAGAAGCGGCTGTTGGCAATGCGGGTGTCGGTGGTCAGTGTCTTCTGACGTGTGCGAGAGGTGAGTGAAGAACCTGGCTCGTTGAAGGCGATGTGTCCGTCGGGACCGATGCCTCCGAGGAAGAGGTCAATGCCTCCGGCTTCCTGAATCATCTGCTCGTAGTGAGCACATTCGGCCTCGAGGTCTTTGGCATTACCGTTGAGGATGTGGATGTTTTCCTTTGGGCAGTCGATATGGTCGAAGAGGTTCTTTGCCATAAAGCTGTGATAGCTCTCGGGATGCTCCTCGGGAAGTCCTACGTATTCGTCCATATTGAAGGTGAGCACATGGCGGAACGATACGCGGCCTTCTTTGTTAGCCTTTACCAACTCGCGATACATTCCGATGGGTGAGGAACCCGTGGGAAGACCGAGCACAAAGGGCTTTTCGGCTGTGGGGTTTGCGGCATTGATGCGACTTACCACATAGTTTGCAGCCCACTTCGAGAGGGCTTCGTAATCTTTTTCAATAATTACTCGCATAATTGATTGTTTTTAGTTTTGTTATGCTTCTGATAACTGCTATTATCCTTCTACGTCTGCCTGCGCGGCTGCGAGACGATGCTGAGTATCAGTTACTTACAGAGTTAGTGTAAAGTACTGGCACCTCTTTTTAGACTCATTCTGCTCATTTTGCCTCATTTTTCAGGGAAAAAATGGCTCAATGGCAGATTCATTCTCATTTCTTGATTTTATCTTTATTTTGTTTTACACTAGATTGCTTGACTTCTGTCTTACAATCGTTAACTGTAAATGCTTCGTAAGTCCGGAAGATTGAACTTCATGAACAAACACCACATTCTGGTTGCAAAAATACAAAAAAATCTTGAATTCATACCCATTATTCTCATTTTTCGTGCAGAATGAGTTTGATTTTAACAAAAAAAACTAAAGCTGCATGTCTATTTCATACTTTCAATAAAAAAAGAAATAGTTGGATTCCATCATTGTTGGTTTAGGTTTAAGTTTAGATGTTCTTATATATATAATAAGGTATAGTAAACCAAAATCAGACGACTATAGGTTTAATCTTCAAGTTTTATGATTGCATGTTTATATACATGGTTAAATGTAAACCTAAACTTTACAGAGTGAAGCAACTTCATATTTCCCAATAAACTCATTCTTCTTTTTTCTGAAGATAAACCAATTTATACTTTCCCCTTCTCTTTCCACTTTCCTTTTAACTAAAAAATGGTATCAGAAATAACGAGGGCACTGAAAAAGTCCCTATAGACTATTTTTAACAAATAAAGTCTGCATATAGTCATGAAATAATTTGGCTATGTGCAGATTT
>CAMVJO010000063.1 GCA_947167835.1 uncultured Prevotellaceae bacterium
ATAATTTTAAATAGTGTCGAGCTATTTTTATTTTTCTCGGAGCTAATTTTTGATATCTCCGAGCCAATTAAGCCCATATCGCCCAATCAACCCCAAATTACCCAAATTGCCCATTTCTCCCTATATATTATAATAGGAGTATGCACAAAAAAAATGAAGGACTGCCCCAATCCGAATGTTTCGGAGCAGTCCTTCTGTTTTAATTCCGTTGGAAGAATCGTTATACTTTAGGCATCGATATTTGCATAGGTGGCATTTTTCTCGATGAACTCGCGACGCGGACCTACGTCCTCGCCCATGAGCATTGAGAAGATGTAATCTGCCTCGGCTGCGTTCTCAATCGTCACTTGCTTCAACAAACGGTTTTCGGGGTCCATAGTAGTCTCCCAAAGTTGGTCGGCACTCATTTCTCCCAGACCTTTATATCGCTGAGTGATGATGCTATCGGCCGTTCCGTCGCCATATTGCTCAATAAAACGCAGGCGGGCATTTTCGTCATAGCAGTATTCTTCCACTTTACCCTTCTTGCAGCGGTAGAGTGGCGGAGTAGCGATGAAGAGGTGGCCGCGCTCGATGATTTGCGGCATGTAACGATAGAAAAGTGTCATTACCAATGTGTCGATGTGTGAGCCATCGACATCGGCATCGGTCATAATGATCACTTTGTGGTAGCGCAGTTTGTCTATGTTGGCTTCTTTGGAATCCTCTCCCAGTCCGAAGCGAACACCGAGGGCCTGGATGATATTATTCACCTCATCGCTCTCGAAAGCCTTGTGCCACATGGCTTTTTCTACGTTCAGAATCTTACCGCGCAGAGGCAAAATGGCCTGTGTCTGGCGCTTTCTTGCAGATTTAGCGCTACCGCCTGCAGAATCTCCCTCGACAAGGAAGAGTTCGCACTCTTCGGGATTTCTGCTGGAGCAGTCTGCCAATTTACCTGGCATACCGCCGCCCGACATCGGGCTCTTTCTCTGCACACTCTCGCGGGCTTTTCTCGCTGCTATGCGGGCAGTGGCGGCAAGTATCACCTTATCTACAATCATCTTGGCTTCCTTGGGATGTTCCTCCAGGTAATTGGTCAAAGCCTCGCCCACAGCCTGATTTACGGCGCCGGTAACTTCGCTGTTGCCCAACTTCGTTTTGGTTTGTCCCTCGAATTGCGGTTCTGCCACCTTGACACTGATGACGGCTGTCAGACCTTCGCGGAAGTCCTCGCCGGCAATTTCGATTTTAGCCTTTTCTATCTGCTTGGCTGCCGTCTCTTCTGCATAACGCTTCAGCACACGTGTCAAAGCCTGGCGGAATCCGATGAGATGTGTACCACCTTCTATCGTGTTAATGTCGTTTACGTAAGAATGTACGTTCTCATTGTAGGAGGTATTGTACATTATTGCGACTTCGATGGGGATATCGTTTTTCTCGGTGTTGAGATAAATGACATCATCGAAGAGGTGTACGCGACTTGAGTCGATGTAGCGCACAAATTCGCGGAGTCCTTTTTCGCTATAGAAGACTTCGGTGCGGGTATTTCCCTCATCGTCGGGGCGTTCGTCGGTCAAAGTGATTTTAATACCGGCATTAAGGAAAGCCAGTTCGCGCATTCTGTTGGCAATGATATCATATTTATAATGCGTGGTGGTAAAGATGGTGTTATCGGGCCAGAACTGCTGGCGTGTGCCGCGCAGTGTCGTTTCGCCCACCACTTTCACGGGATAGAGCGGACGTCCTATCTCATATTCCTGCTGGTATATTTTTCCGTCGCGATATACTTGCGAGGTCATGTGCTTAGAAAGTGCGTTTACGCAACTTACTCCGACACCGTGCAGACCTCCTGACACCTTGTACGAGTCTTTGTCGAATTTACCGCCGGCGTGCAAAACTGTCATGACGACTTCAAGTGCGGAGCGGTGTTCTTTCGGATGCATATCGACAGGAATACCACGGCCGTCGTCCTGTACGATGATACTCTCGTCCTGGCAGATGGTTACCTGGATATTCTTACAGTAACCTGCCAGCGCTTCGTCGATACAGTTATCTACGGTTTCGTAAACCAGGTGATGCAAGCCTTTTTCGCTGATGTCTCCGATGTACATGGCAGGGCGTTTTCTTACTGCCTCAAGTCCTTCGAGAACTTGGATATTTGACGCAGAATAGTTGGCCGTGCCATTTTGTTGTTGATTATCCATTGTATTTTTTATGCTTTATTTCGTCGTTTAATAGTGCTATTTTCCACTTTTTCGATGTGCTATAGCTAAATAGCAAGCAAAATTACGAAAAAATCCTTAAACAGCAAATTTTAAGCGCTATAAAAAACATAGTTTTTTCACTTTTTTCTGCTATTTTAGGGGTGGTATTTCATGCTTGCTTTGCTTTTTTATGTATTTTTGCGGCATTATGATGGAAAACGACGTGATTACCAGTGTGCAGAACGCCAAAGTGAAACATGTGGCGGCACTCCAGCAAAAATCTTCCCTGCGCCGTCGCGAAGGGTTGTTTGTAGTGGAAGGAAGGCGCGAACTTTCGCATTGTATGGCGTGCGGATATCAGATTCAGAGCCTGTTTGCGTTGGAAGGCGTGGAACTTGACGTGGATATGCCCGTCACACGGGTTTCTTCTGCGGTATATGAGAAAATGGCCTACCGAGGCGGGACAGAGGGTGTCGTGGCGTTGGTTTACAGTCGCCCGCACGGACTGAAAGACCTGCACCTGCCCGAAAATCCCTTCGTGGTGGTGCTCGAGAGTGTGGAGAAACCCGGAAATCTGGGCGCGATACTCCGCAGTGCTGACGCGGCGGGAGTAGATGCCGTGGTGGTATGCGATCCTTTGACCGACCTATACAATCCTAATGTGGTGCGCGCAAGTATTGGCGGGCTGTTTCATGTGCCTGTCACCGTATGTTCAACGGATGAGTGCATACAATTCCTGAAAGAGCAACATATACAGATACTTACTGCCCAGCTACAGGATTCACATCCCTACTATAACTGCGATATGCAGCGGGCTACGGCTATTGTCATGGGCACAGAAGCGACGGGCCTCACCGATACGTGGCGAAAGGCCGCCGATGCCCACATTCGCATCCCTATGCTCGGACGATTGGACTCACTAAATGTGAGTGTCAGCGCCGCTATCCTGATGTATGAGGCAGTAAGGCAGCGAAAGGGCGGTGATGAGGAATGCTAGCCTTGGCTTTTGGTAAATTTTGGCCTTTTCATCGTGGTTTCTGGCGGGAAAATGGGCAATTTGGGCAGGATAGGCTGAATGGGCTCGACACTATCAAAATTTATTTCCGAGCAAAAAAAAAATTAGCTCAACACTAATTAAAAATAGCTCCGAGCAAAAAAAATTGCTCGGAGCTATTTACATGTTCTTCGGGGGTAATTTTTTTCACCTCGAATTTCCCCTGAAATTCCGATGAATAAAGGGCGCAGAGGTGCGTATGATTTTCCTATTTCATGAACTAATTGGGAGATAAATAAAAATATCTCCGAGATACTTAGATTTTGCTCCGAGTTAATTTCCGGAGCAAAATTCTGGGGGTACGAATTATTGTATTTTTCAGAAATACTCAATTTTGCGAGTGACGGTACCGGCCATCGGACCGCCCTTCACTTTGCGTTTTGTCCAATTGCCGTGGCTGTCTGTTTCGAGGTCTTCGTAAGTTTCGTTGTACGGTCCTTCGCCATCCATGCCCATATCTTCAACATGCATCTTGGTGAGTTTACCGCTGTCGTCATAGGTGCAGGTTTCTTCCGTCACAGTATCGAAAAAGGCGTAGGTAGCTTTCTTTTTGCTGCCGTCTTCGTTGTAAGCGTAGGTATCTCCGTTGCCATCGGCGTCAATAAGGCCTTTAACGATGCGTCCTTTTGCATCACGTTTGATACCGCTGGGATAAATGGCCTTCAAACTCTTCCCAGTGTGGGTGAGCCACATGCCATCCTCGTCGAAAGTGCGGGTAAATGAGCCATAACTGTTTTTCCATGTGCACGATTTCACCGGACCGCGGAGTTCAAACAGGCCAAGTTCGCCTTTATAGTCTTTTTCCTCCTCGACTGCAGCAGGTTCTTCGACTTCTTCGGTCTCTTCCTGTGCCTCCGTTTCTACGGTCTCCGTAGAGTCGTTTTCAGGCTCAGCCTGATTTTTCGCTGCGCCACCGCAAGATGCAAAAAGCAAGGCGGCAAAAAGCGTCATCAATAATGCAGTGTTTTTCATAATAGCGATTGTTTTTTATAAGGTTAAGGATTTTCTTGCTAAGTCTTCAGGATTTTTCTCGTATGCGCTTCAAAGATACGCTTTCAGCCTTTCGGTGAGCGTTGCCACGCCCTTTGAAGCCACTTGCTGTATGACTTCTACATGCAGGTTGGCGGAAATATTCACTTCCTTGGGATCAATCAGGAAGATTGGCGTGCCAGGTTGCACATAATACACCAAACTGGCAGCGGGATAGACATTAAGCGACGTTCCTATGATGACAAAAATATCGGCCTCGGCGGTACATTTCGCTGCCACCTCTAATTTCGGAACAGACTCGCCAAACCATACGATCCAGGGGCGCAAAAGCGAACCGTCCTCGCACATAGCATCGTGCGGCACCGTGATTTCGTCGTCCTTCAGCGTACGTATGTATCGCGAATCGTTAGGATTTTTTGAAGAGCACACCTTCATCAGTTCACCATGCAGATGTATCACATCAGTAGAGCCGGCGCGTTCGTGCAGATTGTCCACATTTTGGGTGATAACCGTCACGTCAAAATATTTTTCGAGTTCGGCCACACCGTAATGTCCGGCATTGGGTTCGGCTTCTACAAGCCCTTGTCGCAAAGAGTTGTAGAAATCGGTCACAAGTCGGTGATTGCGTTCCCAACCTTCGGGGGTGGCAACGTCTTCTACGGGATATTGTTCCCAAAGTCCGCCTTTATCGCGAAAAGTGCTGAACCCGCTTTCAGCACTCATGCCGGCGCCTGTAAGTATCACTAACTTTTTCATAGTTATCTCAGATTAAGTTTTTTCTTTCCGCCTTCCGTGATGACAATCTGTCCCTTTCTAACATTTTCGGTCCGGCGTCCGCTCAGGTCGTACGCCTTTTCCTGTGTCTTTTCTGCCTTTACGGATTCTATACCCAGCAACTCCTCCTCGGTAGCTATGCGAATGAAATTGCAAGCGGCGCCCTTTAATATAATATAAGGAGTGTTTGCTCCCACACGGTTGGACGATTCCTTGCGAAGTCGGAATCCCGGATTGCTATTCAGGGTAGTCCAGGCATATAGTCCTTCGCCTTCTATCGCTTGCTGCTCCACGTTTCCCATAAAGTCCGCATAGGCATCCGTTGGCGCCACAGCATCGTTCGTGGTGTCGATAGTAAGGGTATATGTTCCGCGCTTAGCTCTCATTACTATAGGGACATTTGCCGATATGGAATGTTCAATAGATTTCAACACGGCAACAGCTGTATCTTTGTCGGCATCAAGGATGCGATTCACGGTATAAACCTCTAAATCCTCGGGCAAAGTAACCGGCATGGGGTAGGTTTTAGCCGTTGCCCCGACATTACTAATGCTGATGTTGAAGTCTTTTGCCGGTTCCATGCACCATTTAGAGCCGTCCGACGCAGTATTCCATCCTACTACGCGGTTACCACTGGTTTGATTCAGGACAGTATATGCTGCATGCGTAGGATTGATGCAGTTCACGGCGGAAAAACCGTCGGCATCCCAATAAACGGTATAAAGACCAGGTTCTTCTGTGTTTTCTGCCGTTGCGGTCTTCACATTCACGTTCTTTTCCTGCGTAATGCCCGTCTTAGTGCCCTGTGCCGTCGTCATACGGAAGAATTTATCGCCATCGGGTTGGAAAGAGTACAACTGCTGCAAATTTGTCTTGTTCATATTCGCGCCGGCATAGTAGCTATCAGTGGCTACATAGGCGGTAAGATAATTTCCATACTGCTTATTCTTCAGTCTGTACCACTTACCAGGCACCATCGGCGTCATAGATGTTGCCAAATACTTATTAAAATCCGTAACACTCTGAGGTGTTCCGTTGCTATTCATAGCCATTTGTCGCAAGGTGCCGGCAACTTCATCCGATACGCCACCAACGCAATCTTTTTCCACTAATGATGCAGCTTGTGCTGAGAGTTGCTGAATAATCATCGGAGCAAAATCGGCTTCAGTGGCATCCATTTTCACGGAATAGGCATCTCCTGTGATTTCCTCCACAGAAAGTGGACGATAGATAATGGTATAATCTGCACTGTAGGTAGATTCTTCATAAACAAACGCCAGTTTCCCATCGTCTTGCAGCACCATTGTGGAATATGCCGAACCCATATCCGAAACTTGCAGACTTCCGTCCCAATCCTTCGCAAAAACGGCCGGATTGCTGTAGTCTTTTTCGTAATTGCTCAGTTCCTTGTAGTAAATACCTACGTTGGTGCGTCCGTTTCCGAAGGGAACAGACTGCATAGCCAGCATCACGGTTTGATTATCGGCCTTACGTACGGCAGGAACCATGATTATTTCGCCGTTACATGAGTTTCCTGTTGCCACAACGCCGTTATTGCTACTGCTTGACGAAGCATAATCCATCCATTGTCCCTCTCCTTTCTCGAAATCGGTGAACCGGAAAATATTATATAGCCTTCCGCCCGTAACACGACTGCTTACCACCACGCTACCGTCGGGCAATTCTTCGGTTTTGGGTTCATTGGCTCCGGTAGGTATGGGCGGATTGTTGATTTCACCCAATATTTTCCAAGTTTCGCCGAAGTCATCGGAATAATACACGTAATTAACGTAATTTCCCGAGCGGTCTTTACTCAATGTCGAGCAGTAAATGCGATAATAGTCCCCAACTTTCACATAACGGCTCTGATGTATTTTTCCGGAACCTACGAACAAAGACTGGATAGGTCCGTGATTGCAATTTTCGTCAAAGGGTTTGTAGAAATCCTCGGTGACAACTTTAGGAACACTCCAGGTATTTCCGTTGTTATGACTGCGTAAAATAGCAACTTGGTTAGGAATTTCACGTGTACCGTTTGGGAAAGTCTGATAACCGCAGACACAAACGAGCAAAACCTCGTCGGATTCTCTATCCGCTACGAGGGCGGCATCGCCATATCCGGCTGTGAGCGAAAAATTGCGGCCTTGGCTGTCCATAATGCCGTCGCCCGTTGCAATAGTCTTGGCTGTTGTCCACGAACTGCCGTTATCTCCCGAAATACGTAACTGCAAATCGATACGACCGTTGCCAATATCTGCTCTACAGTAGCGGTAATCCGAAACAACGAGGAGGCGTCCGTTACTTGTCTTGGCAATGGCAGGAATACGGTAGGGAATATTTCCGCTACGGGTGACAAAAAGTTCGGTATTCTGGCTTTGCACCATGTTTGCCGAGAACAAAACGGCTGCGGCAAGGAATAAACGGAATATAAACGAGAGATTTTTCATAATATATCGGTGGTTTCTGATGAAAGTATCAGGGTTTTTCAGGGGATTCTCAAGGATTTTTGGAGCTTTTGTATAGGATTTCCTAGGTTTTCCTAGGCATTCCTAAGATTTCTCAAGGTCTTTTTAGCGTTTCTCCCTAGGTTTTCCTAGGTTCTCATAGGCTATCCTAGGATTTCTCAGCGCTTTTATTGGCCGCCTAAGTGAGAAAAGAAATCAAGTACGTCTTCCCAAGTGCGGAAGGGGTTATCGCCAAAGCGAAGTACGGTTCCCATAAAATCGGGGCAGGGATTTCTCGAAACAAGGTAGTCTCCATAAATAAGCGCGGGCTCCTGGCAGAGGATAACGCGGTTATATGCCAATATACCGAGGAAGGAATCAGCCCAATGCTGCACAGAATTCCATTTTTCGGCATCATTCCATTCAGCAGGTGCCAGCACATAAAGTTGATATCGGTCAAAAAGTTTCTCGAAGGCGAAGGAAGCCTCACTAACTTCGCTCTTTTCGTCACGACGCATACAGTCTATATCGATATATACGATGGGGCGCTGCCTATGTTCCTGTTTGTCGTCGATACGTTGGATGGCCGGCAAAAGGGTGTGGAGCAAAACGCTATCAGTTATGCGATGTTCGCCATTAAATCGGATGGCATGACGATAATGCTGACGGAAAATATCGAAAGTATGAACTAATGGATCGTTACGTCCGAACAATCCCACCACACGTTCGCAATCTTCATCGGCATGTGCGAAGTTCTGCGAAGTGAGTGTGCGGAAATCCTGAATTGTCTTCTTGGTAACGAGAAAATCCGTGGCACCGTCCTGCCGTTTATTGAAGAAAGGATGTCTTCCCAGCCCCATATCGGGATTTGTACGGATAGTTTCGGCTATTTCAAAGGCGGGATTTACCAATATGCGGTCGAAACCATAAAGCATCTCCGTGAGCATTCCGCCCATCGACGTACCTATGATGAGGTTTGGCTGCTCTTTTTGACAAATGTCTTGCAAAAGGGGTAGCATCTCAAGAGGTTCTACGGGAACATCGGGAGCTATAATCGTGGTCTGCGGCAATACCTCGCGCAAATGGCGCACCGTACCAGATTGTCCCGATGATGCAAATCCGTGAACGTACATTATTTTCTTTCCTTCAAAAGCCATTTTGCGTACAGTCTTTGATAATAAACGGATACTTCCTGAAAACTTTCCCGACTATATAGAAAATTCTTAAGGGTAGTTCTAAAAATTAGGTTTTAAAATTTTGTGAAGTTTTTTTTGGTCTGTATGCTTTTTCAATCTTTTTGGCGCCATTGTCTTTAATTCCTTGAACCATAGCTTGCTATGCTTCTGCGGCATTAAAAACAAAATCACTCAAAAATCTTTGAATTCTTCGCGCACACTCTGTTTGTTATCTGCCCCGTAGGGTGAAGCTCTGCGGGTTGCAGGAACAAACGTATAGAGAGTGTAAGCAAATCAAAACAGCCTAATTTTTAGAACAACCCTTAATAGTGCGGAGATACCGAGAGAAAATGGGAATTTCCGCATCATTAGCGGGATTCCCTACGAAAATCAGTCCTCCTTATTGGCGCGTTTGCGGGCAAGATGGTCTAATATCACCTTGCGCATACGCATTGACTTGGGGGTAACTTCCACGTATTCGTCGGCTTTGATATATTCCAGCGATTCCTCGAGCGAAAATACGACAGGCGGAATAATATGTGCCTTTTCATCGGTTCCGCTGGCGCGGACATTGGTGAGTTGCTTGGCTTTGGTGACATTTACCACGAGGTCTTTTTCATGTACATGCTCGCCAACAACCTGTCCTGCATAGACTTCTTCCTGCGGATTGATGAAAAATTTACCGCGATCCTGCAAATGATCCAGTGCGTAGGCAAAAACGGTTCCTGCTTCGATGGCAATCATCGAACCATTCGTGCGACGTTGAATTTCTCCCTTAAAAGGTTGATACTCCTTGTAGCGGTGTGCCATGATTGCCTCGCCCTGAGATGCTGTCAGCACATTAGTGCGTAATCCTATGATGCCACGCGAAGGTATCAGGAACTCAATATCGCAACGGTCGCCGACAGTTTGCATAGATGTCATTTCGCCTTTACGTCGCGTGACCATATCAATCATTTTCGAGGCAAACTCTTCGGGTACGTTGATGGTAAGTTCCTCTATCGGCTCACATTTCTGTCCGTCTATCTCTTTATAGATCACTTGCGGCTGACCAACTTGCAATTCATAGCCTTCGCGACGCATTGTCTCGATGAGAATACTCAGATGCAGCACGCCACGTCCCGATACGATCCAACTATCAGTACCTTGTGGCGTGACACGCAAAGCAAGGTCTTTCTCTAATTCTCTGTTCAGGCGGTCGCCGATATGTCGTGAGGTGCAAAACTTACCTTCCTTACCGAAAAACGGAGAATCGTTGATAGTAAAAAGCATAGACATCGTGGGTTCGTCGATGGCTATCGTAGGAAGCGGTTCGGGATTGTCGATATCGCAGAGTGTGTCGCCTATCTCGAAGTTTTCCAGACCGATAACGGCGCAGATATCGCCACTGCCTACCGATTCCGTGGCCTTACGTCCCATTCCCTCGAAGGTCTGCAATTCTTTTATCTTGGTACGCTCCATTGTCCCGTCGCGGTGTGCAATTGTGCACGACATACCGCTTTTTATCTCGCCGCGATGCACACGTCCCACGGCAATACGTCCCGTGTAGTTGGAGTAATCCAGAGAGGTGATGAGCATTTGCGGTGTACCTTCAAGCACTTGCGGAGCTGGTATCACTTCAATGATTTTATCAAGCAGGTAGTTGATATTATCGGTGGGCTGCTTCCAATCCTCACCCATCCATCCGTTTTTGGCCGAGCCATATACCACGGGAAAGTCGAGTTGGTCTTCGGTAGCGCCGAGGTCGAACATCAAATCGAACACCATTTCATATACTTCCTCGGGGCGGCAGTTGGGTTTGTCCACCTTGTTTACCACTACTATGGGTTTCAGACCGATTTGCAAGGCCTTCTGCAACACAAATCGCGTCTGCGGCATCGGTCCCTCAAAGGCATCAACAAGAAGCAGGCAACCATCAGCCATATTCAGCACGCGCTCCACTTCTCCTCCGAAGTCGCTGTGTCCCGGAGTGTCGATAATATTGATTTTCTTGTCCTTATAATTGATGGAAACGTTCTTAGAAAGAATTGTGATGCCGCGTTCGCGCTCCAACTCGTTGTTGTCGAGAATCAACTCACCGGCATTCTGATTTTGCCGGAACAGATTTCCCGCCAACAGCATCTTATCAACTAATGTTGTCTTGCCATGATCCACATGGGCGATGATAGCTATATTTCTAATGTCTGTCATATCTTTTTGTGTCGTCTTTACGCGTTAATGTGCCGTCTCCATGAATTTTTAAGCCATGCCCGCACACACTTAAACCGCATCTGTGCGCAAATTTACGAAAAAAAGCAGGATTTTCGTCCACTCTCCCCGATTTTATGCCGCAGCAAAAATCCTAATTTCCCAATTACGGCATGGTTTGTCATACTTTCGTTACAAATTATGGCCTTCTTTATGGTTTTTCATGGGGGAAATGGGCGATTTGCACGGGTTGCCCGATAAAAGTGGCCCCTTTTATCGGGCAACCCGAGGATATGGGGGTAATGGACTCGGAGATAACAAAATTTAGCTCCGAGAAAAATAAAAATAGCTCGACACTATTTGGCCTGTTATTTCGGGACAAATTTTTTTCGCTTGAAATAATACGGGATACGCGAAGAATTAATCGTAGATAAGGGTGAGCAAGCGACTTTCGTCGAAGAAGGATTGTGCGGCGTGTTGGACATCGGTGGCGGTAAGTGCGTTGATGGCCTGCATTTCCTCGTCAATGTCGCGAATCTTGCCGTAGTGAGCCATGCTGCGCCCGAGCGAAACGGCATAACCTTCGCGCTGTTCCAACGAGAGTGCCATCTGTCCGATGAGTTGTCGCTTGGCCGCACGCAGTTGTACATCGGAAAGCGGGGCGGCTGCCATCCTGCGGATTTCCCTGCGGATGATTTGCAGACAACGTGGCACATCGTGAGTGTCGCAGCCGAAGTAAACGCTCCAAACCAGAATATCGCGATAGCGTGTCAAGTAGGAATCTACACTATATACCAGTCCTGCCTTTTCGCGTAGGAGCTGATTGAAACGAGAACTCATGGCCGGTCCGCCAAGTAGGTTACTCAGCAACATAGCAGCGGAGCGTTTCACGGTATGTTCGTCTTGCAGATAGGAACCTGCGACAACGTGCGACTGATGAGTGCCTTTTTTCAGGTGATGTTCGCGAAAAAGCGCCATTTCATCGGAAACTTTTCCGATTTCCCCCGTTTTACCGGAACAACGGCGCAGAACGGGTTGCGTAAGTCGCTCCAATCGCTTCACGAGTAGCGGGAAATCTATGTTTCCCAGCACGAAAAACACGCAGTTGTCGGGACAATAGAATTTTTCGGCAAAGCGCATGGCATCAGCGGTGGTATATTCACGCAAACGTTCGGGCGTTCCGAGGATATCGCGCCCCATAGCATGGCCATTGAAGAGCAAACGCTCGAAATCGTCGAATATCAATTCGGCAGGTGTGTCTTGATAACTCTCTATCTCGTCGCAAATCACCTCTACCTCGCGGTCTATCTCGCGTTGCGGGTAGGTACTGAAAAATACGATGTCGGTAAGCAGTTCTACAGCCCGAGCAAAATGGTCTTTCAGGATAGATATCGTATAAACAGTGTCCTGTTTCGTGGTATAGGCGTTGAGGTCTCCACCCACAGCATCGATATAACGATTGATTTGAAAGGCCTTGCGATGCGAAGTCCCCTTGAAACTTATGTGTTCCAGGAAGTGCGCCATGCCTGTGTCGGCACTTTCTTCGTTACATGTGCCGGCTTTCACCACATAGCCGCAGTAAACGACCGGTGACTCCGACCTTTCGTAAACTATCTGCAAGCCATTTGCAAGTTGGTGCTGCGTAATCTTTTCGTGATGCGAGGCTTTCATTTCTTAGGTCTGAAGTATTTACCTACAACGGGCAAGTTTCTGAGCGGGAAGTCGTAGTGAATGATATGAGCCACGAACAAAATGATGATAACCGTATTGACGCATAATCTTGCCCAGGCCGGCCATTCTTCAGGCAGGAACTGCATGATGGTAAAGAAGAGCGCAGCCACAAAAACATAGACTCCCATACTTTTCAATGGGTAGTTTACCTTGTAATATCGCTGCCCCACAAAATAACTCAGGAGCATAGCCGTTCCATATCCCGCAACTCCGGCCCAAGCGCAGGCCATATATCCGTAACGTGGGATGAAAAAGACATTGATGAGGATTAAAACCAAACAACCTGCGCCCGAAAACCATGCACCCCAGATAGTTCGGTCGGTTAGTTTGTACCAAAACGAAAGATTGGTGTAGATTCCCATCATAATCTCGGCAGCCATTACAATTGGTACGACACGCAATCCGTCCCAGTAGTCTCTTTTTATGATAAACTTCAGGATATCCATATATCCCACGACGACAAGGAATGCCAGGAGCGTGAAAATCAGAAAATACTTCATGGCATTAGCGTATGTCTCGCGGCTGTCGCGGTCTTTCTGTATGCTGAAAACGTATGGCTCGTAGGCATAACGGAATGCCTGCGTGATCATGGCCATTATCATGGCTATCTTGGTACATGCGCCGTAGATACCCAACTGTACCTTGCCCTCTTCGGGATTTTCCACCACATGACGGAAAATCATCTTGTCGGCAGTTTGATTCAGTATGCCGGCAATGCCCAGTATCAGCAAGGGCCACGAATATTTCAGCATGCTACGCATCAATGTCGCATCGAAAGTCCAGCGGAAACCCGTCAGTTCTTTACGTAGGAACACGACAGTTATCAATGTACAGAACAAATTCATGGCGAAGACGTAGCCAATCTGAATCGTGAAGCCATCAACGACTTCCGGCAGCACAAGGAAATAAATGAGGTTCAGTGAAATATTCAGTACGATAATGAAAAATTTCAGCGAAGCGAACTTCAATGCGTTTTTCCTGTAGCGAAGATATGCAAACGGCATGCAAAGAAAAGCATCTACGGCCACACAGACCGCCATCATCTGGATATATTCCGGATGGTCGGCATAATTCATGGCTTCTGCGATGGGACCGATAAATACCATAACGAGCGCAATGAAAAGCAGGCCGACAAATCCCACCATCGTCAAGGTAGTGGAATATACCCGCAAGGCATCCTCTTCGCGCTCCTCTTTATTGATAAACCGGAAGAAGGTAGTTTCCATTCCGAACGTGAGAAGCACCAACATCAGCGCCACATAACTGTATATCTCGGTAATCACACCATATCCTCCCGATGCTGCCGAGATTTTTGCCGTGTAAAGCGGCACAAGCATGTAGTTAAGGAATCTTCCCACGATGCTGCTCAATCCGTAGATGGCAGTATCTTTTGCCAAAGATGCTAAATTAGCCATTATGCAGGGTCTGTATTATTTTTAGGGTAGTTCTAAAAATTAGGTTTTAAAATTTTGTGAAGCTTTTTT
>CAMVJO010000064.1 GCA_947167835.1 uncultured Prevotellaceae bacterium
CGAAATCTTCCAGATTTATAACGCAAATTTACAAAATCCTGTTGATATAACAAAATAATAATCGTATATTTTATTGATAATCAGATATTTAATATATATTTAAGGGATGACTACTTAACCAAGTAATCCGATTTCGCGCATCATTCTGGCGTATGGTTCGGCTTTACGTTCCATTTTCAGGGGATAGGCACGACTGGTACTAGGCATTCTGTAGAATCGGAGCATCTTACCTGCAATTTGTATGGGAGTAAAGGAACCTATTGCGGGCATTTCGCATTGATATGCCGCGCAAATATTTTCTGCTGCCTTCTGTCCTGTGGCAACAACAGCTTTGCATTGTGGAATTTGCGAGAGAAGAAGAGAAAGGTCGGTAGGCTCAACAATTACAAGGTCTTTGTCAGATGCCGTTCCCGTAGTACGAATTACTGCCATGGCGGTATCGAATAGTGCGATACCCGTTTCTTCGAGGAACTGTCGCAAAGCTTCTTCGCGATAGCACTTATTGGGTTTATCCACGAAACAATCTGCATCATGCTTGAAGATATGTCCCATGATGCGCCACATATCGTTGGTGTAGTTGGGATAAAAGAAATCCATTGCCCAGCGCTTGGGTTGAGGCGGGAAACTTCCAAGCATCAAGACCTTGGCATTTGGTGGCAGAAAGGGAATAAAAGGATGGCGCTCCACTACCCTACTTTCCATATCGGGCACATTAGTTTTTTCGGCGGAGGAAATTGAATCCGACATAGAAGTAGAGATAGTTTACATTGTTGATTAAAGAATATTTCTGCTCACGGAAATTATATAGATGCCCAACATAAGAAAGTCCGCAATACCAATGTGTATTATTCCACACCACTGCGGCACGGGAAATCAGGTCTATATTGAAATTGCGCACATCTTTTATAATCGTACCTCGTTGGAAAGCTGCGCCTTCTCGCTGCTTGTATCCGACAGACGGCATCAACGAGAGATTGAAAAGCATATTGCGTGCAAAAACCCAATTATAGCCATAACCGAAGCTGATGCTGTAGTTACGATAAACTACTCTACTATAATTAGACTTAATCGTTGTTGGAATAGTTGGCTGCAATTCTAAAGGAAGTTGGGAATAGTCAAAAGTAGTATGCTGATGATCGTAGCGTAAACCAAGCATCCACGAACCACAACTGATACGTTGTACAGTACTCTGGCTATATGCTGCGGGATAAGAGAAATGATTGTGATTGAATACGTAATAAAGATTCAAACCGAAGATATACGAACTAACACCCGCAAAATTCTGTCCGGTAACTACCGAACTTGTATAATCATCAAAGCCACTTACGGATTTTATGGTGCAATCTCCTTTGCTATTTACGTAGAGGAAGTCCAGACCTACCTGAGAACTGTATAGACTCAGACTGAATTCATGCGTCTTTGTCACATTCTGCTTACCAGATACGTCGAAAGTATAACCTACAAAGAGCCAACGCCAACCAAAATAGGGACCGACTTTCAAAGATGGCTTTGGAGAAACTCTAATGGAATAATCTTTATCGTCAATACCTTTATAACCCAAAACATACGTCTGATACATATTGGAATTCAGCATCATCAGACTGAAATTATAGTGATTGGGTTCAATATAATTGGTATCGTAATTGTTGAACCCCTTAAAAAACTTGACAAAGAAGTTTTCCTTTTCCTTTGTTTCTGCCTGATTTACACCAAGTGTGTCTATTTGTTCAGACTCCAGGGCATCCTGAAAAACAGTAATGCTGTCCTGATACACTGGTAGCACATCTGCTTGTGCAACCACGTTCAAGCACAGAATACTTAGGAGTGAAACAAAGATATGACGCATATATACTGGATTCGAGAAGGGATTCTAAAAGACTCTGTTTATAAAAAAGAATTTATTCGCAGCAATAATAATATTATAAAGGTAGGCTCAGAATTTATGCAGGATGCGGTCCATCACCCAATTGACAGAAGTTGCACTAATACTGTCGCAAGTGCAGATTTCCTTACCTAAAAGATGATTGACTACCGACTGAATGAGCGGCAACTGCACATATTGAGGATTTTCGATGACTAATTCCTGACGACCTTGCTCTGTATTTACAACAATAGGCTGATAGGTGAAAACAGAAAAGCGAATAGAACCTTTATCGCCCACTATATCAATGAAATCCTGACGAGCCGATTCGTGAGATACGAAACACCAGGAACCGGAACCTGTCAAACCATCGGCAAAACGGAAACAAGCTCCCACATTGTCCTCAGCTTCATAGAGATTTCCGCGATTGCTGCAGAAACCTTCGGCTTCAAGTATAGGACCGAAGATTTCCTGCAAAAGATCCAGCTGGTGTGGAGCCAAATCGTAGAAGTAACCACCACCCGCTATGTCGGAAATCACACGCCATGGCAGATTCTTACGATTATAGTCCAAGTCACGAGGAGGAACGGAGAAATGAATCTGTACATTCATCACCTTTCCTATAACACCTTCATTCACCATCTGTTTTACGCGCTGGAAATATGGAAGATACCTGCGATAGTAGGCAACAAAACAGGGCATTCCCGTCGTTTCGGCAATACGGTTCACACGCGCACAGTCTTCATAATTCGAGGCAAGGGGCTTTTCTATATAAACCGGCTTACCTGCCTTCATAGCCATGATAGCAAACGTGGCATGTGTGGAAGGAGGCGTGGCAATATAGACAGCATTAACATCAGGGTCGTTAATCAGTTTTACAGGGTCGTCATACCATTTTTTAATATGGTGGCGTTCTGCATAAGATGCAGCCTTTTCTATTTTTCGGCTCATCACGGCCACGACTTCTGAGCCTTCAATCAGGCTGAATGCCGGACCGCTCTTTTTTTCTGTCACCTCGCCGCAACCGACAAAGCCCCATTTCACTTTATCCATAACCTAACAAATTTAGAAACGATGATTATTTATCTTGCCGTAATGTGAAAACAACTTTGCTTGTACTCGTATTTCACGTAGCAAAGGCCCTGTTCGCGTAGGTCTTCCAACACTTCAGCAAGAATGGACTTCATCACAACAGGATTGCTCATAGGCTTCGGTGTGCCGTCCATTCCGTTTACAGGCTCAAACTCATTGTATGAGATGTCGAAGGTAGTGCCATAGAGGTGGCAACTGTTTTCCGTTGCATTCTTATTATGACGACGCAAACGCTGAACATCCTGCTGAGTCCTGAGAACTGACGTAACTTTAATCTTATGGAAAGGCAGTCCCTTCGTACTTAACGAATCAATAAAGGCACGTCCTATATGTTCCAACAGGAGCGATGCACGCGGAACCAGATAAGGAATGGAATGTGTCAGGTCTGCAAGCGTGAAATACGGATTGTCTCCGACATAAACCAGAGCACTCTTCTGCGAATGGGCTTCATCACGATCCTGAGTCGTATTGATTCCTAATTTCTCAGCCGTAGCCAGTTGAATAGGATTGACATCAGGAAAACAAGTCTTGAAGTCTGAGACACTCGTCACGCGATTCTTGACAGGCTTTCCCTCTTTGTCAATAAGACATACGGCCTTTCGCGGAGCGTGCATGATGGAATCCACCATTTGAGCGTGCCACAATACCGTATCTTTGGACGAAACTGCCGTTTGTTGCTTTTGCTCTACTAACATCTGGGATGTCTCAGACGAATTGTCGTAGCAATTCTTCAGGATATACAAGACCAAAACTGCGCAAAAGAAGAAAACCAGGAAATACCTGCGCTTAAAAATTCTCTTATTTGATTTCATAATGATATAATTCGATTAAGGATATTTGTACTGGTAGCATGATACGAAAAAGATGGAACAATCAGACAAGAATCATCACCCCAAATCCATCGTAACGCACCAACTGCACAAAATCTGCACGCGAATTTAATCAAAACTTGTTGGATAACCCTGCAAAAGCCGGAAATTTGTTTGAAAGATGCAGAAAAAAACGAAGAAACGCGGCTATTACAAAAAAAAATATTACTTTTGCATAGCAGAATTATACACCTTATAAATATAATAGGGAAGAAAAACCATTCTAAACGCAAATGGAAGCAAAAAAAGTATTGTTTATTACTCAGGAAATGACACCCTACGTCCCCAGAACGGAAATATCAAGATGGGGACGTAACATTCCGCAAGTTACTCAGACATCCGGTAGCGAAATCCGCATCTTCATGCCTTGTTGGGGCGTGATAAATATCAGAAGGAACCAGTTGCACGAAGTCATCAGGCTTTCCGGAATGAATATCATCATCAACAATTCAGACCACCCGCTCATCATCAAAGTCGCCTCCGTGCCCGCAACCAGGATGCACGTATATTTCATTGATAATGACGACTATTTCCACAGCAAGACCATGATGCACGATGCAGCAGGCAAATATCTGCCTGAAAATATGGAACGTGCCATTTTCTATGCCCGTGGCGTGATGGAAACTATCAAGAAGTCTGGATGGTACCCCGACGTAATCTGCTGTCAAGGCTGGATTTCTGCCATTTGCCCCCTATTTATCAAAACTGCCTACCGAAACGAGCCGCCTTTCATGAACACTAAAGTTGTGTTCACGAGTTTCGACGATCTTCCCTTTGTTCCAAAAATGGAAGAATACAGGGACTGCCTGCCTTTCAAGGATGCAAACCTTGAAAACATTGCAGAGAAAGGCATCGATCTCGAATCAAAACTTTCTTTGGCGGAGTTGGCCATAGCCTATAGCGACGGATTTATTGAAGGAAGTGCCGGAATCAGTAAAGACATCAAGGAACTGGTTACTAAGCACGGCCTGAAAAACCTGCGCTTCACCGAGGATGCCAACAAGATCAACGAATTCTTAATGAAGTTCTAAGCTACTCTTTCGGATATTAACGCAATACTTTTAGAAAAAACGAAGAAATATCTGATTTGCAAGATTTTATAAATATAAACTCCGATGCTTTTTGCATAATGTCTGACATCTGAAAAAAGATAAGGCACATTGGTAAAAAGATAAAGGATATCTCTGAAAAGATAACGGACTTCTCCGACAAGAAAAAGGACATTATCAAAATCATTCCACAACTCTCAAAACACACGTAAGCGAATACGAGAAGGTTGTGCACGAGAATCCAAAAAACATCGAAACTGAATAACCTTTGATGAAAAGAATAGCATATTTAGTAAGCCTCGCGCTTATACTACTGGCATCTTGTGACGACACTACAGGAATTATCGGAACAGATGTCATGCCCAGCATTGATAATATCGATACAGATACGGCTTCCTTTGCCGTTACTTCGCGTACTGTCAGGATTGACTCCGTTTTGGCCAACACTTCTACCTGTTACATGGGAAGTATCATCGACCCTGAGACACAATCCAAGACAACCTGCGGATTTCTTGCACAATTTCACCTGCTCGAAGATTTCGGTTTGCCCGATATCAGTCGAATGGTAAAGGATGGTAGCGGACAGGCCGTATGCGATTCGTGCGAACTGTCTTTGTTCTTCGATACCTACTATGGCGATTCGCTCGTTGCCATGAATATGCTTGTAGAAGAACTGGATGCCAACAACACAATGCAGGAAAACAAACTTTACTACACCAGCCTCAAAGCAGATGACTACATCAGCAAGGCTGCCGATGCTATTAGAATAAAAAAGACCTATTCTCTCAAAGACATGAGTAGGGAAAATGCTTTTACGGGGCAAGGAAGTACCAATTACAGCCGCATTAGTGTAAAACTGCCCGTAAGCTACGGACAGAAAGTGCTGAACGCTTATTACGAACATCCTGAATACTTCAAGAATTCCTATACATTTATCAAAAATGTTTGCCCGGGATTCAGCTTTAAAAGCATTGGAGGAACGGGATCTCTGGTAAAAGTAGCGGTATCTACCCTTGATTTTTACTTCAAGTACCAGGAAGAAGACAAAGATACCATTGTCGTGGGCATTAAACGTATGGCCGCAACAGAGGAAGTGCTGCAAAATACGACGGTGACTAACGACAACGTAAGTTCCCTGCTTGGCGACAATCCATATACGATTGTAAAATCGCCTTCCACCGTCTTCACAGAAGTGACACTCCCCATCTCTGAAATCAAAAGCACGCAACACGAAAACGACACGATTAACAGCGCCCAGATATTCTTCCGCCGTTACAATAGCTTAGACTACGAATCGCAGTTGTTCTCTGTTCCCGATTATTTGCTGATGGTAAAGAAAAGCGAGATGAAGGAATTTTTCGAGAAGAACAAGTTGCCCGACAGCAACACCTCCTTCCTCTCCGTTTTCTCGCAGAACTCCTATGCGTTCAACAACATTGCCCGAATGATAAACGCGCTGGCAAAAGAAAGAGACACGAAAGCCGGTGTGCTCCCTACAGATAACGACACACAACGTGCGTCAAAACGTGCCACATGGGAGGCAGCAAATCCCGACTGGAACAAAGTGCTGCTGGTGCCTGTCACTCCGGAATATACCACCACGACTTCGTATTACGGAACCGTACAAAAGACACTCGTAAGGCTTAGAAATAATCTGGACCTCACAAGCGTGAAAATCGAAGGCGGTAGCAAATACGCTCCAAGCATTAGCGTAATATACAGCCACTTCGACAAATAAGATAGCCTTGTTAAAAGCAAAGAAAAACCTACAACTTTTCATATACAAGCCATGAAAAAGTATTTCCTGACGATTACGCTTCTCGCAATGCTCGTTATCCTACCCACATCGTGCGGGCAAGGCGGAGGCAACGGAGAGAACGATGAAAATGCAGCGGCAGACAGCACAGAAACAGATGACATCTCGCTTCGCGATGCTACGCTCTATGGCATTTGTGACGACTACGCCATGTCTTCCTTTACTTTCGTAACCAACTATGGCGACACCCTCTTCCTTACCAAGGACGGCGAAGACGGAACGGCGGCTCAGATTCATGGAAGCTTGGACTACGGCAACAGTTATGCGGTTACCACTCGCAATGGAGCTACGGCATTAAACGTGCTCATTAACCTGACAGAACTTAACAAGTTTATCAAGAAATATACCATACTCAACGGAAATCTGATAGTCGAGGGCGATACCGTTACCATACTGGAATTAGACGAAACACACTTCCAAGGAGAAGGAAGGAACGGTAAAGTTTATTCATACTCCGACACCAACGCTCCGAAAGAGAACGAAATACAGCACGAAAACATCAAATAAAAAATCAATTTAGAGCATGTTTCAGAAATAAAAGATCCGCAATCACGCCCGTCTATGTTTGCGGGTCTTTTTCAGCAAGAAAACAAAGCATAATAACTAACCAAATCAAAACAAACCAACATTATGAAAAAGAACACACTCAAACTGGCTGTCATCGCCATTGCAAGTAGCATTGCCTTTACTTCATGCATCGGTTCATTCAACCTCTTTAATAAATACGAGAAGTGGCAGTGCAATATGTCAAGCAGTAAAATACTTAATGGAGTTGTAGGTTTGATTCTCCAACCTATCGCAGCTCCAGTCTGCCTCGTCATTGACGCATTAGTGCTCAATACCATTGAATTCTGGTCTGGTTCCAACCCTGTAACCGCCAGCACGAAACAAGTAGTAGGCAGCGACGGAAAGATGTACGCTGTAAAATCAACCGAGAACGGCTATGAAATCACATCTGCCGAAGGCGAGACAACCACACTCAAATATAATAAAGAGAACAACTCGTGGAGCATTATGCAAGACGGCGAAACACAGGAGCTCTTCCGCATCAACGAAGACGGAACCATAGAAGCCACCTTGCAAACCGGTCAGAAAATCACAGTAACCAACGACATGCAAGGACTCTACGCATTACAGAACGCAGTAGAAAGCAACTACAACACAAATCTTTACGCCCTGCGCTAATACCTTGTATGATTTTTATAAAACGTCGAGTAGTTTTTTCAAGCTGCCCGACGTTTTTCGTATTCCTTTCCTCTTGCTGTTTTATGCATAGGGAGAAATAGAATAGTAGAAAAAGTAAAAACTACTTTTTACTATTATTAGTTTTGAAAGAGGCAAGAAACGAACAAAAATCAAATAATAATGTGTGATTTTAGCCGAATTTTCATAAAAAGTATGGGTGCAGAGAATTTTTTACGCAAAAAGAAAAAGAAAAAATTGGTAGAAAAATTGATTTATATTAACTTTGCGAGGAATATTTACTAAACTAATAATACTATGGAGAATAAAAGTCAATTGAATCCCAAAGATTTTCAAAAAGTAATTAAGGGTAAAGAGACAAATCTTTACTTCCTAACTAACAATAACGGCATGGAAGTTGGCATTACCAACTATGGCGGCAGCATCGTGTCTATTATGGTGCCCGACCGCGACGGAAACTTTGCCAATGTCATTCAGGGACACGACAACATAGACGATTGCATCAATTCGCCCGAGCCTTTCCTCAGCACCCTCGTAGGTCGCTACGGAAATCGCATAGCACGTGGTAAATTCTCCCTCAATGGCAAGGAATATAACCTGGCTATCAACAACGGCCCCAACCATTTGCACGGAGGTCCCACAGGTTTCCACGCCAGAGTATGGGATGCCGAACAGGTGAACGACCATTGCCTCGTTTTGCGCTACGTTTCTGCATATTATGAGGAAGGTTTCCCCGGAGAACTCAAGATGAACGTGATGTTTACCCTGACAGATGACGACGAAATCGTGATAGACTACAAAGGTACTACGAACAAAAAGACAGTAGTGAACATGACGCATCACGGATTCTTCTCACTTGCCGGAATTGCCAACCCTACCCCAACCTGCGAAGACGTAGTTTGCGAAATCAATGCCGACTTCTTTGTTCCCATTGACGAGACTTGCATCCCAACAGGCGAGATTCGTTCGGTAAAAGGCACTCCTTTCGACTTTACTACCCCGCACACCGTTGGAGAACGCATAGACGATCCTAATGATGAGCAAATCAAGAACGGAGCTGGCTACGACCATTGCTATGTGCTTAACAAACGCGAGCCAGGTGAGCTTACTTTTGCAGCAAGAATTACAGAACCCGTAAGCGGCCGCACAATGGAAGTCTATACCACAGAGCCGGGAGTACAATTCTACTCAGATAACTGGGCAGATGGCTACAAAGGACAGCATGGTGCCACATTCCCGCGTCGTAGTGGCTTGTGCTTCGAGGCACAGCACTTCCCCGACAGTCCTAACCACCCATATTTCCCGAGTGTTGTGCTTCGCCCTGGCGAAATCTACGAACAAAAAACAATTTACAAGTTCGGCACAGACCGTTAATGGCAGTTTAACCGCATTGTCTTTCTACTTATTTGCAGAGAGACAACGCGGTTTATTTGTTTGAACAGGAAAACATTTGGAAAACAGATAAAATAAACAATAACTAAACATTAAAAAACAATGAGTCAAGAAAAAAAACAATGGGGAGCCATTATCGTAATGATTGCGCTCTTCGCGATGATTGCCTTCGTGACAAATCTTTGCACACCTATGGCAACCATCATCAAAAACCAAGGTGAAATTTCAAACGTATTGGCGCAAATCGGCAACTACGGTAACTTCGTGGCATATCTCGTCATGGGTATTCCCGCAGGTATGCTGATTTCAAAATACGGCTACAAGAAAACGGCACTTATCGGCCTTGCAGTAGGCTGCGTAGGTATACTGATTCAATGGTTCAGCGGCCAACTTGATGCCGAAAAGAACCTTGGTCTCGTTTTCACCGTTTATCTTATCGGTGCCTTCATCTGCGGTTTGACTATGTGTATCCTCAACTGCGTTGTAAACCCCATGCTGAACCTTCTCGGCGGTGGCGGTAACAAAGGTAACCAGCTCATCCAGATTGGCGGCGTATTCAACAGTTCTGCTGCCGTAGCTTGCTACATCCTCATGGGTGCTCTGATTGCAGATGCCACAAAAGCCAAGATTGCTGACGCCACTCCTGCCCTGTTCATCGCACTTGCTATCTTCGTTGTAGCATTTGTCGTGATTCTCTTCACCAAGATTGACGAACCCGAGCAGGCTCCTGTGCAGCTCGACCTCGTAAAAGGTGCAATGAGCTACAGACACTTCGCTCTCGGTGCACTTGCTATTTTCCTTTACATGGGTATCGAAGTTGGTGTGCCCAACTACGTATTGCAATACCTTACAGCAGCCAAGGTTGATGGCGATCCCAATGCAGGCTTCGGCATCTCTGCCGGTGTAGCTGGCTTGTTGGTAGCAGTATATTGGTTTATGATGCTCATTGGCCGCTTCGCAGGTGCCGCTATCGGCAGCAAAGTTAGCAGTCGCGCAATGGTAACAACCGTTTCTATCGCCACTCTCGTTCTGGTGCTCTTCGGTATGTTTGCTCCTGCCGATGTATTGGTTAGCTTCCCCGGTGTCGATTGGGCTAAGCTCGAAGTAATCTGGCAAGACATTCCACTTGGCATCTTCTCCTTCCTGCTTGTTGGTCTTTGCACCAGCGTTATGTGGGGCGCTATCTTCAATATGGCAGTCGAAGGCCTTGGCAAATATACAGCTATCGCCAGCGGTATCTTTATGACTATGGTATTCGGTTGCGCAGTCATGATGGCTATTCAGGGTGCCGTTGCTGATGCTACAGACTACATCACCAGCTTCTGGGTAGTAGTATTCTGCGCTGCATACATCCTCTTCTACGCTCTCGTAGGCAGCCGTGTCAGCAAGAAAGAAGCATAAAAACTAAAACTATAGTGCTCCGGCTGAATATTGCTCAGCACCATTCGGTCGGAGCACCTCAAGAAAACAACAAACCTAAATAATCTCAATTTTATGAAATTAACTATCGAAGACGTTCGCAGTCGCTTTATCAAACACTTCGACGGAGAAACAGGAAACGTATATGCTTCTCCAGGCCGTATCAACCTTATTGGTGAACACACCGACTATAACAACGGTTATGTATTCCCTGGTGCAGTAGAACAGGGAATGATTGCCGAAATCAAGCCTAATGGCACACGCACAGTCGATGCTTATAGTATTGACCTCAAGGATCGCGTTCAGTTCTCACTCGACGACGAAAACGGTCCTAAGGCTACTTGGGCACGCTACATCTATGGCGTATGCCGCGAAATGATGGCTCTCGGTGTTCCCGTTCAAGGTTTCAATACAGCCTTTGCAGGTGACGTTCCCCTCGGTGCAGGTATGTCAAGTTCTGCAGCGCTCGAAAGCACTTACGCATACGGTCTGAACGACCTCTTTGGCGAAAACAAAATCGACCGCATGGAACTTGCCCGCGTAGGACAACGCACAGAGCACAAGTACATCGGTGTGAATTGCGGCATCATGGACCAGGCTATCTCTTGCCTCGGTAAAGCCGGCAACCTCATGCGTATGGACTGCCGCTCAGGTGAAATCGCATACTTCCCCTGGCATCCGAAAGGCTACCAACTCGTTCTCGTAAACAGTTGCGTTAAGCACGAATTGAAGGGTTCTCCCTACAACGAACGCCGTCTCCAGTGCGAACACGTGGCAGAAGTTATCCGTCAGTCTCATCCTGAAGTTGAAAGCCTGCGCGATGCTAACATGGCCATGCTTGACGAAGTGAAAGACAAGATAACTGCCGACGAATACAAGCGTGCTCGTTACGTGATTGGTGAAGTAGAACGCGTTCTTGCTGTCTGCGAAGCCCTCGAAGCCGACGACTACGAAAAGGTAGGTCAGATGATGTACGAAACCCACCACGGTCTTTCCAAGGAATACGAAGTAAGTTGCGAAGAACTTGACTACCTCAACGATATTGCCAAGGAAATCGGTGTTACCGGCAGCCGCATCATGGGCGGTGGCTTCGGTGGTTGCACCATCAACCTCGTTGCAAACGAACTCGTAGACGCCTTCAAGAAAGAAGTAGTAGAGAAGTTTGAAGCTAAGTACGGTAAGAAACCCGTTGTCATCGACGTTGTTATCGGCGACGGCGCAAGAAGACTTCTTTAATCCTTCTTCACCGCAAACATCCTTGTTTGCAAAAACCAAAAAGGAAGCACCAGCAAACGAGGTGCTTCCTTTTTCTATTAATCAAATAAATACTTTTGACTTTTATCTTTCAAAAGCAAGAGAATTGCCTTTCTGCAAGATTATGTAATAAAGTTATAATGACAATCAACGCAAGAAATAATAGGCAAGCATTAGTATCAAACAAAACCTATTACTTGTCATTATAGTGTTCCTCTGCTTGAATTATGAGCACCGTAATCCGGTCATCATAAATATCATAGATAATACGGTCCGACGCAGTGATATGACGCGAGTACGTAATATCATTTCCTCCAACCAGAGGTTCAGGATGTCCAAGGCCAGTACGAGGATGCTACATCATATCAATAAGGAGTGCAGTTGCTTTTTTGAATAAACGTGGATTGGATTTCTTCCATTTTCTCAAAGCTTTGTCCGCCGCCTTGGAATATTCAACACGATACATCATAGACTATCAAAATACTGTTGCATTTCGTCAATATTATTACATACGATTGTATCACCGGAAGCAGATTCCTCTCTGGCTTTCTGAATACTTCTACGGAGTGCTGGAGTTACATGTCTATCATCTTTCGCACGAGACATACGAACCGAAGCAACGCCACGTATCATTTTCAGCGCTTTCCGAATTTCTGATGCAACAGCATTTTCCTCTAAAGTAATAATCAGTTGAGGTGTCTGTGAAATAAGAGACTTTGTTGCCTTATTTCTTTCATTTTATACTTTGATAATGCAAAAAAACGATTTTCCAACTATATGTATCGGTTCTTCTGAGAATTTCTTTCAAATAATTGCTGTGTACGGTGAAAAATAAACTGCTCGAAATAAGTTAAGGGTAGTTCTAAAAATTAGGTTTTAAAATTTTGTGAAGCTTTTTTTGGTCTGTATGCTTTTTCAATCTTTTTGGCGCCATTGTCTTTAATTCCTTGAACCATAGCTCGCTATGCTTCTGCGGCATTAAAAACAAAATCACTCAAAAATCTTTGAAAAATCAAAACAGCCTAATTTTTAGAACAACCCTTAACTTTTTCCGAGCAGTCTTTCAAAGGAACTGATTAAATGTACATCATTTCAACATAACTTTGCGCGAAGTGCTATCGTTGTATTTTTCAATAACTATTCCACGTTTTGGTTTATTGATGCGTTGTCCTTTCAGATTATAATATTCTATCGGTTTAGTATTTTGCGTATTTTTCATTTCTTCAACACCGGTCATATCCATTTCCTCAAAAGTACTATATGTAACAAACCCATAATCTTCATACGCTTCCTTAGTTCCGATAGGAACATATATTGTTGTTGCTATATCACGAAATGTATACTGATTAATGCTATTGGGATCGGATATGTTGCAATATATTTTCTTAAGTCTAGTGCAACCCCCAAAATCAGATCCATAATAACCTCCTAATGCTTTTACGCTATTTGGAATATAGATGGATGTAAGTTTGGAACAGCCAACGAATACATTATATCCGATATATATTAGTCCGTCCGGTAGTTCTATTTGAGAAAGTTTCTTACAATTTTGGAATGCCATATTGTCTATTGTGTCGACATTCTCTGGAATGTTTACTGATTCTAAATTTGTACAATTTATAAATATTCCGTAATTTATAGATGTCACAGAATTCGGAATATTTACAGAAGTAAGTCCGCTACATCCTGAGAACGCATACTCGCCGATAGATGTCACAGAATTCGGGATATTTACAGAAGTAAGTCCGCTACA
>CAMVJO010000065.1 GCA_947167835.1 uncultured Prevotellaceae bacterium
TCAACGTATCTTACAAATAAGACTCAAAGTAGTCAACTAAAATCGTTAAACTACAAAGAAAATGTTTTATCATCGTGAAGAGATTATTTTCTCTACGCGAAGAGAATCTTTTCTCATCGCGAGGAGAATTTGAAATAGAATGAAATTTCTTGTTTATAATTCATTTTATAATATTTAATGGCAGCAATCTTTTTTCGCTTCTAATCGTTTCAAGGATTTCTGTCGGTATCCCTTCGAATCTGTGCTAAAAATTGCTAAAAACGCCTTAAAATAGCCAAAAACATAAAAATGTATCACGGAGAGCCTTTGAAATTCACTTTATTTTAGTAATTTTGCAACGGTAAAGAATGTACCGGCAAAAACTTGGAATAATACAAACAATATCTATATAAACACAAATGAACGAAGACAGAATCATTAAAGTGAACATTGAGGAGGAAATGAAGTCCTCCTACATCGACTACTCTATGTCTGTGATTGTGGCCCGTGCCTTGCCCGATGTGCGCGATGGTTTCAAGCCTATACACCGTCGCATACTCTTCGGTATGGAGCAGATAGGCTCTACACACAGCAATCCTACGAAGAAATGCGCCAGAATCGTGGGTGAGGTAATGGGTAAATACCACCCACACGGCGACAGCAGTATCTACGGAGCACTCGTTCGTATGGCTCAGGACTGGAACATGCGCTACACCCTCGTGGATGGGCAAGGAAACTTCGGCTCTGTGGATGGCGACTCTGCTGCTGCCATGCGTTACACGGAGGCCAGACTTTCGCTCATGGGCGAGATGATGATGCAGGACCTTGACAAGGAAACCGTAGATATGGTGAACAACTTCGACGACACGCTGAAAGAGCCGTCTGTCATGCCTACACGCATCCCTAACCTGCTCGTAAACGGTGCCAGCGGTATTGCCGTAGGTATGGCTACCAACATCCCCACCCACAACTTAGGCGAGGTGATAGACGGATGCGTGGCATATATCGACAACCCCGAACTGACAAGCGAGGAATTGATGGAATATGTCAAGGCTCCCGACTTCCCTACAGGAGGTTATATCATGGGCATGCAGGGCGTTAGACAGGCTTATGAGACAGGACGCGGAAGAATCGTCATACGCTCGAAAACTGAAATAGAGACCGAGGATACGCATGACAAAATCATCGTGCGCGAAATACCTTACGGTGTGAACAAAGCCGAGCTCATCAAGCAGATTGCAGACCTGGCCAACGAGAAGAAGGTGGAAGGCATTTCAAACGTAAACGACGAGAGCGACCGCGATGGTATGCGTATCGTTATAGACATCAAGCGTGATGCCAATGCCAACGTGGTGCTCAACAAACTCTTCAAGATGACACCCTTGCAGTCCAGCTTCTCCGTAAACTGCATAGCACTTGTACATGGACGCCCTAAACTCCTCACGCTGAAAGACTGCATCAGGCACTTTGTGGACCATCGTCACGAAGTAACCATACGCCGCACACAATTCGACCTGCGCAAAGCACAAGAACGTGCCCACATTCTCGATGCACTCATCGTAGCCAGCGACAACATAGACGAAGTGGTACATATCATCCGCTCCAGCAAGAACCCGCAGAACGCCATAGAGAAACTCATGGAGCGCTTCGGATTCGATGAAGTACAGGCAAAGGCCATTGTTGATATGCGCCTGGCACAACTTACGAACATACAGCAGGAGAAACTGCATCAGGAATACGAGGAACTGGAACGCAAGATAGCCTACTACCAGCAGATACTCAGCGATGACGAACTCTGCAAGAAAGTGATGAAAGACGACCTCTTAGACGTGAAGGAAAGATACGGAGACGAACGTCGCTCAGAAATCAGACTCAGCGCTGAAGAGTTCAATCCCGAAGACTTCTATGCCGACGACGAGGTAGTCATCACCCTATCCCACCTGGGCTATATCAAGCGCACCAACCTCTCCGAATACCGCGAACAGAAACATGGCGGAGTAGGAAGCAGAGGAAGCACCACACGCGATGCAGACTTCATAGAGCACCTGTATCATGCCACCATGCACAACACCATGCTCTTCTTTACTGCCAAAGGACGTTGCTACTGGCTCAAAGTATATGATATTCCCGAAGGCAATAAGAACTCCAAGGGACGTGCCATACAGAACGTGCTCAACATCGACAGCGACGACAGCATCAACGCTTGCCTGCAAATACGCAAACTGGGCGACAAAGAATTCTGCGAATCCCACTTCGTTGTATTTGCCACTAAGCAAGGCATCGTAAAGAAGACCTGCCTGACAGATTACAGTCGTCCACGCACAAATGGTGTGAACGCCATCAACATTCGCGAAGACGACCGCGTAGTAAGCGTAGTGCTCACAAACGGACACAACGAACTAATACTGGCCAACCGCAACGGACGTGCCATCCGATTCAACGAAGACAAAGTGCGCACTATGGGACGTGTTGCCACAGGTGTGCGCGGCATGAGACTTGACGAGGACGGTACCGATGAAATAGTAGGCATGATTGCCGTAAACGACATCGAAAACGAAAGCATACTCGTAGTTAGTGAACAAGGCTTCGGTAAACGCAGTCAAGTGAACGACTACCGTGTAACAAACCGTGGCGGTAAAGGTGTCAAGACTCTTAACGTGACCGAAAAGACCGGTAAAGTTGTAGCCATCAAGGTTGTGCAGGACGAACTCGGACTGATGATTATCAACAAGAGCGGCATCACTATCCGCATGAAAGTAGATGAAATACGCATCACAGGACGTGCCACACAAGGTGTCAAGGTAATCAACCTCAGCAAGCGCGGAGACCAGATCAGTTCCGTATGCGTAGTGAGTCGCGACGACGAGGAAGAAAACGAGGCTTCAGAAGAAAACCTGAATGAAGCTCCCGAAGTCCTTGCCGATGCTTCTGAGACACCGACAGAACCAACTGCTGAAGAATAATGGCATACCTACCTACAAACTTTTGGAAAGGTAAATAAACAACAAACAAGAAATAATTACAAAACCAAAACAATACACAACTATGAAAAAATTTATTCTATCCGCTGTCCTTTCTGCTTTTGCAGTAGTGACATTTGCACAAAACTCCGCTATATATAAAATAGAGGAACTGATGGATGCAAAGAAACTGGACGAAGCTGCCAAACTTGCACAGGAAGCTCTGGCCAATCCCAAGACAACAAAGTTCCAGGAACTCTACAAACTGGCTGCCGATATCCAAACACAGATTTTCCAGCCCACATATTTCTCTGCAGCACGCGGAATCGAAATGGATACCACGCTTTTCGTTACTTCATTGGAGAATGCAATCGACTTTTACACCAAAAGCCACGTTGCTGCCATGACACCCAACGATAAAGGCAAGGTGAAATACGACAAAGCTATCGAAAAAGACTGCAACGACAAGGTGAAAACCCTCTACGACTTCATCTACTATGCAGCCGCATTCGAGAACCAACGCGGAAACGTACCTCGTTCTGTACACTTCTTCCAGAAATACATAGATATGGCAGACTGTCCTGTATTTACCGAGGCACAGAAAGACTCTATCAAGACACACAAGGCAGAAGAGTTCACCAAAACTCGTTTCAATATAGCCCTGCTTAACTATAACCTCAAGAATTGGGAACAGGTGCTGACAGCTACAGAAACAGCTCTGAAAGATACTTTCCAGTTGAACGACCTCTACATCATGCGCCTCAATGCCAATCTCGGCATGAACGACACCACAGCATGGTTGCAGACACTTTCTGAGGGAGCACAGCGCCTGAACAACAGTAATATGGCGCAGCAGCTCGTGCAATACTACATGCAGAAACGTGATGCCGAGACTGCTATGAAACTGGCAGACGAAATGATTGCCAAGAATCCTGATGCCGATATGCCTTACTACATCAAGGGATGCATCGAGCAGAACATTAAGGAAGACAACAAGACTGCTATCGAATGGTTCACAAAAGCCATAGAAAAGAACCCGAACTTTGCCGATGCTATCATCAACCGCGCTGTTTGCAAGATTAACGATACCAACAAGCGCCTGCAAAATGGAGAATTCCCACTCGTAAGCCGTGGTACATACACCTATAAGAAGAGTGTGAAGAATAACAACAACGACAAGTACAAGAAGGAAGCCGACGTCCTCCTCGGACTTTACAAAGATGCTGAGTCTGACTTGGAAAAAGCCAAGGGACTCATCCCCAACGAAGCACGCAAATGGGCTTTCCTCCTCGAATTGGTTTATACCAACCTCGGACGTCTCTACGGAAACGTTGATGAAAAGGAACAGGCAGACAAATATGCTGAACTGAAAAAGCAAATGGAAGCCCTTGAAGACGAACTTAACCAAAGATAAGCAAAGTCACATCGTAACCATTAAGAAAACTCGGAATGCTCTGGCCAGGGTGTCGGAGTATTCCGAGTATTCCAATAAATCAGAACAAAACTGATAGCATTGCTAAGATGAAAAACAAAAGATATATTTTCCTTTGCCTCCTTGTGTCACTCTGCACAACATTGTCAGCACAGAAAGCCTTCAGACCCATCAAAGACAATCTGAAAGCAAAGAAACCTGCTGAGGCAATGAAGCACGTGGAAAAGTTGTCGAAAGACAGCACTTTCATGCACGACGCCAAGCTCTATGCCTATGGAGTAGAGAGTGCCGTGATGCAGAACTCACAAATCAACGAGAAGATATATCTGAAGCAGAAGTACGATACGCTACAATTCTTTAAGAGCATCTATGATGTATATACCTACATCATGCGATGCGACCAAGAAGAGGCAAAAGACATACAAACTCCCAAACAGAAATACAAATACAGAAAAGGGCATCAGAAACTTCTGTTTGATTATATGCCCAATCTCAATGCCGGAGGCAGGTATCTCTATTCCAAAGGCAAGTACAAGGAAGCGCTTGAATACTTGGATTTATACCTGTCCGTACCACGCAAGGAAATATGGGGGCAGGACACATCTATAATCCGCAGCAAAACATATATAGATAACGCCTACTTCGCTCTGAATGCTGCTTTTAAGTTGAAAAATTACACAGGACTTTCAAAATACTTAGACATAGCACTTAGAGACTCCCTGAACCACGAAAGAATCTTCGAGATACAGGCACGTACTGCCGAGGCTTTGAACGATACTGCCAAATTTCGCTCCATACTCTTCGATGCCGTGAGAAGATTCCCAAGGAATTTCTTCTTCTACTCCCACCTTATCGATTTACTCAACACGAACAAGGAGTATGAGACGTCATTATCGCTTGCAAGTACCCTACTGAGACTGGACAGTAATAATGTATATCTTCTTGAAGCCGAGAGCAGTTCGTTGCTTTCACTAAAACAATATAAAAAAGCCATAGCAAGTGCCGAGCGTTGCCTTGCCGCAGATCCCGAATATACGGATGCACATTATTATATAGGTATGGGTTACTACAATCAGGGAAACTTGATTACCCTTCCTGCAAGCATCCGCAACAAGAACTACAAGAAACTTTCAAACGAACAGAAGGAATATTTCAATAAAGCCCTTCCCCATCTGGAGAAATACCGAAAGGCATATCCCGAACAGATACAACGATGGGCTGCTCCGCTCTATAAAATTTACCTGATACTGAACAAGGGCGAAGAGTTTGAGGAAATAGAAAAACTGCTCACGAAAAACGATATAGCCCAGATTGAAAAAGAAGAGATGAACCCCAAGACAGAAAACACACCATATATAAATATAAACAAGATGAACCCGTTTCTCCAGACATACGATACACCACATCATACCTTCCCATTCGACCTCATCAAGACGGAACATATAGAACCTGCCTTGTATGAAGCGATGGAAACAGAAAAGCAGGAGATAGAAAACATCGTCAGGAATTCTGATGCGCCTACATTTGAGAATACTATCGTGGCCTACGAAAATGCCGGAAGGCTACTGGAAGAAGTTACGACGTATCTGCACAACCAACTGAGCGCAAATACCAATGACGAACTGGAGGAACTGGCAACAAGAATACTACCTGTTCTTGCAGATCATGCTGCCGACATCACCCAGAATGAAGCCTTGTTTGAGAGAGTGCGCAACGTATATCAGCAAAACCTCAACCTGAATGATGAAGACCGTATGTTGCTTGAAAAGACATACATTGGATTCAAACGTAGCGGAGCCTTGCTCAATAAGACTGACAAGGATAAACTAAAGGAAATCAACAAGCGTCTTTCATCACTCACTTTGCAGTTCTCGCAAAATCATTTGAAGGAGACCAACAACTTCTATCTGCATATCACAGACAAAACACAACTTGACGGACTTCCCGAACTCCAGATATCCCAGGCAAAACAGGCAGCAGAAGAAAAAGGCGTGGAAGGTTGGGCTATCACACTTCATGCCCCAAGTTATGTACCATTTATGATGTATGCCAAAAATCGCGAGTTGCGACAAAAACTCTATATGGCATACAACACACAATGTACTCACGACAACGAATACAACAACTACGCCATAGTCAAGGAGATAGTAAACCTGCGTCACGATATGGCCAAGCTTTTGGGATACAACACCTATTCCGACTACGTTCTGGAGCGTCGCATGGCAGAGAAACCCGAGAACATCTACAAGATGATAGACGAGCTCATAGCCAACTATAAGGAACCTGCACAAAAGGAACTTCAGGCACTTGAAGAATTGGCGAAGGAACAAGAGGGCTCAGACTTCACTCTCATGCCATGGGACATAAGTTATTTTTCTCAGCACCTCAAGAAAAAGATGTTCGACATTGACCAAGAGATGTTGCGCCCCTATTTCAAACTTGAGAACGTCAAGAAAGGTGTATTCGGGCTTGCAAACAGAATGTACGGCATCACGCTGAAAAAGAGCAAAGACATCCCCGTTTATAATCCAGATGTGGAAGCCTATGAGGTATTCGACAAAAACGGAGAATACTTAGCTGTGCTCTATACAGACTTCTTCCCACGAAGCAACAAACGTAGCGGAGCGTGGATGACGAATTACAAGGAACAATGGAAAGAAAAGAATGGCATAAACAGTCGTCCGCATGTTTCTCTGAACACCAACTTCACTCCTCCTACAGCCCAACAGGAATCGTTGCTGACACTTGATGAAGTTTCCACCTTCCTACATGAATTTGGCCATTGCCTTCACTCTATCTTTGCGAACAGCACATACGAGTCCCTGGCAGGAACAAATGTGTATTGGGACTTCGTGGAACTTCCCTCACAGTTTATGGAAAACTATGCCACAGAAAAGGAATTCCTGCGCACATTCGCATTCCATCATAAGACAAGAGAAGTGATTCCCGACACATTAGTGGATAAAATAGTGAATTCACGCAATTTCAATGCAGGATATGCCTGTATGCGCCAACTCTCATTCTGCCTCTTGGACATGGCTTACTACGACCGCACAGAACCATTTGACGAAGACGTAAGGACTTTCGAGCATAAAGCATGGGAACGTGCACAAATAAGCAGACAGATTGACGAGACCTGCATGAGTGTACAATTTGGGCATATCATGGAAGGAGGTTATGCTTCTGGATATTATAGTTACAAATGGGCAGAAGTTTTAGATGCCGATGCTTTTGAAACATTCAAGGAAACAGGAATTTTCAACACAGAAACTGCACAACGTTTCCGCGATTGCATACTCTCACGCGGGGGAACACAACACCCAAGCAAGCTCTATCAGGATTTCAAAGGAAAAGCTCCAAGTATTGATGCTTTGCTGCGTCGAAATGGACTGAAATAATAAAGATTAAGATGACAGAAAAACAACTGAAACTCGATAAACGATATCTCCGAATGGCTACCATTTGGGCAGAGAACTCCTATTGCCAACGCAGACAAGTAGGTGCTCTGATAGTTAAAGACAAGATGATTATCAGCGATGGTTACAACGGCACTCCCTCCGGATTTGAGAATATCTGCGAGAACGATGAAGGTTTAACTAAACCTTATGTTCTGCATGCCGAAGCAAATGCCATTACCAAGATAGCACGTTCAATGAACAATAGCGATGGTGCCACACTCTACGTCACCGATTCACCCTGCATAGAGTGCTCAAAACTTATCATCCAGGCAGGTATAAAGAGAGTGATTTACGCCAAGGAATACCGACTTACCGAAGGTGTTGAATTGCTGCGCCGAGCAGGAATAGAGGTGGTACATCTGCCTATAACAGAATAATATTTTAACACGTCCAGTTAAGAACTTATGAATAAGTCTTCTCGTTTCGTTCCTATGCTCATTGCTATTGGCATGGTGGTGGGCATATTGATTGGAAACTTCTTTGCAAAACATTTCTCAAACGGATATCTCAGTCTTTCGGGAGCATCGAGCAATAAGATTAACGACTTGCTTCATCTTATTGACGACCAATATGTAGATTCCATTGATCTTTCCGACCTCGTTGAGAAATCTCTTCCAAAGATATTGATGGAACTCGACCCCCACTCGGTATATATCAGCGCCAAGAACGTTGAGACATCCATGCAGGAACTACGCGGTAGTTTCTCAGGCATAGGCGTGCAGTTCTCTATCATCAGAGATACGGTGTGCGTCATAAAAGTCATTCCCGGAGGACCTTCTGACGGTAGTGGGCTGCTTCCTGGTGATAAAATCGTGGCAATTGATGGCAAGCCCTACGTTGGTAAAGATGTTGTCAATAACGACGAGACCATGAAGCGACTTAAAGGCGAAAAAGGTACGAGGGTAAGGCTCAAAGTGCAGCACTATGGCGAGAAGAAGCAGAGCGAATATACCATTGCCCGAGGCGATGTGCCATTGAAAAGCATTGATGCCGTATTTATGGCAGACGAAAAGACAGGATACATCCGTATTAACAATTTTGGTGAGATAACCTACGCAGAATTCCTTTCTGCCTTGGCAGCACTTAGCGAAGAAGATTTTGAAGGTCTGATTATAGACCTGCGCGGTAACGTGGGAGGATATATGGAACCTGCCATACAGATTGCCAACGAGTTCCTATCGAAAGGTAGTCTGATAGTATATACTCAGGGTCGCAAGTCTCCGCGCGAAGAGTTTACAGCAGATGGAAGAGGTACCTACCAAACGCTACCACTTACCGTACTTGTAGATGAAACCTCCGCTTCTGCCAGTGAAATTCTTGCCGGAGCATTACAAGATAACGACCGCGCTACTATTATCGGGCGCAGAACATTTGGAAAGGGACTTGTACAGATTCCTATTGAGTTCAAAGACGGCAGTATGCTTCGTCTAACCAAAGCACGCTACTACACACCAAGCGGACGCTGCGTACAAAAGCCCTATACTCCAGGTAATGAGATGCAATACGAGGAGGACTTGCTGCAACGTGCGGAGAATGGTGAATATTTCAGTTCAGACAGCATCAAGACCAGCGGAGAAAAATACTATACCCGCATAGGGCGCGTAGTATATGGCGGAGGTGGCATCATTCCCGACATATTTATTCCACGCGATACCGCAGATATCACCTCCTACTATCGCGATGCCGTTTTTGGTAACTACATCAACGATTTTACATTCGACTTTGCCAACCGTTATCGTAAGGAGATGCAGATGATTCCAAACAATAACGACCTAAAAAAGTGGTTGGACAAACAACCCGTTCTGGAACAATTTGCACAACATGCCGCTCGTCAGGGATTGCAACGACGCAACCTGATGCTGCAACGCTCATCAAAACTGTTCCTGCGGATTATCTATGCGAATGTCATCAATCAAGTGAGAGATGAAAACGATGCGGCACAAATTGCAGCCAAGGACGATCCTGCTATCCAGAACGCACTTGAATTGATGCGCGAGAAAAAGACCTTTCCCAAGAAGGTAGCACGCGCAAAGTCCGTTCAGAAAAAGACAGGCAAAGCATAAACTCCATTTTCCTTGTATATTTGTGCGAGAATAGTCCATATTTAGGGATAAATCTTTTCAGGGTTGTTCTAAAAATTAGGCTGTTTTGATTTTTCAAAGATTTTTGAGTGATTTTGTTTTTAGTTTCGCAGAAGCATAGTCTTCTATGGTTCAAGGAATTAAAGACAAAAGTGCCAAAAAGAATGAAAAAGCATACAGACCAAACAAGACTTCCCTATAATTATAAACTAATTTTCAGAACAACCCTTCACTATAAGAGTTTACATGCCGCATCCCGAAAAAGCACAGTTAAGAAAACTCATCAAGCAACGCATCAGCCTACTTCCCGAAGAAGAGAAGGAAAAACAATCCCTGCTTCTATGTCGGCAGATAGCAGAACATCCCCGTTTTGTCGCATCTGATGTTGTATTACTCTACGCATCCCTGCCTGATGAGCCAGATACCACAACATTGCTACGCGATTTCGCACAAAGCAAGACGATTCTGCTTCCCGTTGTTCAGGATAACGATATTATATTACGTAGATTCAAAGATTTCTCCCACATAGAAACAGGACGCTTCGGCATCAACGAACCAACAGGTCTTGAATATAAAGATATTTCGCACATACAACTCGCCATTATTCCCGGACGAGCTTTCACAAAAGACGGATATCGTTTAGGACGTGGCGGTGGATATTACGATCGCCTCCTTTCACATCCGGATTTCAAGGCATTCAAAATAGGATATTGCTTCAAACAGCAAATAGTCCCTACCCTTCCTGTTGAACCTCACGACATACAAATGCAAGAGGTAATATTTCCAAATTGAGTGATGAAAATACAAGATTTTAACAGTAATTCATTACGAATACAAGACAAATTAGAAAAAACACAAGGAATATTTTGCCAATTAAAAGCAAAATCGTAAATTTGCACCCGCAAAAATAAACAAGAAAACAGAAAACATTCAAAACAGCGAATGAAAAACGACAAAATGAAGATGCAATATCGTGTCAATGAGCAAATACGCGCTCACGAAGTACGTATTGTTGGAGACGATATAGAATCTGTGGTTATGCCACTAACCAGAGCTCTTCAATTGGCAGAACAGAAAGGTGCCGACCTCGTTGAAATATCTCCGAATGCCGAACCTCCTGTATGTCGCATCATCGATTATTCCAAATTCCTGTATCAGCAGAAGAAACGCCAAAAGGAAATCAAAGCCAAGCAGGTAAAGGTTGAAGTTAAGGAAATAAGATTCGGACCGCAAACCGACGAACACGACTACAACTTCAAACTGAAACACGCACAGACCTTCCTTTCCGAGGGCGATAAGGTAAAAGCATACGTATTCTTCCGCGGACGTAGCATCCTCTTCAAGGAACAGGGCGAAGTCTTGCTTCTGCGTTTTGCAAACGACCTTGAGGAATATGGTAAGGTAGAACAAATGCCTACCCTCGAAGGCAAACGCATGATTATCTTTATCAGCCCCAAGAAAGTTACTCCGAAAAAAGAAAAAGAAGGAAACGAAACGGAGAATACCGAAAAGGAAATGAGAGTAGCCCCCAAGCAAAAGGCCCGTAAGGAATATACTGGACCGAAAGTGGAAGGCGAAGATTTCTAAGTTTCCCCGAAACACGAAATAAGCTTCCATAAACCAAATAAACGAACAAAGAAAAAAAGCGCACCTACGTTTGGTATCTCACGTAGCCGCAATTATAAAATAATCATTATTAAAAATTAAAAGAAAATGCCAAAAGTAAAGACTAATTCCGGTGCCAAAAAAAGATTCACTCTTACCGGAACAGGTAAAATTAAGAGACATCACGCTTACCACAGTCACATTCTGACAAAGAAGACTAAGAAGCAAAAACGTAACCTCGACCATGTAGATTTGGTTGATCGCACAAACGTACGTCAGGTACGCGAATTGCTCAACCTTCGCTAAAAACGAGCGTAACAATTGTCAATTAATTAGAAGTTTAACCGAATGAACAGCCAAAAGTTCGATTATAAAAGAAAAGAAATCGACGCTGACATTCAAATCTACAGTTAAAGTAGATCAAACAACAACAAAATCATGCCAAGATCAGTAAATCACGTTGCATCAAGAGCAAAAAGAAAAAAAATTCTGAAACTTACCCGCGGTTACTACGGCGCACGTAAAAACGTGTGGACAGTTGCCAAGAATACATGGGAAAAAGGTCTTACATACGCCTTCCGCGATCGTCGCAATAAGAAGCGTAACTTCCGCGCATTGTGGATTCAGCGTATCAACGCAGCAGCACGCCTCGAAGGACTGTCATATTCTCAGCTTATGGGCAAGCTTCACAAAGCAGATATCGAAATCAGCCGCAAAGTATTGGCCGACCTCGCTGTCAATAACCCCGTTGCTTTCAAGGCTATCGTAGATAAAGTGAAATAAAGTCTGCGAAAAATTAAACACTTCAGGATGCACTTCTTTTTCAGAGGTGCATCCTTTTTTTATATAGTAACTGTATCAACATATCTTATAAATAAGGCTCAGAGTAGCCAACTAAAATCGTTAAACTACACATACATTTCAATTCTCATCGTGTTGAGAAAGTTTTCTCATCGTGTTGAGAAAGTTTTCTCATCGCGTTGAGAATATTTTCTCATCGCGAAGAGAAATGTAATAATGGCCACAACACTAATAATCTTGTCACTTTTCCGTACGACTACCGTTTATTTTAGAAAAAATATGTACCTTTGCGGTGTTATTATAATCTAAATACAAATTTGATATAAGCGAGAAACAGAAACAAGAGAAAGTCCAGTTTCCCAACCTTGTATTTTAACTCATTTTCAAAACAAATAAAAAAAACAAATATAGATTATGGCAACATTGATATTACATATTCCTGACGAAAGCCTAGTGCAAAAGGTAAAACAGGCCTGCAAGATGATTGTAGGCGTGGCATCGGTAAAAGAACAGAAGACAAAAACGCTCGATATCACCAAAACTGCAGGTTATCGTGAGGCGATGGACGATGTGAAGAACGGCCGCGTGTATCATGCCGACAGCGTGGACGATATGTTCAAACAGATACTTGGCGAGAAAGCATTCAGCAAAATAAACAAGAGCAATGTATAGTATCGAATACACCAATCGTTTTAAGAAAGACTTGAGGCGCTGCCAGAAGCGAGGCCTTGACTTACAGCTTATTCTTGATGCTATTGCATTACTTAAAACAACAGGTTCTCTGCCCGCACAATATCGTCCGCACAAGTTGTCTGGAAATCGCAATGGACAATGGGAATGCCACATCGAACCAGACTGGCTGATGACATGGGAGCAGAACAATATGGAATTGACACTTCTCTTCCTACAAACCGGTACGCACTCTGACCTTTTCTAACAACTTATTGTCAAACTACACAACCACTGAAATACTTCCACGACGATATTATAACGAGACTGGGACATATAAAACAATATTAACTACCTGCATATAGTTAGCTGATTCCTTTGACGATTTCAGTCATTTTTATATACAATTAGACATAATATTAGACATTATAAAGAAGAAATACGGAGCGACTCCTTTCTGACCTAATAAGGGATGAGGGAGTCGCTGCTGTATGTCTATGCCGCATATAGGGAGAAAGAACAAGAATTCATTATCATAGACGTATAGAACAAATGTTTATTCAGAGAAAAGAGAATAGTCTCGGGCAAAAGGAGATGTTTGCACCTGGAATTTTCGATTGTCTTTTAACAATCTAATAGAAATAAAGAGATACAGAGCGATTACTTAGTCGTCCCTTAAAAACGCGGCTGTCCTGCCCGCAATGTTAATGATGGTTCAA
>CAMVJO010000066.1 GCA_947167835.1 uncultured Prevotellaceae bacterium
GTGTCAGCCCCTAATTTTGCGGGAGTAAAGATGATTTTTAACCGGACAGCAATAATTTTAAATAGTGTCGAGCTAATTTTATTTTGCTTGGAGATAATTTTCTTTATCTCGGCGCCCATAAACCCCAAATTGCCCATTTTCCTTCACTTTTTTCTCTTACTTCCCACCAGCCCTTATATTCCGCCCGAAAACGGCGGAGAGTGTCACCTTTGTTTTTCAAAATATATAGGAATATGCATAAAATGTACGTTTCTGCATTAAAAAGTTACGCGAGAAACTATTTTTTTCAAAAAATAGAGGTTCAAAAATAAATTCTTTGTAACTTTGCGGTGCTTAAAAAAGACACATTCTCCAGGATTGTGCAAAGCCATTCAGACAAAAGAAAACTTATAATCAATAAACAAATAAAAATCAAAACAAAATTATGGCACAAATCGATTTAACCAAGTATGGTATCACTGGTGCTACAGTGATTGCTCACAACCCTTCGTACGAACGTCTGTTCGAAGAAGAGACAAAACCGGGTTTGGAAGGTTTTGAAGTAGGACAACAGACCGAACTCGGAGCCGTAAACGTAATGACAGGTATCTATACAGGTCGCTCTCCCAAGGACAAATACATTGTAATGGACGAAAATTCAAAAGACAATGTATGGTGGACAACAGATGAATACAAAAACGACAACCACCCCATGAGCGAAGAAGTTTGGGCCAAGGTAAAAGATATTGCCAAGCAGGAACTCAGCAACAAGAACCTCTTCGTTGTAGATGCCTTCTGCGGAGCAAACAAAGACACACGCCTTGCCGTTCGTTTCATCGTTGAAGTAGCATGGCAAGCCCACTTCGTTAAGAATATGTTCATCCAGCCTTCTGCTGAAGAGCTCGAAACATTCGTTCCCGACTTCGTAGTTTACAACGCCAGCAAGGCAGTTGTGAAAGACTACAAAGAACTCGGCCTCAATAGCGAAACTTGCGTAGCCTTCAACACCACCACCAAAGAACAAGTCATCATCAACACATGGTATGGCGGCGAAATGAAGAAAGGTCTCTTCTCTATGATGAACTACTTCCTGCCCCTGCGCGGCATTGCCTCAATGCACTGCTCTGCAAACACAGATATGGAAGGTAAGAACACCGCTATCTTCTTCGGTCTCTCAGGTACAGGTAAGACAACCCTCTCTACCGACCCGAAGCGCCTGCTTATCGGTGACGACGAGCACGGATGGGACGATAACGGCGTATTCAATTTCGAAGGTGGCTGCTACGCAAAAGTTATCAACCTTGACAAAGAAAGCGAACCCGATATCTACAACGCTATCCGCCGCAACGCCCTCCTTGAGAACGTAACAGTTGCTGCCGACGGCAAGATAGATTTCGCTGACAAGAGCGTAACCGAAAATACCCGCGTAAGCTATCCTATCAACCACATCGAAAAGATCGTTCGCCCCGTGAGCGCAGGTCCCGATGCCCAGAATGTAATCTTCCTCAGCGCAGACGCATTCGGTGTATTGCCTCCCGTTAGCATTCTTACACCCGAACAGACAAAATACTACTTCCTCAGCGGATTTACTGCTAAACTCGCAGGAACAGAACGCGGTATTACCGAACCTACTCCCACATTCTCTGCATGCTTCGGCCAGGCATTCCTCGAATTGCACCCCACAAAATATGCAGAAGAGCTCGTTAAGAAGATGGAAAAGAGCGGTGCTAAGGCATACCTCGTAAATACCGGTTGGAATGGCACAGGTAAGCGCATCTCTATCCGCGACACACGTGGTATCATTGATGCAATTCTCGACGGCGCTATTAAATCTGCACCTACCAAGAAGATCCCGTTCTTCGACTTCGAGGTTCCGACTCAGCTCCCCGGTGTAGATCCCGCTATCCTTGATCCTCGCGACACATACGCAGAGACAGCACAATGGGAAGAGAAGGCAAAAGATCTTGCAAGCCGCTTCATCAAAAACTTCAAGAAGTACGAAGGAAACGAAGCCGGTAAAGCACTCGTTGCAGCAGGCCCACAACTCTAAAAACCTGCTCAAACACAAAAGAACGAGGACGTGTCACACGACACGTCCTCGTTTCATTTTGTTATCAAAGGAAATAGCAAGAAATAGTCCACCTCCTTTTCCCATAATGCCAGTCTTCGTAATACCGAAATACCGTTATAACGTAATACCGAACTCCTACTCGATACGATTCCCCAGACAGTTTTTCTTGCCTTAAAGATATACTTTTGTAGAGCCTATTATGTGGACTTTATCTCGCCTTTGCGTAGTTAAACTCCAAGTGAAATCTGTTTTTATACTATGTATTTCAAGAAAGGAGTAATGTACATTTCTCGCATTCGGTTGCATCTTTCCTCAGCGCTGGAAACAAATATTTTAAGATACTGCCTTGCCCATTCTTCTCGGTTTCCTTTCCACGTTTGGTCAAGGTCGCAAACGTGAAACTGTATCTGCATAGCAGCAGCCCAGTTAATATAAAGTGTATCTGGGTGAGACTTGAATAATTCTGCGTGATGTGCTCCTCTTGCAACGAGGTTTTCTCCGTTTTCCTCCCAGTCAATTTCCACATAGTCAAGACTGATGCTATCAAAATCGCCGTTGTCAATCATCAAGGCACAAGTTCTTGCCAGTTTGTAGGTTGAAATGATATTCGGAGCCATGGCATGTTTGTTGATATTCCTTGTTTTTACGTCTATAAGGTCGTAAAAACCGTTTTCGTAAAGAGAATATCTGCCGTATCGTTTTGTTTTTCCTCAAAGATATTATCTATCGACCATTCCTTCGTAGCTTTATCGCCTCTACTCAGAAGAAAATGAGCGGTAGGTGAACTAAATAGCGCATTTCTCTGTTCTACTGAAATGTATTTTGGATTCTTTTGGTAGATGTCGTTAAGATATTCATATTGTTTGAAGATATTCTGAGGATATGTCTTCTTGAGTTCCTGATACACACGTTTTTCAAATGGTTCTCCCGCAGCATGTCCAGACAAAGTGCCGTCTGTCGCTTTATTAGGCCTGCTTACGGTTTGGTTGATCATACTTGCAACCAATTTGCTGAAATCTACTCTTGTCATTGAACAGTGTATCAAACAGATTGTTGATACTATTTATATGTATTGGCGAGTTATCTTTAAGATATTCCTGAACTTCCGCCGTAATTCTGTCGTGTATTTCTGTTTCTCTTGCCGAATTCCAGTTGATAGGTCGGAAAGGAATGTTGGCAATGGGGGCTTCGGAAAATTCTACTATGGCTCCTTTTACGATACCGTTCAGGGAAAACCATTCAAATACCCTCTCATTATTCAGATAGGCTAACAAATATTCCAGGGATTCCTTGCAATTTTTTTTTCTGAAGATTGCTGTAACGTCTTGTGTGGGATAATAGTTGGCAGCTGCGTAGCAAAATCTGAAATAATCCTTATTGGATATTCTTTCTTTGCAGGGCACAAAGATTCTGGGCTCTTTTCTCTCGAAAAGTTTCTGATTCCTTGGGAAAACGAACTGCCAATAGGGAATATCCCGATTGTAGTTATATCTGTCTCCGAGTTTTTGCAAAAAAGGTTTGAAGTGTGCTGCAAAATGCGGGTATTTCTTTTCAAAATCAGCCTCGGAAATCTGTTCTTGAATGAAGATATATTTAGTTGTCCCCTTGCTTTTGTAAACACATAGGTCTTTTGCTTTCAGTACGTCAATCAAAACATTCTTTTCTGCTTCGTTCAGTTCTTCTTTGTCGCCTATTTGAAAGGCAACATCCAAGCCGGAAACCATTCCGTTGCCTATTTCGCAAAAATCTCCGATGCGGTATAATTCTTTCTCGAATAGAAAACTGCTTACCTGCTTCGTACAGGCATTTTCAAACGCATTAAGTTTCTTTTGAACGTCATCTGGAGCAAGCAGCCAACGGCTATTTTCACGGAAGTGAGGAATAACAACCATTTCAAAGCAGCTACCAGATGATAATTCTTCTTTCGTAGGCAGTCCCTTGTCCTTATTATATTTATATAAGGTGATAAAATCCCTTTTCTGCTTTGATTTTACAAATTTGAAGATGATAAAAGATGCTGTCACCTTTTCAAATAATGGTGTCTCCTTGAAATGGTAAATTTCCGTGAAGTAACCATTTGCACACATGTAGTTTCTCAAAGATACTGAGTGGGTAGTATTCATCCAATACTCGGTACAGATGAATATCAGTTCACCATTTTCTTTCAGGTGCTCAATACTTTTCAATATAAAGATGAAAAGATAATCGCACAGGCTGTTAAAATATTTTTTCCAGAGTGCGTTTGTCTCCAGTTCCTGCTTTAATTCCGTTTCTAAGTTCTTCCATCTGATATATGGAGGATTTCCAATGATAACATCGTATTTTTCAGAAGTAGGTACGGATATAAAACTTTTATGTTCTATAAAATCATATTTCTTCCCCAGTGATGGGTCAATTTCGTAGGCTGTAATATCATTAAAGCCGTTTTCTAACAGATAATCAAGGAATACTCCTTTTCCGCAGGAAGGTTCAAGAACTTTGCTGCCTTTGGAGTGAGAAATAAGCCGCACCATAAAATCTGCTATCAGACCTATGGTGAAGTATTGTCCGTATCTGTTTTTTTCGGCCATTGGTATTTTGTTTTTTTCTTTGACTATCAATCCCTGTCTTCGTGCAAAAATCCCTTTACTTCAAGAAAGCGAAATAAACAGCGAGGACGAGGCATCCGAAGGCGGCGATATGATTCCAGCGTATGGACTCATCGTTGAAAAAGAAGAGGGTAAAGATCGAAAATACGACGAGGGTGATGACTTCCTGTATGATTTTGAGTTGTAGCAGGGAGAAAGTTCCTCCGTTTCCCACGAAACCGTAACGATTTGCGGGGACTTGGCAGGCGTATTCGGCTAAAGCGAGTAACCAACTCAGGAGAATAATTACTATGAGGGGAGTATTGCTCGTTATTATCTGCTGTTCTTGCAGTTTCACGTGGCCATACCACGCAAATGTCATGAAAATGTTTGAGATGATGAGCAAACCGATTGTTTGTAGTGCAGTCATTTTTGTTTTATCTTAGATTCTCTTTCTTCCTGCCGTAATCAGGATGGTTCCGGCGGCATTATTTGAATATGTTTCTACGTTGTTGAAATCTATGTCAGCGCTATTGTTTTTTATAGCGACGTTATGATGAAATATCGTAGTGGTGTTACCTTATATATCGGCGCTATAATCTTATATGTCGGTGCTATTTCCTAATATAGCGGTATTGTTTTTCCTTATGTCCGTAATATCTGGTACTACTACCCAGCAAATATTATTCATAAGGCTGAGTTTGTCTTTCGCCACGGAGCACAGCCAGCGCATTCAGGGCTAAAGCTCTTTGTTCGTCCTCTCCCGGGAAAATATGTACGGGTGCAAGCCACGAAAGTCGGGATTCCAGTCCGTCAGTTATGTACTTTACGTGAGCCAGTCCGCCAGTAATCAGAATGGCATCGGGTTTTCCGGCAATAACGGCGGTCAAAGCCGCGATATTCTTGGCAGTTTGATAAATCATGGCGTCCACGGCTTCTTTTGCTTTGAGGTCGCCATCGTTAATCTGCTGCATTATTTTCGGCATGTCGCTATGTCCCACGTAAGCCGTCAGTCCACATTCGCGCATGATGTAGTTTTGTAATTGCTCTTCGGTATATTTTCCGCTAAAGCAAAGGTGTATGAGTTGTGATACGGGCAAAGTGCCGCTACGTTTGACAGAAAAGGAGCCTTCGCCATCTAACGCGTTGTTTACGTCGATGGCTTTTCCATTAACGTGGACTGCTACGGAAATACCGCTGCCCATGTGACAGACAATGAGGCGCAAATCCTCGTATCTGCGACCAATGCTTTTGGCATATTCGCGCGAAATGGCTTTTTGGTTGAGTGCGTGCCAAAAAGCTATGCGTGGCAGGAGCGGAGTGCCGCTATATCTGGCCAGAGGTCCGAGTTCATCCACAATACCTGGGTCTGCCATTAAAGCCCTGCAGCCTTTTATATCTTTAGCCATTTCGTACGCTAAAATAGTGCCGAGATTGCATGGATGTTGTCGCATGGCATGATTTAATACGTCGTCATACAGTTTGTCTGTCACCTCGTAAACACCGCCTTGTATGGGCTTCACAAGTCCTCCGCGCCCGATAATAGCATCAAACTGCATGGGAATTCCGGCTTCTGACAGGCTTTCCTCGATGATGCGCTTTCTGAAAACATATTGTGCCTTGGTATCCGAAAAATCCGGCAGTTCTCCTACCGAATGTTGCAGGGATTTCAGGAGTAGTGGCGTCTCGTCTTCAAATACGCTTATTTTTGTGGAACTATCTCCCGGGTTAATGGTAAGTATCTTCATTCTATTTGGTAATATCTTCGAGTTTGAATGGGTTAATGAGGAATTGTTTCAGGCTGGCTGCCGTTTGTAAAATCTTTTCGCGGTCTATTTACCACTTTTCGCGGTCTATTTGAAACTTTTCGCAGTCTATTTGAAACTTCTTGCGCCCTATACGAATTATTTCGCGCTCTATTTGCCACATTCCGCCGTTTTGCCGGCATATAGTTGCAGGGTAGCCGCCGCTATGAGGGAGCGGTATTTTGAAACACGGTCGTCGCCGCGCGAAGTGACGACAACAGGGCATTTTGCGCCGTATATCATTCCTGCTATCTTGGCATCGGCAAAATACGATACGGTCTTATAGAACGTATTGGCGGCTTCAAGATTCGGAAAGAGCAGGGCATCCGAATTTCCCTCAAGCGGAGTTATGATTCCCTTCGTGGCAAGAGCTTCTTTATCGACGGCACAGCGCGTATCCAGTGGGCCATCGATAATGATGTTGCCCCAACGCCCGTGTTTTGCCTGACTTTTGAGATCTTCATAGTCGAGCGTGCAAGGGAACTTGGAATTAACTTTCTCTGTGAAGTGGATAAGTGCCAGTCGCGGGCGCCTAATGCCGAATGCACGGCAGGCTTCGGTCAGATACCCCACTTGCGCCATGCGTTGCATGGTGTTAGGTTCGGGTATCACGGCAGAATCGCTAAAAAAGAGCAGTTTCGGATAGTTTCTCAGTTGGGTAATTGCCACGTGTGTCAGGATTTTTCCTTTTTCCAGCAGGCCTTCTTCTTTATTCAGCACGGCACGCAGAATATTGTCGGTATGAATCAGACCTTTCATCAGGAAATCGCCCGTTCCATCGTTGATTTTGCGCACGGCTGCCAAGGCTATGGCATCTTCGTCGGCATCAGGCATGGGAATGACGTTGATATATTCATGTAATCCGTCGAAACAGGACTGTTGCAGGAGGTTTTCGTCTGCTCCTACGAATGTAGCGACGGCTATGCCCTGACTTATGGCATCGCTGACGGCTATTTTCGTAGATTCATCCGCCAAACCTGCCACAATCACGTGCATACGTTTGGATTGCGACCGAAGAAACTTGGTGATATCGTTGAAATTCCTGATTTTCATGAATTGTTTCCGCTTTATTTTTGTGCAAAGTTACAAAGTTTCTAACTTTGCAGCAAAATCACCAAACATCATTATTATGAAATTCAAGTTTTTTGCATTTTTATGCCTTTTTTCTATCATTTTCGGTCAGCAAACCACAGCGCAGTCGGCTTTTGAGGAAATTGCCGCCAATCGTCGTCTCTCTGCTGCCAACTATCTGGCATATCCCGAGCCGATAGGCGTGAAATATACCGCAGCACCGAAAGGTTACAAGCCGTTTTATATTTCTCACTACGCACGACACGGCAGTAGGTGGCTGATAGGCGAATGGGAGTACAAGCAAGCCGTAGATATCCTCCGTAAAGGTGCCGAAGACGGCAAGCTAACGGCTGAAGGCTTGCGGGTACTTGCTATTTGCGACAGTGTATATCGCATGTCGTCCGGCAGATTGGGCGAATTGACGCCACTTGGCGCACGACAGCACCGAGGTATCGGCAGACGCATGACACAAAACTTTCCGGAAATCTTTAAGTATAAGAATTTACATGTCGATGCACGCAGCACAGTCGTGATTCGTTGTATTCTTTCGATGATGAACGAGTGCCTTTCTGTGCAGGAGGCAAATCCTTCTGCCGTGATCAAGACAGATGCCAGCCATCACGATATGTATTACATGAACTACGAGAGCGATAAATACCTGCAATCGTTTCGTAAAAGCGATTCCATCAGTAGTGTGCGCCGGAAATCGTGGAATACCCACTTTCATCCAGAGCGTCTGATGTCGGTATTGTATAATGACACGGCGTATGTAAATCAGAACGTGAAGCAAGCCGACCTGATGTCGCGCCTGTTTGCCATTGCCTCGAACATGCAGAGCCTGGATACCGACCTTGAACTCTATTCCTTGTTCACAACGCAGGAATGTTACGACCTTTGGGCCGAAAGCAACCTGAATTGGTATATTTATTATGGCAACTGCGAACTGAGTCAGCACATGATGCCGTATTTCGAGGCAAGTCTGCTCAACAACTTTCTGCAAACGGCCGATTCGTGTCTGAAACTCTCCGAACCCTCGGCCACTTTGCGTTTTGGTCACGAGGTAGTGGTGCTTCCCCTGACGGCTTTGCTCGAACTCGATGGATATGGCAAGACTTATACCGACTATGAGCATCTGGATGACGTATGGCGCAATTATCGCATCTTCCCTATGGCTTGTAATATCCAGATGATTTTCTATCGCAAGAAAGGTAGTGATGATATTCTGGTAAAAACCATGCTCAATGAGCACGAAGTCACCATGCCTGTCGCCACCGACAAAGCACCCTACTACCATTGGAAAGATTTGCGGGCATACTATCAGAAAAAACTCGACACAGCACGCGAAAAGAAGTGTGTTGTCAGATAATATTTCCTACCCTGAAAAATGGCTATAAAAATTATCTCCGAGCAAAAATCAGTTATATCGGAGATAATATGATTTATCTCCCAATTAGGTATAGGAAACTTAAAGTTTCACATAATTATGCGCCCTTTATTCATCGCTATTTGCGGGTTATTTTGAAGTACGAAAAAACACTCCTGAAATAAGGAAAAATAGCTCGGAGATAAAAAAATTTATCTCCGAGCTATTTTTTAATAGTGTCGAGTTATTTTTATTTTGCTCGGAGCTAAATTTTTCTATCTCGGCGCCCATTAACCCCATACAGTCCAAATTGCCCATTTTTGCGGCAATATTATTATTTTCCTCCGCCTTGAGCACCAATTTCAAAGTGCTTTTTTATGATACCAAGGTCGGTTGCGGTATAGAATCCCCAGCCTTTTGAAAACTCCACGCTATTATCGGCGCGTAGTGTGATTCTGAATTTTTGTTGGTTCAAGGCAGTTGGCGCAAGTAGGGCAGCTTCTACTCCGTTGCGGAACCATTCCGGCATTTCGTGCTCGGATGTAGCCACTTTCTCAAAAGGTTTTGATCGATGCAGCACACCTTGATTTTCGCCGTAGCCAAGTGCGATGAGACAAATCACGTGTTCGTCTTTTTCTATATGCAATACGTCTGGGTTTTTCTTATACGTTAATCCTACCCAGCACGTATTCAGTCCCAAGGTCTGAGCAAGCAACACAAGTTCCTCACCAAAATATCCGGCCTTCTCATTATTTTCCTCGCTTTTCCGACCTATGATTGCAAAGTAGTTACGTACGTTGCGAAACTTACCGTAATGCGCCAGTTTGCTGCTGAAAGCCACGGGCTCTTCCGTGAGTAATTGGAAATGCAGGCCAGATTCGGCATTGATTCTTTCCACTTCCTTTTGCAGGAGCGCCACTTTCTCGGGTTCTATGGGACGTTCGGTAAATTGCCTCACGCTATGGCGCGCTTTGATGGCTTCAAGTAGTGTCATAGTGGCTGTTATTTCTCTGTTGCCTCGCGCTTTTCGAGCATACGTTCAAATATTTCGGCAGCAAGTTTGACTTTCATCGCGCAAGGTTTGGCTTTGTAATACTCAGGTATGGGTTGGTATTGTGCAGGTCCGTCTGCTTTCTCGAAACCAGGGAATCCCATGATTTCACCGCAGACTATAGAACCATATTCTGCCTTGAACGCTTCCGACATCTCACGGATAGCCGAAAAACTCTCCAGCATACGGGCCTTGTCCTCCGGACTTTCATTGCCATATTCCAGACCTGCAAGAACGGATAAGGCAAGTACGGCGCCGCAAGTCTGGCGCTGACGACCAATACCTCCGCCAAAAGCGGCACTAATGCGCATGGCCTGTCCCTTAGTGAGGCCATAGCGTTCGGCAAATGTGGTGAAAACGGCCTGACCGCAGTTATAACCTTGCATAAAGCGGTCGGCAGCCTCGGTAGCGGTGGAATAATGTTGTTTTTCTGTCATATTCTCAATCATTTTGCTGCAAAAATAGTTAAATCTGCCCATTTCGCCAACGATTGTGAGGCATACGGCAACAGAATCCCGCATAATTTCGTAAATTTGAACCCTAAAACCAACAGCAAGTCCATGAACGAAGATAACAGCATCGTAGTAAAAGGCGCCCGCGTCAATAATTTGAAAAACGTTTCGGTAGAAATTCCGCGCGACCGCCTGACAGTCATCACCGGCCTCTCAGGAAGTGGAAAATCCTCCCTGGCTTTCGACACGCTCTACGCCGAAGGACAGCGTAGGTACGTCGAAAGTCTCTCGGCCTACGCACGACAGTTTCTTGGCCGCATGAATAAACCCGATTGCGACTACATAAAAGGACTTCCCCCTGCCATAGCCATCGAACAAAGGGTGATAAGCCGCAATCCCCGCTCGACAGTAGGCACCAGCACCGAGATATACGATTATCTGCGCCTGCTTTTCGCCCGTATCGGCCACACTTTTTCGCCTATTAGCGGATGCGAAGTGAAAAAGCACAACGAAAATGATCTTGTGGACTGCATGCTTTCGTATTCTGAGCAGACTAAATTTACGATGCTGGCACCTTTCACCATTCGTCCCGAACGTACTTTGCAACAGCAGCTGGAAATCTATTTGAAACAGGGCATTACCAGACTGGATATCGACGGCGAAATGGTGCTCATCGAAGATCTTTTGGCGGATGAAGCACGTTTGCAACAAACTCGCGCCGAAGATTTGTATTTGCTCATAGACCGCCTTGTGGTGTCCCGCGAAAAAGCGACTTTAACCCGACTTCGCGAATCGGCAGAGACAGCTTTTTTCGAGGGAAACGGAGAATGTTTGCTACGCTTCTACCCTTCGCGCGTTTTGCACCGGTTCAGCATTCGTTTTGAGGCAGACGGCATGACTTTTGAGGAACCTTCCGACAATATGTTCTCATTTAATTCTCCGGCTGGCGCATGTCCTAAATGCGAAGGCTTCGGAAAAGTGATGGGCATTGACGAAAAACTCGTAATTCCCAACAGTTCTCTTTCTGTTTACGACGGTGCTGTGCAATGCTGGCGAGGCGAAAAGATGGGAGAGTGGAAAAACGAATTTTGCCGTCGACAAAGTCCGAAAGGATTCCCCATTTTCAAACCATACTTTGAACTTACGCAAAAAGAAAAGGACATTCTCTGGCACGGCGACGCAGAAGAACAGAATTTGCCGCCCGAAGAACAGGTTACGCTCGATGCTTTCTTCGATTACCTCCAGCGTAGCCAATACAAAATCCAATATCGCGTGATGTTGTCGCGCTATCGCGGAAAAACTGTCTGCCCCCATTGTCACGGAACCCGACTTAAACCCGAGGCTGACTACGTAAAAATTTGTGGGCGCACCATTACGGAGTTGGTAAACATGCCTATTTATCAATTGCAGGACTTTTTCGACAATCAGCTCCGACTTGACGAACACGATGCCCACATTGCTGCACGTTTGCTGGTAGAAATCAAATCGCGCCTCCACTTTATGACAGAAGTCGGCCTGAGTTATCTCACGTTGAACCGACCTGCCAATACTTTGTCCGGCGGTGAAAGCCAACGCATCAACCTTGCCACTTCGTTGGGCTCATCTCTTGTGGGTTCGCTCTACATTCTTGACGAACCGAGCATAGGTCTTCACAGCCGCGACACACAAAGACTCATACATGTCCTACAACAATTGCGAGATCTGGGAAATACCGTCATCGTAGTCGAACATGACGAGGAAATCATGCGGGCTGCCGATCATATTATCGACATTGGTCCCGAAGCAGGCCGACTTGGTGGAAAAATAGTCTATGAAGGCGCTCCGATACCCCTACAGAAAAACGAAAAAGAGGCGCAACTGTCGGATTCGCATACGTTCAATTACCTGATGGGTCTGGAGAAAATCGAAATACCCCGAACACGCCGCCCTTGGAACCGCTCTATTTGCATAGAAGGTGCGCGTGCTAATAACCTGAAGGGCATCAACGTGCGTTTTCCGCTGAATGTGCTTACGGTAGTGACGGGCGTTAGCGGCAGTGGTAAGTCTTCTCTCGTGCGCGATATACTATATAATGCATTATGTCGCTCTCTCGATATGGCAGGTGACCGCCCGGGAGAATTTGTGGCGCTTACGGGAGACGTTGATGCCATCTCGCACGTGGAATTTGTGGATCAGAATCCAATAGGTAAGTCGTCGCGTTCAAATCCTGTGACTTATGTCAAAGCATTCGACGAAATCCGAAAACTTATGGCGGACCAGCCTCTGTCAAAGCAGATGGGTTATACGCCGGCTCACTTCTCTTTCAACGCAGAAGGCGGCCGTTGCGAGGAATGTAAGGGCGATGGAACGGTAAAGGTGGAGATGCAATTTATGGCCGACCTGGAACTGACGTGCGAAGCCTGCGAAGGAAAACGTTTCAAGCGCGAAATTCTGGAAGTGTGCTACGAAGGAAAGAATATCTACGATATACTGAATATGACCGTCAATCAAGCGGTGGAATTCTTCGGAGAACACGGTAAAAACCGCATTATACGCCTCCTGAAACCCCTGCAAGATGTAGGTCTTGGCTACGTAAAACTCGGACAGTCAGCAGCAACGCTTTCGGGTGGCGAGAACCAGCGCGTTAAGTTGGCGTATTATCTGGCTCAAGAGCGATCAATGCCTACTTTCTTTATTTTTGACGAACCTACCACGGGCTTGCATTTCCATGATATCTCGAAACTGCTGAAATCCTTCAAGGCGTTGATAGAACGTGGGCACACCATTCTGATTATCGAGCATAACATGGAAATTATCAAGTGTGCCGACCACATTATCGACCTTGGACCCGAAGGTGGCCCCGAGGGAGGACGCATTGTGGCCGAGGGAACACCCGAAGAAGTCGTAAAACTCGGAAAAGGCTACACGTGCCAACTACTTGCCGAGAAGCTTTCGTAGGATAGGGTAGGGCTTTCGTTATAACGATATACCGATATCACGTTATACCGACCTTTTTGATAATATTTCTTGGGGGAAAATAGGCAATTTGGGCAATTTGGGGTTAATTGGCTCGGAGTAAAGAAAAATTATCTCCGAGCCAATTTTTTTTATCTCGACACTATTTAAATTTATCTCCGAGCAAAAATTTTTTAGCTCGGAGCTATTTGCCCTTATTTCTGGGGTAAAATATTCGACTGCTGAACCATGCGCAAAATCCGATGAATAAAAGGCGCATAATTATGTGAGACTTTAAGTTTCCTAAACCTAATTGGGAGATAAATCAAATTAGTTCCGAGATAACTATATTTAGGGTTGTTCTAAAAATTAGGCTGTTTTGATTTTTCAAAGATTTTTGAGTGA
>CAMVJO010000067.1 GCA_947167835.1 uncultured Prevotellaceae bacterium
TTTATTATTTATGCTACAAAGAAAAATCTTTACGATACAAAGAATCCTTTTTTCGTTACAGAGAATAAATTTTAGAGTGCAAAAATAACAAAAAAAGGCTGGACAACTGTAGTTATGCCCAACCTTTTTCATCTTTTACACGAAATATTTGCAGGTGCCCCTGCAATATCCATCTTTTCCTCGGAATCTTCATTTGAAATCTCGGAGTATTCCTTAGATTTCTACTGGTTTTCTACGTACCACTCGTACAAACGGCGGACGCCCTCGTCGATTTCTACTTTATGGTGCCAGCCAAGTCTGTGTAGTTTGCTGACATCGGTAAGTTTGCGCGGCGTACCGTCCGGTTTTGTAGCATCCCAAAGTAATTGTCCCTTGAAATCTATCGTTTTCACTATCTTTTCGGCCACTTCGCGTATGGTTAATTCTTTTCCTGTGCCGACATTGATGTGACAGTTGCGCACTTCTTTCTGGTTTTTGTCGTAGGTATCTTTGAAATCTACGTTCAAAAGTACATGAACGCTGGCATCTGCCATTTCCTCGCTCCACAAAAATTCGCGCATGGGGCTTCCTGTTCCCCAAAGTGTGACACTTTCTTTGCGGATGCCGTATTTGGCAAGGATAGTGGTGATATCGCCTTCGGTAGCGCTGCCATCAATTTTTTCTACGGGGCGCTTGTTCAAATCCCTGCGTACTGCTTCCCAATTTCCTTCGTTCAGGCATTTGGCAAGATAGACCTTGCGAATCATAGCCGGTAGCACGTGGCTGTTTTCCAGGTGGAAATTGTCGTTAGGTCCGTACAGATTCGTAGGCATTACGGCAATATAATTACAACCATATTGCAAAGAGAAACTTTCGCACATCTTCAGCCCTGCAATCTTGGCTATTGCGTAGGGTTCGTTGGTATATTCCAGTTCGGAGGTGAGCAAACATTCCTCAGCCATGGGTTGCGGAGCCATACGTGGGTAGATGCATGTGCTTCCGAGGAAGAGCAGTTTTTTTACGCCGTGGCGGAAACTTTCGCCTATGACATTCTGTTGGATTTGCAGGTTTTCGTAGATGAAATCAGCGCGATAAGTGAGATTTGCCATGATACCTCCCACATGTGCTGCGGCCAAAACTACGGCTTCCGGCTGTTCTTTGTCAAAAAACTCCTTGACTGCGGCTCCGTTGAGCAGGTCTAATTCGCGATGTGTACGACCTACGAGATTATTATAGCCTCTGCTTTTCAGATTATTCCAGATTGCAGAGCCTACAAGTCCGCGATGTCCTGCAACATATATCTTTGCGTTTTTATCAAGTGCCATCAATATTCCTCCTTAGCGCGTAAATAGAGTTTTTTCGTGAATTTCAGGTCGTGTTTCACCATGATACTTACGAGTTCCTCGAAGGAAGTCTTGCGTGGGTTCCAGCCAAGTAATGTTCTTGCCTTAGTAGGATCGCCAAGCAGCTGATCTACTTCTGCGGGGCGGAAGTATTTCGGATCCACCTCTACCAGAACTTTTCCGGTCTTCACGTCTATACCTTTTTCGTCCACGCCTTCGCCTTCCCAGCGCAGTCCTATGCCGGTTTCCTTGAAGGCTAATGTGCAGAACTCGCGCACGGTGTGGTATTCGCCCGTAGCGATCACGAAGTCTTCCGGCTTTTCCTGTTGAAGAATCAGCCACATACATTCTACATAGTCCTTTGCGTATCCCCAGTCGCGGAGCGAATTGAGATTACCTAAGTACAACTTGTCTTGGAAGCCTTGGGCAATGCGTGCTGCTGCGAGGGTAATCTTGCGTGTGACGAAGGTTTCGCCGCGACGCTCGGACTCGTGGTTGAAAAGTATGCCGTTCACGCAGAACATACCGTAACTTTCGCGATAGTTTTTCACGATCCAATAACCGTATTGCTTAGCTACGCCGTAGGGAGAGCGAGGATAGAAAGGTGTAGTCTCCTTTTGCGGAACTTCCTGCACCAGTCCGAAGAGTTCTGACGTAGATGCCTGATAAATGCGGCAGGTCTTTTCCATTCCGCAGATACGTACGGCTTCCAAAAGGCGAAGTGCTCCCATAGCATCGGCATCGGCGGTATATTCGGGCACGTCGAAAGATACTTTCACGTGGCTCTGTGCTGCCAGGTTGTATATTTCTGTGGGTTTCGTCTCGCCAATGATGCGTATCAGGGAACTTGAGTCTGTCATATCGCCCCAATGCAGATTGACAAGGCGTGTTTTTTTCATATCGCGCACCCATTCGTCAAGATACAGGTGCTCTATTCTACCAGTGTTGAACGAAGAAGAACGACGTAGGATGCCGTGAACTTCATATCCCTTCTCTAAAAGAAATTCGGCCAAAAAAGAGCCGTCCTGTCCGGTAATACCGGTGATAAGTGCAACTTTTTTCATATTATATATTGTTTTTTGTTTGTTTTATGGAAGAAACGTGAAAACAACTCGGCAAATCCGGCTGTTCCCACGACGGTATTATAATTCCATGAGGTTTTCGGGCGTGATGGGTGTGTACGGTCCGTCTTTTACCTCGAAGAGTGTGCTGCCCGATTCGAGCACTTCGAGCGTATGCCACTGTCCGGCGGGAATATGTACGCCATAGCGACCTTTCAGCGGGTCTAATTCCTCGCAGTCCGTCATCTGTTTTTCGTTATTGTAGAACATCACGCGAATACGTCCGCGCAAGAGTACGTAGGTCTCAGCCGTTGCCATGTGGCGGTGAATTGGGAGAACCGTCCCTGGCTCCAATGCATTTAACAGGCGTTGTGCTTTTGAGTCCATCGCCTCGTGGAAATTGTAGTTCATACGAAGTCGCGGACTTTCCTTGGCCTGTGCCGTGACTTGGTCTAATAATTTTTCGTCAATGAGGTTCATCATAATGTAAAATGTATTTTTGCGGTTCAAAGGTACAAATTTTATTTTAAACATCCGAAAAAAGTCGCACAAAGTTGTCGAAAGGTAAGAATGTTGCCGTGCCAAGGATTGTTTCTGCCATATTCAGAATCATTATAGGGTTGTTCTAAAAATTAGGCTGTTTTGATTTTTCAAAGATTTTTGAGTGATTTTGTTTTTAATGCCGCAGAAGCATAGCGAGCTATGGTTCAAGGAATTAAAGACAATGGCGCCAAAAAGATTGAAAAAGCATACAGACCAAAAAAAACTTCACAAAATTTTAAAACCTAATTTTTAGAACTACCCTATATTGCGGATTCTTTGCAGGATGTTTCGAGGCGCGAATTTTTACCTCCGAAATAAGGGTAAAATAGCTCGGAGCTAAATTCTGATATGTCCGAACCCATTTTCCCCATATCGCCCATTTTCCCCCCCCCCCCCCAAGAAATCATTTCCAAAGAGGCCGTAATAACGGGATAACGGTATATCGTGATAACGAAATCCCGGCATTCCTGCGCCTTGCCGCCCTTTGTTTCAAAAAAAAATGCCCGCCTGCAAAATAGCAAACGGGCAAATCGTTTCGTTGTGCGCCTAACAGGACTCGAACCTGCACAACCTAAGTTACTAGATCCTAAGTCTAGCGCGTCTACCAGTTCCGCCACAGGCGCATTGTCGTAATAATGTGTGGTATCACGCACTTTCGAGGCGCGAAGTTAGCGATTTTGGGCGGAATAGCACAGTTTTTTCTAAAAAAAATCGTAAATTTGCTACGTTTTCCCTAAATAGAGGTCAAAATACCCGATATGACTGACGATAAAACCCTGATTAACGACGAGGCCGCCGAAGTATTGAACAATGGCCAAAACGATTCTGTAGATAGAAACGGACAACAGACCGAAAATGAAGCATATCGCAACGAAACAGGTGACGATATGCCTCATTCTTCCTTCCATCCTGCCGTTATTAACGACGAAGTGAGGCACCAGCTCACAGGTATGTTCCAAAACTGGTTTCTGGATTATGCTTCCTACGTCATTCTGGAACGCGCAGTGCCACATCTCGGCGACGGATTCAAGCCTGTTCAGCGACGCATCATGCATTCCATGAAACGTCTCGACGATGGCCGTTACAACAAGGTGGCAAACATCGTGGGACACACCATGCAATTCCACCCGCACGGCGATGCCTCAATCGGTGACGCACTTGTGCAACTGGGACAGAAGGATTTGCTCATAGACTGTCAGGGAAACTGGGGAAATATTCTGACTGGCGACAGCGCAGCCGCACCACGTTATATAGAAGCGCGACTTTCGCGATTCGCCCTCGACGTTGTCTTTAATCCGAAGACAACAGAATGGAAACTCTCCTACGATGGCCGAAACAAAGAGCCGGTTACCTTGCCTGTTAAGTTCCCTTTGCTTCTGGCGCAGGGAGCTGAAGGCATCGCTGTGGGACTTTCGGCAAAAATCCTGCCCCATAACCTCGGCGAAATCTGCGATGCCGCTATCAAATACCTGCATAACGAAGATTTCAACCTATATCCCGACTTCCAGACCGGAGGTTCCATCGATGTGCGCGGATATAATGACGGTTTGCGCGGCGGACAAATCAAGGTGCGCGCCAAAATCGAAAAGTTAGACCAGAAAACCCTCGTCATTCGCGAGATTCCTTTCGGAAAGACCACCACATCCCTTATCGAAAGCATACTTAAAGCCAACGAGAAGGGCAAAATCAAAATACGCCGCGTAGATGACAATACCGCTGCCGACGTAGAAATTCAGATTCAGTTGGCTCCTGGAACGAGTAGCGACAAAACCATTGACGCCCTCTACGCTTTCACCGATTGCGAGGTATCTATCTCGCCCAACTGCTGCGTTATCAGCGACAACAAGCCACAGTTTATGACCGTAAGTGACGTACTTCGCGCTTCGGTCGATAGAACGCGCGAATTGTTGCGACAGGAATTGCTCATACGTCGGGGCGAACTGGTGGAAAGTCTGCACTATGCCTCACTTGAGCAGATATTTATCGAAGAACGTATCTATAAAGGCCGTCCATTTGAGGAAGCAAAGACAATGGATGCCGCCTGCGAATACATAGACGAGAGACTGACGCCATTCTATCCGCAGTTTATCCGCGAAGTGACGAAGGAAGATATCCTGAAACTGATGGAAATAAAAATGGCACGCATCCTCCGTTTCAATAAGGACAAGGCAGAAGAGGCTATCGCGCGGATGAAAGCCGATATCGCGCGCATAGACAAAGATTTGAAGAATATGGTGGAAGTTACCTGCAACTGGTATCGCCTTATTGCCGAGAAATATGCCGCAGAGCACCCGCGACGCACAGAAATCCGCTCGTTCGATACGATTGTGGCTACGAAAGTAGTGGAAGCCAACCAGAAACTCTATATCAACCGTGCAGACGGATTCATGGGTACGGGACTAAAGAAGGATGAGTTCGTGGAAAACTGCTCGGACATCGACGATGTCATTATTTTCTACCGCGACGGAACGTATAAAGTGACACGCGTGGCCGATAAAGTGTTTATAGGCGAGACCGAACGCTCGAAAAAGGAAAAGCACAAGGCAGAAGTGATACATATCGCCGTGTTCAAGAAAAACGACACGCGCACCATATATAATGTGGTGTACCGCGACGGAAAAGACGGCGTGTATTTTGTGAAACGCTTCAACGTAACGAGCATTACCCACGACCGCGAATACGATGTGACGATGGGAAAACCCGGTAGCCGCATCACATATTTCACTGCCAACACGAATGGCGAGGCCGAAGTCATTAAAATCACATTGAAGCCCGACCAAAAACTGCGTAAGATATTCTTTGATTTCGATTTCAGCACGCTAATGGTAAAAGGCCGCAGTTCGCGCGGTAATATGTTGAGTAAAAACAGCATTTTCCGCATACAACTGAAATCGCACGGCGCATCAACCCTCGGTGGCCGCAAGGTATGGTTCGACCACGACGTGCAACGCCTCAATTACGACGGACAAGGACAATATCTTGGCGAGTTCCATAGCGATGATCTCATACTTGTCGTGCTGAAAAACGGAGATTTCTATACAACAAACTTCGATCTTAACAATCACTTCGAGACAGAAATTCTGATGATACGAATGTTCCGCAGCGATGAGGTATTTACCGCCGTATTGCGCGACGCATCGCAACAGAACTACGTATATGTCAAACGTTTCTGCTTCGAGCGCACCGTAGGAACCCGACATCAGAACTGCATGGGCGACAATCAGGACTCAGAACTCCTGCTCCTTACCGATACCGCCTACCCACGTCTGCAAATCACCTATGGTGGACACGATAGTTTCCGCGAACCCTTTGAAATCGATGCAGAACAGTTTATTGCCGTCAAGGGATTCAAGGCCAAAGGCAAGCGCGTGACAACCTGCGAGGTGAAAAAAGTAGAAGAACTTGAGCCCCTGCGATTCCCCACCGAACCTTCAAACGAAGAGTCCGTAGAAACCGGACAGGGTGGGGAAGAACCCGAAGAAGAAGCCCCGTTGGATATAGACAGACAGCAAGTAGAAGACGAACTCTCCGGCCAACTCTCTTTTGACTTTGAGTGAAATTAAAAGGAGTATAGCAGTAAAAATCTTTAGATGCCCTAAAACCTGTTTTTTAGAAGCATTCTAAAAAGAATGTGGCCGTTATAATTATTCTCATCGCCGTGATAAAATATTCTCAACGCGATGAGAATATTTTATCTACGCGTTGAGAAAACTTTCTCTTCGCGATGAGAAGATTGGAGAAAGTGGATTCGTACAGAAACACAATTACTTACGAGTGTTGAAGGGGAGAATTAGTCTATATTTATTCCCAGAAAAATAGGCGAGAAACAAGTGAAAAACAAGTAGATATAAGTCGAAAAATCGAGGTTTCAAATCGTATGAAAATCCTTCAAAACCGAAAAATCGAATCAACATTTCTTAATGCTGATTGCTCACTCTATTTTGCACCTAATGGCAAAATTGGGGTTCTTATTCATGTCGAGAATTAAAGTGGATTTCTGGAACTGATTTTAGAGGACTTTTGAAGGCTAAAACAAGTAAGAAACATTCAGAATAGGAATGCTTTGTACGAATTACAAAGGCAATCTTCTCTATTCTTAATATTTTGTTGTAACTTTGCACCGCCTTAGGAAGGAGTCGCCGAGATAGTCTTGCAGCCCTCAAACAGGCAAGACTATTATTCACATGAATTGGATTGTCTTGATTCTCGCAGGTTGTTGCGAGGTTGGTTTCACCTACTGCCTTGGCCGTGCCAAAGGACTTGTGGGTATGGAATGGTGGATGTGGATAGGCGGCTTTGTGGTCATCTACATTCTCAGTATGATACTTTTGGTAAAAGCTGTACAGACATTGCCATTAAGCATTGCCTATCCTGTGTGGACTGGCATCGGTGCTGTTGGCACTGTGCTGATGGGCATCTTTATCTTTCATGAACCAGCCACATTTTGGCGGCTATTCTTTATTACAACACTTATAGTGTCTATTGTCGGACTTAAACTTGTAGGCTAAAATGTATTTCAGAGAAATGCGACGCAAGCGACAGCAACTAACAAACGATGAGTGTATAAGAATCATGGAAACGTCCACGGCAGGAACCCTCGCCCTTCTTGGTGATGGCGGCTATCCATACGCCGTGCCCATCAGTTATGTATATGTGGGTGGAAAGTTATACTTCCACAGTGCATTGTCAGGCCATAAGATAGATGCTATCAGGACTTACGACAAGGCGTCCTTCTGTATAATTGACACGGACGATGTACATGGTGAGGAATACACTACATATTTTCGTAGCGTGATAGCCTTTGGGCGCATACACCTCATAGAGGACGAAAGGGAAAAGATGGATGCAGCCCATCAGTTGGGCAACCACTACAACCCCAATGATGAAGACGCGCTCCAGAAGGAACTTGCCAAAGGCTTTAGCCATATGGTGATAATCCGTATGGATATAGAACACATGACTGGCAAGGAGGCTATAGAACTGGCAAGGATGAGAAATCAGCATCAATGATGCTATGATTCATCTCCCACGAATGAAAAAGTCGGGAAAAAACCTGTTTATGTACGGGCTATGTTGCTGTAGATTCCACTAATTTTACAGTTTCTCCAGAAGATTTTTCTATTGGACAAAATGGTTGGTGAAAATCTTCAGAAGATTTTATTGTACTGCCATTATAAAGGCATAAATAGGAAAGCAAATATGTGTATAATCAGCCATTGGAAACCATATTGCGGGTATTATAAGTTTTACCGAATAACTATAATCTCTTATCTTTGGCAAATTACCAGCAAATTACCAGCAAATTAAATCAATCTTCAATTGCTTTTGATTTTCAACGAATTAGGAATTTTTGCATTCGCTTTTTATTCATTCTAGCAAATTACCAGCAAATTAAATTGATTTTCACTTTCCGTTGATTATCATTTAATTAGTGATTTCTCGTATTCGTTTTTGTTCGTCTTAGCAAATTACCGGCAAATTTAATTAAGCCCAGATAGGTATATATCGCATATATCGTTTCGCCTATACTCATTCAAACATTTAGAGTAGATTTGGAAGCACGTGATATTGAATCAGGAGATTTATGCTCTGATGTAAGCAACAAGCTATACATCTCTTCATGGGCAGCAAGTCCTAACAAATCAATTATACCTTGTCTAATATCTCCTTCGTAAGGTTTCTTGGATAATATCACATCTTCTAACTCTATTTCAAGGAGCGTACATTCTGTACCTATTTTATCCATACAATCGGTTTCGTTGCAAAACCTTACCGAAGGATTGGCTCCTTTTTTTAAAAGGCACATCACTAAGCCGAAATCAAACTTATTGACATAGCAGTATAGGTCTATGTCCATTTCCCTGTATCCCATTTCCATCAGATCTTCTTTCGTCCATCCTATAAAATCGTATGCATCGGCATCCTCTTCTTGATAGAAGAAATAGTCGACATAATCATAGAATGGAACATCATCCATATTCTCATGGCATTTCGAGATGAAAAATTCCTTGATTCTATCATTTGCCATTTTTTTTGCTAGCACGATTGGCTTATACTCTTCCTTCCACTCATCATACTTGCTCAGAATAATATCCCAGCAGATAGTAATGTAGTGCAGAGGTAATACAACGTCGGGGAATATATTTGTATCTCTGGATAGCATCTTTGAGAAACAACCTTCATCCACCAACTTAAAAAAATTTTTATCATCTACGTTGAACACCGCCCTGACGAAGTCATCAAAATATCGAAATATGCACTTCATTGTTTAATGTTACATTTTCAAAAGACTATATATTCTTTATATAACAAATGTTCACGCCATCGTCTTTACCCTCTATTTCTTTCAGGTAAGAAGCAAAGCGTACTTCAAGAGCCTTAGCCTGCTCATTAGTAAGAAGTCTGCCTGAATAGCCACCTCTCCACATAAAATTAGGAACGACTGTTTCCAAATCTTGTATAGTGAGCATTGGGGCAAAATCCGGGTTAAGCATTAGGGTTGGTTTAAGTTCTATAAGATATGGCTTCCTTCCTTTTTCATTACTTTCCTGATATGGTTGCGATCTAAACACTCCAGCCATTACAATACCAATCTTTCCATCCCCGACTTTTACGATGTAAAATCGGTCATCCATTTTTGCAGCTTTCCACTCGTGTATTTTTCTGCTAAAGTCCGCAGTGTAAAAACCCTTAATGCTAGTGATATATTCCTCTAACGAAGGCTCTGAAGTCTCAGGGTTCCACATAAAGATAAAGGTGTTTTGATTTTCATCGAAACCGGAACCTGGATAAGTTGGCCTGTAACCCAGTCGTTGCGGAATATATCTCTTGGCAAAGTCCATGATGGCCTTCATCTCCTTTGCATCAACCTCGCCATCGCATTTGCGAGATTGATACTCGTCAAAGCATGCAAAATGAGTGTCGTAGTTAACGAGATCCAGACATCGATTGAAATCCTCGAACCTTATGATTACGCACTCGTTGGTGTCTAAATTTGTGAGATTCATCAAAGGAGCATGGGAAACATAATCAAACTCGCTCACTTGATTGTCCTTAATCGCGATAAGCGACATCCCTAATGGATTCCCTTTGTCTTCGGGATTCTCCAGTGCGAGTCTTGATGAGGTATCCTTAGCATCTGCAAGCGACCATTGCATCAAAGTGAAATAACGTGTCAGCCAGTCAAAGCCATTGGCATTCTCCTCGTATGAAGCATATATTTTTACCTTATCTCGCGACAACAGCAATTTGGGACCGACGCAAAAAGGCAGAAACAATCCATTCATGATGACAGTAGATCCACTGTATCTTACCATTGCCTGTATCGCACTCCAGCCTGCTTTGGTTTGCTGCTCCATCCACTCATAGCCAAAGTATTCCATTGGATTGTTTATAGGCTCGTCATTCTCGTCTATAGCATTACCCCCAGAAAGGCTGCATACTACTTCTATGACGACAGGAAATAGTATGTAGTCTGCATCAGAGGAACATGAAAGGATTCGGACCTCGTATCCGTTTGTTTCCTTGTTAATCTCCACTCCTCTTAGACTGTCATACATCACACCAAACCAAAGGTGTGGAAAATCTTCGTTTATTATCATCAACTTAATGCCTTCATCGGCAATCTTCTGGAAGATTTCCTTAGGTTGCAGTTGTTTTTCTGTAATAATGTTTACGCAATAGCTCATTGTCGTTAATGTTGTGTGAAAGGTTCTTTGTCTATTATTTTTCTCTGTTTGCTTATTTTATTATATTAGGAAAAGATACTCGTATGTTTTATGCTCAATATTTTGATTATCGGAGAATAATATGCGATGTTCTTTGTCGTTATGTTTACATAAAATATTGGGAATTGTCATGTATTGACTACAAAGGTAATGGTTTTATTGGAGACATAATCAATCATTGAATAAATCTTTATATTTTTATTGCGTTTAACAGTTAAAATTGACGTATAGGCGCAATTTTATACACATTGCGTTCTTCTAATTTCTATTTCAGTTTTGTTAGTTTTCAATAATCAACTAAACCGTTGAGCATTTTTGATTATTAATTCGAAAGATTTGGTTTTACCGCCGTCAAAACGGCATAAAAAAAAGGAGATGCACAAGCCGCGTGTCGGGCTATGTTGCATCTCCTTGCTTTTTTAGGAGCGTAAGTGGCTGTTGTCTTAGGCTTCTGCCTGGGGAACAACTGATACTACGCTACGATCGCGATTTCCGCGATGAAAATTAACTACTCCGTCAGTCAGAGCGTACAATGTGTTGTCCTTACCCATGCTTACATTCTTGCCGGGATAGTGAACTGTACCGCGCTGACGCACGATGATGTTGCCTGCTTCGCAAGCCTGGCCACCGAAAATCTTTACACCTAAGCGTTTGCTGTGAGACTCGCGGCCGTTCTTTGAACTACCTACACCTTTCTTATGTGCCATAGTGCTTTGTCTTTTTTTTTCTTAAATGTTAAGTAATGGTTAAGCAATGACTTGCTTGATAGCTAACTCTGTGAATTGGTGACGGAAGCCGTTGAGCTTTCTGTAGCCCTTACGACGCTTTTTGTGGAACACCAAAACTTTTTCTCCCTTAACAAGGGGATTTACTACTTCGCAAACAACTTTTGCGCCTGATACAGCGGGAGTTCCCACTGTGACATTGCCATCTACATCGACGAGCAATACCTTTTCAAACTCAACAGTCTGGCCTTCTTCTGCTTTTTGGAGGTGGTTTACGAAAAGTTTCTTACCTTCCTCTGCCTTAAACTGCTGACCGTTAATTTCTACGATTGCGTACATTGAAATTATTTTTTAATAAAAACGGATTTTTTCGCGAGGCGCACTCCACTGTGGAATGTCTTGACTGAGCCCCCACGAACTCTAAAGCGGGGCAAAATTACTATATTCTTTTTATCCGCACAAATTTTCGGGCGGATTTTTGTTGATTACCTGTTTGTTATGAAAAGAATGTTGCTTTTATCGTCAAGTGTGCTAATCAGAAACGGGGATTGCGAACTGTGCTGCGATAAAGGCGGACTTTTTCTGTCCGAAACTGACTTCAAAAGCGACGCTATTGCTTTTTATCTTCTTTTGGGCGCTTACGGCAATGGTATATCGTATGCCTTTTTTAGGAGCCAGTTCCTTAATGACAATAGGTCGGGAAACGATGATGTTACGATTGTTGCAATATACGTAGGGTGTGATGTCGTACATGGTTTCATCGCTCTCGTTGAAGATATCCATTTCTATATGTGCGATTTCTCCTACGTCGATTCTTTCATTGCCGTTGGCATCAATATAATGTATGCTGGTAACGGTAGGGTAGGCGACACTAATGGATTCTTTCTCCTTCTTGGGCGCCATTATTACAGCACCGGCTACGCCTCCTGCGATCATACCGATGGCTTGTCCGTGGAAAGAACCTCGCGGACCGTTGGAAACGCCGCCTATCACGGAACCTATAGCGCCTCCAAGGTTGCTACCCATGTATGCTCCCGTGAGTTGCTGCGAACTGCTGCAACTACTTAGAATTGCTGCGGAGAGCAGGACGAATATGACCGACTTATGTTTCATTCCCCTCGTGATATATGGCTATTTAACCATGATTACCAGATATTTGCTCGTGCTCCAGAAGTTTTGTGGGTTGGTAATGCGCAGTGTGTACTGCCCCTGTGTGTCTTTGTCGAGGCTATAGGAATCTGCCGGGTGATTAGTGAGCATTGTAGCCTTCTTGGAATAAAGTTTGATAACCTTAGTGACGCGCATGTCAATCTCGGTGAAATAATCCTTGTTGAAATCGTTATTTCTCAGCACGGCACCATCGTTTAGTATCTTCTGCTGTTGCAATTCCTTCTTGGTACCGAACACATAGAAAGCCTTGTTGAGTTCTTTCTCCTGCTCGGCCATCTGTTTGGCCTTTTCCTCGTTCTGTGTGTTGAGGATATTCACGTCTTCGTTCAGGTTGTCTATCTGTTCTGCCTGTTCAGCAATGCGGATGTCGCGATCTTCGAGTTGTTTCTTCAAATCGTTGATTTGTGTCTCCTTTTCATCAAGTTGCTGCTGTAGGTTTTTCACCATTTCCTCCATAGTCTTCTTGAATTTCGAGTTGGATTTCGACGAAGTCCGCAGTTGTTGCTGGAGATTGGTGATGAGTTCGCGATTCAGCCGCATCTTTTGTTCAATAAGGTTCATATTGTCGATGATAGTCTGGCGGCCATCGCCCTCTTCACTGGTTACATTGACGATACCTTCGGCCTCGTTTATCTGACGGAAGCCTTCCTGTATCTGTTCTATGGTCTGCATCAAGTCATTTGACTCATTTTGCGACTGATTCAAGGCCCGTTTCAGCGAATCGATAGTAGATGTCGTGTCGTCTTCGGCCTTTTGCTGTTCTTTTCTTGAGGTGCACGAAAAAGTCAGGAGACCTATCAGTGCAATATAGAGAAGTTTTTTCATAATGATATGGATTATGTTCTGTTTTAGGGATGTTTATAGGGTAGTTCTAAAAATTAGGTTTTAAAATTTTGTGAAGCTTTTTTTGG
>CAMVJO010000068.1 GCA_947167835.1 uncultured Prevotellaceae bacterium
GACCAAAAAAAGCTTCACAAAATTTTAAAACCTAATTTTTAGAACTACCCTTTATGTCTTACTACTGAATTTATAATAGGAGCATTGAGTTGTTAGTGCGGCACTCCTTTTAAATATATAGGAGTGTATTACTATCGGATGGCCACTCCTTTTAAATATATAAGGACAGATGCCTGAAAGGTGGGTTATGCCTCGTTTTTGTGTACAGGCGAAACGGTAACTATCAGACTTTCGCGAGCCGTGATGCGCACTTTTGTGCCTTTCGGTATGGCTATCCCATCGGTGCTCAGGGCTTTCCAATCGTCGCCGTCAAGTGCCACACGACCGTAGCCGTCTGCGGGAATATCCTGGCTCACTACTCCTTCGCGTCCCAGGATTGCATCGGCATTGCTCACTATTTTTTCTGCATCACTGCGGTGCCAATATTTCATAGCTATGGGGCGCAAGATGAAAATGGCGATGGCCGAGGCCAGAATGAACACGAAAATCTGAAATACAAGGCTGACATCGAAAAACGACACGGGGACGGTAACTAATGCTCCGAAGGCGAAGCACAATACAAACAGGCCACCGGTTGTCAGTTCGAAGATGCTGCTCACTACCACTACGATAGCCCAGAACAGCCAAAGGTTTTCACTGATATACGTCATCATAATTCTAAAAAGGTTTTATGTTTTTTCTGGTGCAAAGGTAGTAGTTTCCTGAAAATCGGGCGTAAACTCCCGTAAACCTGCGTAAACTTGTGTAAACTGCACGGATTTTTTGTTCGGAAAGCAAGAAAAAAGTAAATTTGCAAGGCTATTTAACGATACATCCATGCTGCATAAATCCAAGACATACCTTTTATTCATTATTGCGCTCCTATTAACCGCTTGTCAGGCACCGAAGACGGAAACCGAGGTAGATCTGGCCGAAGAATATGCCGCCAGTCGTCCGGAACTCGCCATAGAATTACTTTTGGCTGCCGATACCGACAGAAATGGGGAAGGAGAGGCGCAACGAGAGCGATATACGCGCATTTGGCAGGAGGCTATGCGCAATGTGGCCGACAGGAATATGGCAGACTCCCTGCAAATCCTGTCGCAGAACGGCGCTACTCCCGAAGAAATGTTGGAAACCGTGCAGCAATACCTGAGAAATAACCGCCAAGTGCCTGTTACGGATAAAAACATTGGCGAAACCGCAGCGAATGTACAGCACAAGCGAAATTTGCGCAGTCATTCCGATGAAATCATCGGCGGCGGTATCTTCGTACTCTCACTTGTCACACTGGCGGCCATAGGTTTCCATTTTTACGACAGCCGAAAAAACCGTATCATCGCACAACAGCAGCAGGCCATCGACGATCAGAAGCGCGATTTCGACATTAAACAGACGCAGTCCAGCGAAATCATCGAAAGAATGGAGCGCGAGATAGAATCCATGCGCGGACAGTTGCGATTGGCCGAGGATCGCCGTGAGGAAATGCACCGCCATTTGGAACAACTCCAGCGCGAACGCGAAGAAAGTCTGCAAAAGGCCGAGCAGACCTTGGGCAATATCAAAATGCTGGCGGCACGCGGAGCACAACCTTCGGCAGAACAGTGGCAACAACTGATGCAATTAGCCGATGCCCGGCATCCTGAATTTGTTAGTCGCCTGCTTTCGGCTTATCCTAAGTGCGGCGATGATGCCATTCGCGTATGTGCACTCACTTTGCTCGGATTTGATAGTAATGATATCTGCATTCTGACAGATAGTTACCGACAAAAACTCTATAAGACGCGGGCAAGAATCACGAAGAACATCGTTAATCAGAAATTGGGCAATACCGACGATTTCTATCACGCCCTCAAACAGTTTTTGGCCTGACAAATCTGCCCATTGTGTCGCGATATAGATAGTGATATGGGGCACAAAATGGATTTTGATCTAAAGTTCCGGTTTTTCCGTCCGTTGAACAGCGGTTTTCAGGGTACAAATCTTAAACAATCCCCAGACAAAAGTTATAAATAGCGCAGAAGCCTTTATTTTCCTTGGCTTCTGCGTTTTTTTCTACCGCCTTTTTGTTTTATCCTCATGAGGATAACTAAGTATCCCCATGGAGATACTTCAGTATCCTCGTGGAGATACTGTAGTATCCTCGCGGGGATACTACGAAAACGTCGGAGCAAAAAATGAAAATAACGGTTGTAAAAATGCAAACGAAAGGGAGAAAAAGCATTTTCTGCGATTCTTACGAAAAATTCCGAAGGGAAAGATACGAAAAAAGCATCCGCAAGGCCTGTATGTAGGCGCTGCAGATGCTTTGCTTTGTGATATCTTCGCTTTCTGGCAGTAAAAGATTGCTTATCTGGAAGCGAAATGTTGCTTTTCAGAAATTGAAAGATGCTTTTGGGGAAGCAAAAGATTGCTTTCTGGAATCGAAAGATGCTTATCTGGAATTGAACGAAGATTTATCGGTTCGTACTTTGATTCAGCAGGTAGTAATCCATAATTGTCATGGCAGTCATAGCTTCTACTACGGGGACGGCACGCGGAAGGACGCAGGGATCGTGGCGTCCGCGGGCTTTAAGTGTGACTTGTTTGCCGTGAATATTGACGGTCTCCTGACTTTTAAGCAAAGTTGCGACGGGTTTGAAGGCTACGCGGAAGTAAATATCCTGTCCGTTGGAGATACCGCCTTGTATGCCGCCGCTATGGTTTGTTTCAGTCGTGATATGGCCGTTTTCGTCAGTCGTAAAAAGATCGTTCTGTTCGCTACCGCGCATGGTGACGCCCGAAAATCCTGCTCCGTAGTCGAAACCTTTTGCTGCATTGATGCTAAGCATCGCTGCTGCGAGGGCGGCGTGCAGTTTGCCGAAGACGGGTTCGCCTAAACCCACAGGACAGCCTCTTACCACGCAGGTAATGATGCCTCCTACGGTATCTCCGTCGGCTTTAACCGCCTCTATGAGTTTTTGCATCCGTGGTGCTACGTCTTCGTCGGGACATCTCACCGGATTGCTCTCGGTTTTTGATAGGTCAAGTTCGGGATAATGCTTATTTGTGGCAATGTCTCCCACCTGAGATGTGTAAGCTTGAACCGTAATTCCCACTTGTCTGAGGAATAGCTTGGCAAATGCGCCGCCCACTACGCGACTGATGGTCTCACGTGCCGAAGAACGTCCGCCTCCTCGGTGGTCGCGGATGCCATATTTGGCATAATAGGTGAAATCGGCGTGCGACGGACGGAAAGTGTCCTTCATTTCGTCGTAGTCGCCGGAGTGTTGGTCGCTGTTGCGCACCAAAAATCCTATAGGTGTGCCGAGCGTTTTGCCTTCGTACACACCCGAGAGGATTTCCACCTCGTCATCTTCCTTTCGTGCGGTGGTAAGATGACTTTGTCCGGGACGACGGCGGCGTAGTTCGGACTGAATGAAATCCATATCGACAGTAATGCTGCTTGGAAAGCCGTCAATGACGCCGCCAATGGCACTACCGTGACTTTCTCCGAACGTAGTCAGGCATAATAGGTTGCCAAAAGTATTCATAGCGGGGGTATTATTATATTAAGGAGTAGGAGGAAACGATATATGGGAATCTATGCCCGTTTGCTTGCAGAAAAAACGAAAGACTGCCGTTTTAACGGAAGATACTCCGAGCATTGGGGCTATTCCTGCCGCAGAAAAATTCTTTCAGTCAGGCTTAATCGTGGTGATGTCCGTGGCAGCAATGATGTTCTCCGTCTTCGTGGTGATGATGCCCGTGGCAACATTCGTGATCTCCATCTTCGTGATGGTGATGTCCGTGGCAACACTCGTGTTCTCCGTCTTCGTGGTGGTGATGTCCGTGACAACACTCGTGTTCTCCATCGTGATGATGCTTTTCTCCGTGACAACACTCGTGATCGTCGCCATGTTCGTGGTCACATCCGCAACCACAGCAATGATGTTCGCCACTAATCATATTTACAAAGCCTTCTATCTCGCGATTGGTGGCAGGTCTTGAAGAAATAACCGTACCTACAAAACGCAAAGACTTACCTGCCAACTCATCGTTCATGTCCATTGTGACTTTTTCATCGGTGATTTTCACGATACGTCCCATGAAACGCATGCCTTCTTCGTTTACGAGTGGAACTTCGGCGCCTTGATAGAATTTTGTGGTGTCGAAACGTCCGTTTACGCAGAAGTCGGATTTGTTAAGTTCGATAACGTGTTCATCAGAGTAGGGACCGTAGGCTTCGTCTGGGCTTAAAGTGAAATCGAAGGCGTCTCCGTCGTTGAGATTGACGAGGTTGTCCTCGAAAGCGCTGAGCACTACTCCGAAACCTGAGATAAATTGGTGCGGATGTTCGGCACTAACTTCTTCTACTACTTCGCTATGGCCTTTTTCGTCGATGGCTTCCATGCGATAAGCCAGGGTAATATGTTTGTTTTCCATGATTTGTTTTATTTATGCGGTGTTGGTCGAGAAATGTTCGGATTTGAAATACAAGAGGTCGTACTTGTTGTATAAAAGATCGTACTAAAGGTTCTGTAGGTCGTGCTTGTTGTACAAGAGGTCTTACTAAAGATGCTATAGGTCGTATTTGCTGTATAATTGCCCGTACTTGTTATACAATAGCCTGTACTTATTATAATTTTTATGCCAGTTCCAATTTGTGTTTACGGCTGAAATCCAAAAGTGCGGGGCGCTTTTCAACCACTTCTGCCCATTGTTCTTTCTGACTGTAGGCTTTTCGTTTGTCAGTGTACTCGCGTAATCGCAGCTCGAGGCGCAAATCGCGGTTATCAAGGGTACGTTGCAGAAAAGTCTGGATCTGGTCGGAAATATTCTGGAAGATTTCCATCAGCATGCCGTTGTCTATGATGACATCTACGCGACATTCGTCAAGAAGTGTGGGCTGCATATTTTTCATGCGCTCAGCGGTGGCTTTTTCCTCGCGCGGCAGTTGGTTAGCATACTTCAACCAAGCGTTTGTGAGGTCTTCTTGTGTGAAAATCCGGGTTCCGATGTCGGTAGCCTGGGATTCAGAGGCGTTTGCTGCGGCATCTTTCGTATTTTGCTGCTGATCGCCCTGCGTTTGTGAGCGCTTTCGCAAGGCTTGTATGGACAAAGCTCCGCCTTTGACGCCGAATGAATTTTTGGGTGCGGGCTCCGAAACTTTCGGTGCGGGAGTAGTGCCGGTTGTCTGCGAATAATTCTGAGCAGGCTTCGCACTTTGTGTCGTGGACTGCGTAGTATCCGGTTGTGCAGGCTGGGTTTTCTGCACTTGCTGCGGCGTGTTGTTTTTTACCGGCTTTGAATTTCCGTTTTGGAAGATGGGTTTTAATATTTTCTGCGTAGGGCCAAGCCCACTGCCCGGACTATCGTCGCCTGCTGCCGCTTGCGCTATTTCTATGAGCGTGAGTTCTACGAGTAGGCGCTTGTTATTGGAAGTTCTGTAGTTGATATCACATTCGCTGCACCGTTTAAGGGCTGTATAAAGGAACTTAGGCGCACAGGCTGCGGCCTGTTCTTTATATCGTGCGCGGACAGTGTCGGGAACATCCAGCAAAGTGGTTGTTTCTGCCGATTGACTCATGAGTAGGTTGCGGAAATGCGTGGCCAGTCCGCCGATGATGTTCTGTGCATCGAAACCTTTGGAAAGTACTTCGTTGAAAGTCAGCAATACCTGCTTGATATCTGTCTTCAGCAGGCTGGTAGTCATTGAAAAGTAGTATTCGTAATCCAGTACGTTAAGGTTTTCGATTACTTTCTGGTAGGTAATATTCCCGTCTGTGAAGGAAGCAACCTGATCGAATATACTAAGTGCATCTCTCATGCCGCCATCTGCTTTTTGTGCGATAACATTAAGCGCTTCCACTTCGTAAGTGATACCGGCATCGCCGGCAACAAACTCCAGATGCCTTACGATGTCGTTTACCTCCATACGTTTGAAATCGTATATCTGGCAACGGCTCAGTATCGTGGGCAATAATTTGTTTTTCTCCGTAGTAGCCAGAATAAATATGACGTGTGCAGGCGGTTCCTCGAGCGTTTTCAGAAATGCATTGAAGGCGCCGGGAGAAAGCATGTGAACCTCGTCGATGATGAACACCTTATATTTTCCAACCTGGGGCGGAATCTGCGCTTGCTGGATGAGTTCGCGGATATCATCGACCGAATTGTTGGAAGCGGCGTCGAGTTCGTGAATATTGTAGTTGCGCTGTTCGTTAAACGACAGACAACTCTCGCAAGTCTCGCACGGATTGCCTTCAGGACTGGGATTCATGCAATTTATGGCCTTTGCAAAAATGCGGGCACAGGTGGTTTTTCCTACACCTCGGGGACCGCAAAACAGATAGGCGTGAGCCAGTTTGCCGGTCTGGACCGATTTCTTGAGAGTGGTGGTTAAAGCCTCCTGACCTACGACAGCATCGAAACTGCGCGGACGATACTTGCGGGCTGATACGATATATTCCATAATGATTCTGACTTTCTGACTTTTTTTGTGCTGCAACCTCCCATTTTCAAAGGAAAAAACATGCAAGATGGCGGGGTGGCACATATTATCACGCAAATTTAGTCATTTCTTTCCGAAGTGTGGGATAATGTGGCGCACTATTTTGGATATTACGCTGTTTTTTCATCCATTTCTTGCCAACCTTTCGGATGATAGAGGCCATTTCCCGCATTTTTCTTCGATGATTTTCGTGTTTTGTACGCAGGAAAAGCCCTGTCTTGCTGGATTATTCCTTTTTCTCTGTTCACAAATCGAGTCTCATCGCGTTGAGAATCTTTTTTGCGCAGGTTTCTTCTGTTTTATTCAGGGCTGTGGATGATGATATGGATGTAATAGGCGGAATGACGACACTCTTTTTATAGGGTTGTTCTAAAAATTAGGCTGTTTTGATTTGCTTACACTCTCTATACGTTTGTTCCTGCAACCCGCAGAGCTTCACCCTACGGGGCAGACAACAAACAGAGTGTGCGCGAAGAATTCAAAGATTTTTGAGTGATTTTGTTTTTAATGCCGCAGAAGCATAGCAAGCTATGGTTCAAGGAATTAAAGACAATGGCGCCAAAAAGATTGAAAAAGCATACAGACCAAAAAAAGCTTCACAAAATTTTAAAACCTAATTTTTAGAACTACCCTTTATAATAAGGAGCAAAAAAAGAAGCATTTCGCTGGGGTGTGAAATGCTTCTTTGCTTGTGTTTTGAAAGATATGCCCTTTGCCTTTTGGTGTCTCGGGCAAATCAACGGATGCTGCGGGGAAATGGATTATTCCTCCACTTCTTTTGCACGGAATGAGGGAAGATCCTCGGCACGGAAGGCACGAATATAGGCTACATGGCCATTTACTTCGGCTTCGGCGTGACGTACGAATACGTTGGCCGACTTCTCGAAGAGTTCCGGGGCACGTGTAGCATCGTCGAGCAGGAGTAATGACATCACAATGTCACCTGTTATCTCGTAGAGGCGACGTGCCAGGAAATCTTGCAGCTCCTGATTCTGTGCATCCTTGACTTTTGTGAGCACTTCGTCGTACAAACCAACGAGAGTGCGGACACGTTCCTGCAGAGGCTTGAGACTTTCGGCAACTTCGTGCTCCAACATTTCGCGAATGACGTTCAAATATGTGCCATTGGTGATATAACGGATAGCAGCTACGACCTGCAACTGCGTTGTTCCCTCGTAAATAGAGAAAATGCGGGCATCGCGATACAGTCTCTGGCTCTTATATTCCATTATGAAGCCACTACCGCCGTGTATCTGGATGGCATCGTACGCATTCTGGTTGGCATATTCTGAATTCATGCCCTTAGCAAGCGGTGTAAAGGCATCAGCCAGGCGTGTGTACTTCTTTTGTTCGTCGCGCTCCTCGGGAGTGAGTTTTCGCTCACGGGCAATGTCGTCAAGTGCTTTGTAAATATCTACGTAACGTGCAGTCTGATACAATATGGCGCGACCTGCATCGAGTTTTGCCTTCATGCGTGAAAGCATATCGAACACAGCAGGAAATTCTATGATAGCTGTGTCGAATTGCTTACGCTCTTTTGCGTATGCCAGCGCTTCGTTGTATGCAGCTTGGCTCACACCGGTGCTTTGTGCGGCAATACCCAGACGTGCGCCGTTCATAAGCGCCATTACGTACTTGATAAGCCCCATTCGCGTGCTGCCGCAGAGTTCTGCCTTGGCATTTTTGTAGGTAAGCTCGCAGGTAGGCGATCCATGTATGCCGAGTTTGTGTTCAATGTGGCGCACATCTACACCACCTTCGCGCTTGTCGTAGATAAACATGGAGAGGCCGCGGCCATCGCGGGTTCCTTCTTCCGAACGTGCCAGCACGAGGTGGATATCGCTGTCGCCATTGGTGATAAAGCGCTTCACGCCATTCAGACGCCAGCAGTTTTCTTTTTCATCGTAGGTAGCTTTCAGCATGACGCGCTGCAAATCGGAACCTGCGTCGGGCTCTGTCAAATCCATTGACATAGTTTCGCCGGCACAAACGCGCGGAATATATTTCTGTCGCTGTTCTTCACTTCCAAACTCATACAATGTCTCGATACAGTCCTGCAAAGACCAGATATTCTGGAACCCTGCATCGGCAGAACTGATGATTTCAGAAGCCATTGAGTAGGGAGTTATCGGTAGGTTCAAGCCACCGTAACGTCGCGGCATGGAAATTCCCCAAAGTCCGGCCTTACGGGTTGCGTCAAGGTTCTCAAAAGTTTTTGAAGCGTAGATCATGCGACCATTCTCGAGATGCGGACCTTCTAAGTCCACACTTTCTGAATTGGGCTCGATGATATTGGTGGCTACATCGCCGGCAATTTCCAATACACGCTTGTAGTTCTCAACGGCGTCCTCGTAATCAACGGGTGCGTCGGGGTAATTATCTTTGTCTGCGAAGTTACGTTCCTTTAATTCCACAATACGCTTCATCAGAGGGTGATGAAGATGGAATTCCAGTTCGGGATAATCTGAAAAATAGTTAGCCATATTCTTTTGTTACTTAACTAAATCTTTTTGTTACTTAGTTATGGGTTGTTCTGTCGGTTGTTATTTTTGTTCTCGGGATGCTTTGTTTAGTTTGTAATGACATCCTGATTATTAGAACAGCCCTTAGTTATTTATTTGGAGTTCTGCTTATAATATTTAATGAGTTTCGGAACAACTTCCTCGACAGTTCCCACGATTACGTAGTCTGCAATCTTGTTAATTGGAGCATCCGGATCATTATTTACGGAAATGATGATGCCAGAGTCCTGCATTCCTGCGATATGTTGGATTTGTCCGGAAATACCACAGGCAATATATACTTTCGGGTGGACTGTTACGCCGGTTTGTCCGATCTGACGATCGTGATCTACCCATCCTGCATCAACAGCGGCGCGACTGGCACCCACTTCGCCGTGCAATTCCTTGGCAAGTTTGAACAAAAGATCGAAACCTTCCTTTGAACCTACGCCATATCCGCCTGCCACAACGATAGGTGCGCCTTTCAGATTGTGTTTGGCCTCTTCTACGTGGCGATCAAGGACTTTTACAACGAAAGCCTCGGGTGAAACATATTTTCCTACCTCGGGATATACGACTTCCTTGCGGCAATTCCCGTCATATAGGGCTTTTTGCATCACACCGCTGCGAACGGTTGCCATTTGTGGGCGATGGTCGGGATTAACAATGGTTGCCACGATGTTTCCTCCGAAAGCCGGACGAATCTGGTAGAGCAAATTATCGTAATGCTTACCTTCTTTCTTATCATCGTAGTCGCCAATTTCAAGTTGTGTGCAGTCAGCTGTCAATCCGCTGGTTAAAGAAGAACTTACTCTCGGGCCAAGGTCGCGACCTATGACAGTAGCGCCCATTAGTGCAATTTGCGGTTGTTCTTCCTTGAAGAGATTTACCAATATGTCGGTATGCGGAGCCGATGTGTAGGGAAAAAGTCCTGTTCCGTCAAACACAAAAAGTTTATCTACGCCGTAAGGCAGGATTTGGTCTTCCACTTTTCCTTTTATGTCCGTGCCGACAACTACTGCATGGAGTTCAACGCCCAGTTGGTTGGCAAGTTTGCGACCTTTCGTCAGCAATTCCTGTGATACCTCGGCTACAGTGGTGTTTTCTATTTCGCAATATACAAATACGTTATTCATAATATATTCTTAGTCCTCCTTAACCGATAATCTTCTTGTCCAACAATTCTTTTACTAAGTTCTCTACGTCGTTATCGCTGCAAGAAAGTGTCTGACATTCCTTTGCTTGGAAAATAATGTTCTGCACCGCTTTAACTTTGGTGGGCGAACCGCTGAGACCGCACTGCGAAACATCGCCATCTACGTCTGCCACGCTCCATTGGTTGAGGGTTAAATAGGGACGTTCGGCATAAAGATCAGCACGTGGGTCATTTTCGGCGCGTTCCAAGGGACATGTGGCGTATTTGTACTTCATTACAAGTTTTGCGTTGCACGGACGGCAGGGAGCTGCGCTTCCGTTTACGGTAATGACGACTGGCAGCGGGGCTTCTACGGTTTCCACGCCGCCATCTATGTGGCGACGGATAGTAGCCTTGCCATTTTCCACTTTAAGTATCTCTTCTGCGTAGGTTACTTGGTTCAATCCCAGTTTTTGTGCTACCTGTGGTCCAACCTGTGCGGTATCTCCGTCGATAGCCTGGCGTCCGCCGAGAACGATATCGACCTTTCCGATTTTCTTTATGGCTGTTGCAAGCGCATAACTGGTTGCCAGAGTATCGGCGCCGGCAAAAAGCCTGTCAGTGAGGACCCATCCGGTATCTGCTCCGCGAAACAGTCCTTGACGTACGATTTCTCCGGCTCTTGGAGGCCCCATAGTGAGAACTCCTACGGTAGAACCTGGGTGTTGCTCCTTCAAACGGAGGGCTTGCTCCAGGGCATTTAAGTCTTCGGGGTTGAAAATGGCGGGAAGTGCCGAGCGGTTCACCGTTCCTTCGGCGGTCATCGCGTCTTTTCCCACATTACGTGTGTCTGGCACTTGCTTAGCAAGTACTACGATGTTTAAACTCATAATCTGTTCGATATGTTTTGTTATTATTATTCAGATTGATTCTGTTTTGTGGTGCATTATTTGAAAATGTCTGCACGTCTTTTAAAATAATGCGCACAAAAATACGCATTTTTGCCCAAAGTGGCAAATTCTAAGGCGCTTTTTGTGGGTTATGTCGGTTTCAGGGTGTGTTTTCGGGTTTCTTGAAAAAACTAAAGTTTACACTGCCGTAGGTTCGTTGCTCTAAAAAGCAGGGATGTTCGGTAAAGTTGTTGTCACGTCCGTGCTCTAGGACGAACAGTCCGTCGGGTGCAAGAAGATTGCCGGAGAAAACTCTGTCGGGCAGTTCTTTCAGTTGGGTAAGTGCGTATGGCGGATCGGCAAATACGAGATTGAAACCGCCGGGACTGCGTTCTATATATTTCAGTGCGTCATAGCATACGGGATGTGCGGCCGAATCGTTCAGTTGTCGGAGTATGCTGACGATAAAGGCGAAGTGTTGGCGGTCTTTCTCCACGATTGTCACATTTTTGCAGCCACGCGAGAGGAGTTCCAGGGTGATACTCCCCGTTCCTCCGAAGAGATCGAGTGCTTCTGTCTCTTCAAAATCTATATATGCCCGCAGTACGTTGAAAAGGTTCTCCTTGGCAAAATCCGTTGTAGGACGTGCCTTGAAATTGCGGGGAATTTCAAAATGACGGCCTTTATATTTTCCTGTAATAACGCGCATAAAGATTTTTTGAATAGTGGTTTTTTATTGTTGGGAGGTCTTTTTCAGTCTGTTTTGATAGCCTAATTTTTTAGAACTACCCAAAATTATAGTTTTGCCTGAATGTTTTTGTAGTTAGTGTGGGACTAATGTTTTTTTTACATGCTGTCGAGCAAAAGAGTGACCATATCGTAGGGCACTTGTGCGTTTTGTGCCACATTACTGCGGTTATATTCGCTCGAAGGTCGGATTTGTCGCACATCGGCGGCGAAGCGCGAAAGTCTTTGCAGGATGGCCGATTGCATAGGTTCGTCTCCCACCACATAAAATGAGCCTTCTGTAGGTTCTTGTCCCAGTTGTGATGCGGTACTGAGGATATAGTAAACGGCATCGTCGGGATTTTTCAGGGGATAGGTGGACAACATGATAAGACGGTCGTTGTCGAAACAAATGAGGTCCAGGTTTTCTTCGTGACAATAGGCAAACCGTCTGTTTCCGTTGGAGGTGGAAAGTCCTTTTCCCACGCAATGCTTCACAACGGCTGTCATGGCTGAAGTATAGTGCACATCGTGAAACATTTCTTCGATGGCGCGACATGTCGTCTCGTTCAATGCAAAAAGCAGTACGGCATCCATTCCGGGGAGTGGGTCGTAGAATATGCGGTGTGGGGCATCCTGCGCAAAGCAGTAGTCATACGTCACGATAGCGTCCTCTTCGTTGAATTCGGTGAGGGGAACGGCAACGGTTTTTCCCACTACGATGACTTCCACGCGTGAGTAGTTTTGCTGCAGCAGTTCATATTGCACGATAGCATTGCGCAAATTCACATAAAGTGAGACTGCGTGATTCAAAGGGTGCACGATATTCTTGAAATTTGCCTCGTCGGTGGCATCATAGTGTGCAAAACTCAGACTGTCCTGCGAGATACGTAGGTATAATACAGACATACTATATTCTTTTAGCTCATAAAAAACTATTTACTCTTACTGAAACTCAATCTTATCCTCTTTTCCTGCGGGCAATGCTCATATAAACTGTAGCAAATAGGGCTGCCGTCAGAACGCCCAGGGTGTTTGCTGCGAAATCGGCCCATTCGCCACTTCTGTTGTCGGTCAAATTTGCCTGAGCCCACTCTATTATGCCACTCATTAGGACAGGTAGCAGAATGGCTCCGATAATCACACGTTTTCGTATGACATCGCGGTGGTGGCGCAGGTATTCCAACCAGATGACGCTCTCGAAAATGACATAAGCTATGGAGTGTGCCACTTTATCGCTGTTCTGAAAATCCATTAGTTCGGTGTGCGGCGGTTTGATGAGGCACAAAAACCAAATACCCAGCGCTGTACAGATGGAGAGCGGGTAGTTGCGAAGATAATATACGAGTTTCTGAAACATTTGTGTGCAAAGTTACTAAAAATGCAGGAATAAGAATTTCGTTACATGGGCTTTTTTCAGATTTCCAGGGGAAAACTATTGTTTTTTTATAGGGTTGTTCTAAAAATTAGGCTGTTTTGATTTTTCAAAGATTTTTGAGT
>CAMVJO010000069.1 GCA_947167835.1 uncultured Prevotellaceae bacterium
TCAGCCCCTAATTTTGCGGGAGTAAAGATGATTTTTAACCGGACAGCAATATTTTGGAAACCAAAAGTTTCACACAAGTATTCGCCCTTTATTAGTCGGTATTTTCGGGTTGTTTTGAACTACGGTTTTTTGTCCCCGAAATAAGTGCAAATAGCTCGGAGCAAAAAAAAATAGCTTGGAGCTATTTTTTAATAGTGTCGAGATAATTTATTTTTTCTCGGAGCTATTTTTCTTTATCTCCGAGCCCATTCACCCCATTAAGCCCAAATCGCCCATTTTCCCCAGAATAAATCATAACAAAAGCCACTAAATCAAAAACATAATGACTGCATATCGGGAACTCTTGCCAATTGCCATGAAGAGTGCAGAAGCAAAGAAATTGACACGGACAAATCCCAAGGCTACCGTGATAACGCTGCCTAAAAGTGGAACCCAGGCCAGCAAACCGCTGAAATATCCGTAGCGCCGTGCATAATAAAGTCCTTTATTCAACTTTTCCTCCTTTACGTGCGTCCATTTGGCAATCATGGCAGGATTACCCAGTGTTCCAATGCCGTAATTCAGCAGACCGCCCAAGGTATTGCCTATGGATGCCGTCCAAAAAAGTTCTACCGGATCAACTCCTGCAGCTATCAGGCCGAGCATCACCAATTCGGACGAGAAAGGCAATACGCTCCCCGCAAGAAAAGCAGAAACAAACATGCCCCACAATCCGTAGTCTATCAGAAGTTGAATGAAAAAGCTCATAACAATATATAATTCATCAAACCGATGCTCATAAACAGGAGAAAACAAATCGTCATCCAGCACTCGCGAATCTTAAATCCCTTTGCCAAAGTATAATAATGGGCTAAAAGCGGGGCACTATTGACTAAAAGTAAACGCATGTAGGCATCGAAATGCGCAGGTTGGAAGAAAATCAGCAGCGTGAGGACTATTTCCTGCAAAATGATGATATAAAACACCATACGCACCCGAATCTTGTCGGAAAAGTAGTTGCGAAGGAAATGAAACGACGAGAAAAACGACAGGATAAGCACTATATAAAGCGTGATGCGCCGGTCTTGAGAAATCTGTCCGAAGCCTTCGGAAGAAAACTGCGCCACAGCAGCCCAGTCGTAGTAGAAAAGATCGGATGTCCTGACGAAAGTATATGCTAAAAGCGTCCAATATGGCAAAAGCAAGGCCATCAGATTTGCCAAAAGCGAGCGCCATGTCACGGAACGCAGCAAAATAACCTGCATGATAAAGAAAACCAGCACCATCCACCACATACCGGGCAATACCGTAGTACCGATTCCCAACGACAGGTAGGCATAGAAAGACAAACCTTGGGAATTGAGATCCTGGTAGGTATGACTGAGTGAATAGTAGGTGAGCAAAAGCGCTACCGCCGCAATCATATCATAAGAAAGGCTATGTAAAAACGGAGTGAACGCCATGAGCATGACGAAGGTACTACTTACCATACGGGAACGTACGCGTAATAAAACGGTACGGTTATTCCATTCGGCAAAAATATAACTCATGCCGACGGTAATTCCCAGCGAAATCCATCCTTCAAGCGACTTGAAAGACGGGAACAGCCACAAAATGCAGGCAATGGCGATGCAAATGGGCAAAGTGGCGATGGAAGTAGTGATATTCTTGCGCATGATTCAGCTATAGACACGGAATAGAATCCTGCCTCGGACGTAAATATCAGAAGGAGCGTACTATCAAGAATTTACGTCCACATAGCCAAAGCTTTGTCCTCGGCAGCCTCCATGATCTCGCGCTCACCGGGGCCTTTGTCATCGATACCGCACAAATGCAGCACACCATGAATAATCACACGGCGCAATTCCTCTTCATAGTCCGTGCCCTGTTCCTCACTATTGGAGCGAACGGTATCAAGACTGATGAAAACATCTCCGTTCACGACATCATCCTCGCAATAGTCGAAAGTAATAATATCTGTATAGAAGTCGTGATTCAGATACTGACGGTTCACTTCCAGTATCTTCTCGTCATCGCAAAAGACATAGGCCAATTCGCCCACTTTGCGTCCATAACTTGCCGCAACATTGCGTATCCATTTGTTTAATTCGCGGTGACTGATGGCAGGTTGCCTGACATTGATGGTATTGTAGGTTATCATAATCTTTATAGGGATAGAAGGTGAAAAAATCCCGATGAAACGGCACTTTTTTGAAAGCTAAATAATAAACAGTCCGACAAAATCAAACGTTTCAGAAGAGCGAACCTTCGATAGGCATACCCGTCCAGCGCGAACGTCCGAGATGTTCGTAAGCCAAGTCGGTTACTTCACGGCCACGTGGGGTGCGGCGAATGAAACCTTCCTTGATAAGGAAAGGTTCATAGACTTCTTCCACAGTACCGCTGTCTTCGCCCACAGCCGTGGCGATAGTACTGATGCCAACTGGCCCTCCCTTGAATTTATCGATGATGGCCGTCAGGATTTTGTTGTCTATCTCGTCTAAACCGAACTTATCAATATTCAGAGCTTCGAGGGCAGTGGTGGAAATGGCCATATCGATACTGCCTGTGCCGCGCACCTGAGCGAAATCGCGCACACGGCGCAACAAAGCATTGGCAATACGTGGCGTACCGCGACTGCGACTGGCAATTTCGTAGGCTGCTTCCTCAGTAATGGGTACTTGGAGAATAGTAGCCGAGCGTTCTACGATGCGCATGAGGGTATCGGCATCGTAATATTCGAGGTGCATATTGATACCGAAGCGCGCACGGAGCGGAGCCGTGAGCAAACCGCTGCGAGTGGTGGCTCCAATCAAAGTAAAGGGATTCAAATCAATCTGAATGCTGCGTGCTGCAGGACCACGATCGGTCAAAATATCAATACGGTAGTCCTCCATTGCAGAATACAGGTATTCTTCCACAACAGGTTGGAGGCGATGAATCTCATCTATGAAGAGCACATCGTTAGGTTCGAGCGATGTGAGAATACCGGCCAGATCTCCAGGTTTATCCAGCACCGGTCCGCTGGTAATCTTGAACCCTACACCCAATTCATTGGCGATAATATTAGAAAGTGTAGTCTTACCCAATCCCGGCGGGCCATGCAAAAGCGTATGGTCCAGAGGTTCTCCGCGATATTTGGCTGCTTCGACAAAAATCTGGAGGTTATTCACCACATTCTTCTGGCCCGTGAAATCTTCAAAGCACAGCGGACGCAAAGCATTCTCGAATTCGCGCTCTCCAAGCGGAGGAGCCGATTGTGTGCTGCGTATATCAAATGTATCTTCGGTCATTATGAAGTTGTTTTTCCGTTCTATCGAATTTGAATCATGCAAATGTAAATAAAAAAGCGCAATTAAGCCTTCATTATTGCCTTAATTCCGCAAATGCATCAGCGGACGCGCTTCTTCGAGCAGGTCAAAAAGTTCGTTTTTGCTTTCTGCCCGCAAAATAGCGATGCGTTTTTGTCGGAAATCGGGGATGCCTTTGAATAAAGGTGTGGCTGCCAGATGGCGACGTATGTGCAAAATGCCGTGATATTCGTCTATGCGCTCGATACTCTGGGCTATTTCCTCTTTCAGTACGTCTAATTTCCAGTCGTCGCTGAGCACGGGATAATCACTACGAATGAAATCGCTGACATCAAAGGAGGTCTGATGCACAAAATCGTACATTTCCTTGAATATCCAAGGTTGTCCGAACGTTGCCCGCCCAATCATTACTGCATCCACGCCATATTCTGAAAAAGCATGGGCAGCTTGCTGCGGCGTACACACGTCTCCGTTTCCGATAATCGGGATTTTCATGCGGGAATTGGCCTTTACTTGTCCGATAAGTGTCCAGTCGGCTTCGCCAGTGTACATCTGACTGCGCGTTCTGCCGTGAATCGTGAGGGCACTTATGCCACAATCCTGCAAAGCCTCGGCCAAAGTGACAATATGTTTGCTCTCGTTATCCCAACCTAAGCGTGTCTTAACGGTAACGGGCACACTGACGGCATCGGCTACGTGGCGCGTAATGCTAAGCATGAGGTCGGGATTCTTTAACAGCCCCGCTCCAGCACCTTTGCCGGCAACGCGTTTCACAGGACAGCCGAAATTGATATCAAGTACGTCGGGTTGCGCCTGTTCTACGACAATCTGCGCAGCATCGCGCATGGCTATCGGGTCTTTGCCGTAAATCTGAATGGCAACTGGGCGTTCTTCGGGCGTAGTACGCAACTTCTGCAACGAAGGTTTGATTAACCGCACCAAAGCATCGGCAGAAACAAATTCGCTATAGACCATTGCTGCGCCAAGCCTGCGACAAAGCAGACGAAAGCCGATGTCGGTCACGTCTTCCATGGGAGCAAGGAGCAAAGGTCGCTCACCCAAATCTATTTTACCTATCTTCATTCGTTTGATGCGTAACTATTTTCGGTTTGATACGTCAGCATTTTGCAGCAACCCATACTAAGAGTAACCAAAGCGAAGGCTATGAGAATATTCGTGACAGAAGAAGATTCCATAATGGAGGTTTCTGCCTCGGGGAAGTACAACAAAATCACACCCAACGTGTTATTGGCTATGTGTGCCGCCCAACTGAGGCGTATGCTCCCGCTTTGCAAGAACAAGTAGCCCAAAAGCACTCCTGTCACGAAGGCTGGAATGCCTTGTGCCAAGTTACCATGGAAAAGTGCGAAGAACAAGGCACTTATGGCCGCAGCAATAAATGGTGTATGCTTGGAAAGTATCAATTGTCGCATAATACCCTCACGAAAGACGACTTCTTCGCCCAATGGCCCGACGACACAAAGAAGTAGCAGGCACAACGGATTTGTCTTGACGGAGTCGAAAAGCGAAGTGCTGCCACCATCGTCTAATTGAAGCGGAGTAAGTACGAAACTCAACGCTACAGAAAAGAGCAAGAAGGCGAGAATAGCCCAGAAATACGACATAGCATTCAATCGGTCAGACACTTGCTGATTTTCCTCGGTTTCATCGATAAAAAACGAGCGAAACATATTTTTTCGCACGTATTTCAAAACATATAATACGCCAATCATTAGCAAATTGCCCGCCAACATGGTATAACACAGCACGACATTGAACGATTGCTGCTGTTCCGAACTCATTTCCTGCATTTCGCTGAGAGACATCCCCGAAATAAGGAGCGCCGATGACGTAGCAAGAAATTGAAACAGGAAGAAAACAAGCAATATGCCGATAGAATTTCTCATGATTTCAGGTTTTCAAAATAATTGCTGACTATTACTGCATCTTTTTGCAGTTGTTCTCTCAAGGCTGTCAGGCTATCGAATTTTTTCTCCTCACGCAAAAAGTGATAAAACAATACTTTTATGCTTTTTTCGTAGAGATTGCCGTCAAAATGCAGGAGATGAACTTCGATACTGCGGTCTGTTCCGTTTTGAAGTGTGGGACGTACACCGATATTGAGCATCCCTTCAAATTGTTTGCCGTCAAATTCAACTTTTACGGCATAAACCCCAGATTTAGGTACGAGCTGTAATTCGTTTTTGGGAGAGATATTTGCGGTAGGGAAGCCTAATTCACGACCTTTTCGGCGACCGGAAATGACGATGCCGGAGAAAGCATACGGACGTCCGAGCATTTCCCTGGCTTCATCGGCACAACCGTCTTCAAGTTGGCGCCTGATGATAGAACTGCTGACTTTTTCCTTATATATATAATAAGGAGTGGCGTGTATCACCCGCATACCAATTTCCTTCCCATATCTTTCATAATCTTCAAAGGAGGCATCGCGATCGCTCCCGAAGCGATGATTATATCCCACGACCAAAGTCTCCACTTGGTGCGCTCTATGCAGAAATAACATGAACTCACGCGATGTTTGCCTTTGCATTTCAGCATTGAAATCCAATAAAAGCACATCTTCCACGCCATTTTCGTGCAAAAGGTCCACACGTTCCTGCAAAGATGTCAGCAAACGAGGCATTCGCTCGGGAGCAATCGTTTGTAGCGGGTGGTTTCTAAACGTTATAACTAGAGGTTTCTGCTGAAAGTCCGCAGCATAATGCTGTACCTGCCGAATTAAATGACAATGTCCGGCATGTACTCCGTCAAAAAAGCCAATGGTTGCACAATATCCTGACATACTGCTGCGCTTTAGGGGATTAACAGAGAATAACTCTTGGAAATTTAATTTTATCTGGGAAAGACTTTTTATTATCTGGGATAGACTTATTTATATTTAGGAAAGACTTTTTTATACCTCCATGCTTTTTGCCTCAAACTCGGGTTTCAATTTTCCTTCCTCATCGAAATAATTCATCCACGAGCCATCGGCAGGAGCAATAAGCGAACGAAGTCCTGATTTACGGGCTGCTTTGCAATTTTCCTCGGAATCATCGAGAAAAAGTAGGCTATCAGCAGGTTGTTGCAACGTATTAATTACGCGTTCAAAGATTTCTTTTTCTGGTTTCTCAACACCCATTTTGTAAGAAAGGAAGACATGCGAGAAAAGGTCTTCGATACGCTCTCCTGGTTGCACGAAATATTTATTTTCTGCCAAGCCCCAGTGAATTTCATTCGTATTACTCAGCACGCACAGGGGATAATTCTTCCTTATTCGGCGCAACATTTCGATTCGCTCATGGGGAACTTCAGTTAGGAAGGATGCCCACGCTTCGCAAATGTCGCTATCTTTTAACGGCAGACCGCTAACTTTGCGTATCTCTTCGCAAAACTCGGATATTTCGGCCTCACCACGTTCTATCCTTGAGAGAATACCCGCTTGTGCATAGGTACCGATAAACGGCGTCAGGTTAAACCCAAGTTTCTCGAAAGCATCGATACAACGCTGCTTATCTAATTTCACCAGTACGCCACCAAAATCAAATATTATCGTCATGTTTTCTTATATTTTCGATGAATGAAATAAAAATCCGCAGAATGGATTTGATTTTTCAGTAAAAATTTTCAAATAGTCACACTAAAAAGAAAAATCACGATTATTTCTATTAGTTTATCCTACTTTTCAGAGATTTTGCCTACGGAACCAGGGCTTTAATCCGCCAAAGGATTCTTTTCAACGCTGACAATTTTATATAGCTTGTCACTCGGGCGCACTTTATCAGGGACAGGAATTGAAATACTCCAACCTTTTTCGGCTTTCTCCACGGGATGTTCTTCAAAGTAGATTTCTTTGGCTTCAAAGTACCGTGCACCGACCGTTGGACCTAAAATAAGAAGTTTATCTCCTTTGCTAATTTCTGCTGCCTCGACCTTAAACTCCCCAACTCCGAGGCGCGAGAAATATTTCACGCCACGACCCACATAAACCTTCTTTTCAGTTGCCTGCGAACCATAGACTTTGCTCCATTCCCCTAACTTACGCCCTTGATAGTAGCCATCCCAAAATCCTCTGTTAAAGACACTGGAAAGTTCCTCGTTCCAATGAGCAATTCGTTCGGGAGTAAAAGTACCTTCCTCAACGGCACGTATGGCTTCCTTGTAGCATTTCACTACTTTATACACATATTCTGCACTTCGTGCGCGGCCTTCTATTTTGAACACGCTGACACCGGCCTGCATCATGCGGTCAATAAAATCTATCGTCTTCAAATCTTTCGGACTCATGATGTATTTATTATCTACATCGAGTTCCATATCGGTTTCACGGTCGCGAACGGTATAGGAACGGCGGCAAACCTGTAAACAGTCGCCACGATTGGCAGAGTAGCCTAAGTTATTGAGCGAAAGGTAGCACTTACCGCTAATTGCCATGCACAAAGCTCCGTGACAGAACATTTCAATTCGCATTAACTCGCCACTTGGTCCGCATATATGCTGACGAATAATTTCATCATGGATTTCCTTGACTTGAAATAGGTTGAGTTCTCGAGCTAAGACGACGACATCGGCATATCGTGCGTAGAATTTAAGTGCTTCAACGTTGGAAATATTCAATTGCGTGCTCAAATGCACTTCTTGTCCGATTTCCCTGCAATATTCCAGCACGGCAACATCCGATGCTATGACGGCAGAAATTCCTGCCTGCTTAGCAGCATCGCATATCTCGTGCATCAATGCCATTTCCTCGTTGTAAATAATCGTATTTACGGTGAGATAGGATTTTACCCCGCGTTCACGGCATTGTTTACATATGTCATGTAAATCTTTTATACTGAAATGATTAGCAGAGTGGGCACGCATATTCAGTTTCTCGATGCCAAAATAAACGGAGTCGGCACCGGCCTGGAATGCGGCTTGCAAACTTTCGCGGGAGCCCACAGGAGCCATAATTTCGTAGGTCATATTGTGTCTTATTGCAGGTTTTTCAATTTATATCGTAAGCCTATCAAACTTTAATGCAGGTTTTTCTATCAAGAACCGATTTTAAGAGAAAAAACCTGTTAAGTCGGTATTAACAGGTTTTTCCTAAATGAATTTTTATGGATTAAATCATTCCAGCCACGCCAAGTACGTATAGCATGCCATAGCCTAAAATCAAACTGATGAAACCTACTATCAAACCGATGCGAGCCATATCCTTCTGCTGCACCAGATTCGTGGAGTATGCCAAAGCATTTGGCGGTGTGCTGACGGGAAGTACCATTGCACTGCTGGCAGCAATTGCAATACCGATGAGAATGGTAGAAGTGCCGCCAATCGCATCAAGACGGTCGCCCATACCACCGCATACAGCAGCCAAAATAGGCATCAACAGGGCGGCAGTAGCAGAATTGGAGATGAAATTTGACAATGTGTAGCAGACAATTCCCGAAATAATCAGTATAAGGATGGCCGGGAACGTGTCAAACGGAATTGACTTGATGGCATTATCGGCAAGACCAGACTTATTGAGAGCATATCCCAAGGCAAATCCGCCGGCTACCATCCAAATAACACTCCAGTTGATTTCTTCCAAATCTTCCTTGTTGATAACGCCGGTTAGCGAGAATACCACGAACGGTATGAGCGCTACAGTATATGAATTCAGGCCAGTAGCCTTGTCGAACACCCATAAAAGTACGGTTACGATAAAGGTAACGATCACTACCTTCGTATGAAAACCCTGTTTCATGCCGCCTTCGATATTTATCTCAATATGTTTCTGGGTGAAAGGATAGATTTTCTTCAGCAAGAACCATGAAATAACCAATGCCACGATGACAAAAGGCAACATGAAGGACATCCATTCACCGAAACCGAGGTTCATATTCAAACCTGCTGGATCATTGAGGTATTTCAGTGCAATAGCATTTGGTGGTGTGCCGATAGGCGTACCCACACCGCCGAGATTAGCAGCAATAGGGATAGAAAGTGTCAATGCTATGCGACCTTTTCCCTCTGGCGGCAATTGTTTGAATACCGGTGTCAGGAAAGTAAGCATCATAGCGGCAGTAGCCGTATTTGACACGAACATAGAGAAAATACCCGTGATGAGAATAAATCCTAACAGCACCATTTCGCTACGTGTACCGAAGGGTTTCAACAATACTCGTGCCAATTGTGCATCAAGTCCCGTCTTTGCGGCAGCTATCGCCAGGATAAAACCACCGATAAACAGCATAATCACGGGATCGGCAAAGGTTGCCATAATTTCCTTGTAGCTTAAAAGTGTACCAACGGGCTGATCTGCCAAAGTAGCGGCGAGAGCGCCACCGGAAAGTATGCCGCCCGTAGAACCTGCTGCGGCAGCACTGGCAGAAGCCGCGCCTGTAGCAAGCAAATCCGTGCCCAACTGATTATTTGTGGCCACATTCTGGAACATTAGGAAGGCACTATCGCTCGTAAATAGCAAGAGCAAACCGATTATCGCGACAGAAGTGGCCCACGACGGCACGACTTCGAGCACCCACATCAGGGTAGCGAAAGCGAAGATGGCGATAACGCGCTGTTGTATGACGGTAAGTCCTTCTATGCCGTACATATCGGCAGGTGCATTCCACAACCAGAGCGTTACGCAAAGGATAATAAAGCTGAAAATCAACTTTTTCACCAATTTTGCGGGCTTATAACGATTTTCGTGACGTCTTTTGTGATAAGCCTCCAGTAATTGGTAACCTTGGAAAATCTTAAACATAATTCTTTATTGTTTTTCTGTTATTTATTTCGGGCATTCAGTATTTTACGGGGATTCCGCTTGTTTTAGCCAAGCGCAAACATGGTTTTGCTGCTTTCCGTATGGAAAAACTGCGTCGCTAATTGCCGATTGTCGGTATCCCAAACCTTTTCGGGGTGCAAATTTACTCAAAAAGATAGAGAGAAAGGGTGATATGGGGCAATTATTCTCATTTTTTTCGGAACAGAATGAAAAAGTCACCGTTTTTCTTTGAAAAAAGACATAAAACCCCAGGTATGTTCTCACGAAGACCCTGGGGAAACTATGCAAAGTTATAAATTCTTTTAATGAATTTTATGTAAAGTCAGATAACATATCTTCGCAGACGGGTTAAAAAACTTTTCTACATAAAACCTGACAGATGTCTCTGCTTCACAGCAAACAAATGTCATACTATTAAAAAGATGTACAAAATAATTCCTAATAAAAGGTATGTTATGAAGTGTTTGTTTCAAACTAATACTTTTCCGGACGGAGAACTTGCTCCAATCCGCTACTTATTCTGCGAACTACTCGGAGACTGTTTCGGCAACACCCTTGTTACGATAGCGTTCCAAGCCCTCGCGCAGGAATTTGATGTACTCGCTTACGTTTTCGTCATACGAACGTGATTTGTTCAGCAAGTTACCATCGTTATCCAGCAGGACATAGAACGGTTGTGTCTGGGCACCGAATTTTGAGCGCTCCAAATAACTCCATTTATCGCCGACCGTGCGTAATGTCGTCTCAGCACCATTTTCCATCACGTCGATAGATTCGGGCAGTGGCGTCTTATCGTCCACATAGAGGGATATCAGCACGTAATCCTTCGTGAGCATCTGGCGTACTGTGCCGTCGGGCCAAACTGCCATTTCCATTTTGCGGCAGTTCACGCAGCCAAATCCAGTGAAATCGACCATAACGGGCAATCCCTGCTGCTTAGCATACGCCATACCCTTTTCATAATCGCGGAACTGGGCTTCAACGGTGTTGTGTTCGTTGAGATTGAAATCCTGAGTGTAGAGAGGCGGTGCAAATGCGCTGACAGCCTTACATGGTGCGCCCCAAAGTCCGGGTATCATATAGATGGCGAAGGCTAATGAACACAAAGCCATAAAGAACTTGGGGACACTGGTGCGGCGCTCGGTCTCGTCGTCATGCGGGAACTTGATAATGCCCAGCAGATAGACACCAAGCAAAGCGAAGATGACAATCCACAAAGCCAGGAACGTCTCACGGTCGAGTATGTGCCAGCCGTAGGCCAAATCTGCCACGGAAAGGAATTTCAGTGCGAAGGCAAGTTCCAAGAAACCCAATACAACTTTAATAGTGTTCATCCAACCGCCACTTTTCGGGGCACTCTTGAGCCATGTGGGGAACAATGCGAACAATGTGAACGGTAAAGCGAGGGCTATAGCGAAGCCCAACATTCCTATTGTCGGGGCAAGGGCAGTTCCGCCGGTGGTACTTACTTCTACAAGCAGAAAACCGATGATGGGACCCGTGCAAGAGAACGATACCAGCGAGAGGGTGAATGCCATGAGGAAGATACTGAGCAGACCTGTGGCTTTCTCGGATTTCTGATCGACAGCATTGCTCCATTTCGACGGCAGTGTGATTTCAAATCCTCCGAAGAAACTTGCTGCAAAGACGACAAGCATCAGGAAGAAGAGGATGTTGAAAATAGCATTCGTGGAAAGGTCGTTTAGTGCGTTGGCACCGAAAACTGCCGTGATGATAAGTCCGAGTGCCACGTATATAACGACAATTGATATGCCATAAGTGATGGCATCGCTCACACCTTTTTTGCGGTCGCTGCTACGTTTCAGAAAGAAGCTTACGGTCATTGGGATGATAGGCCATACACAAGGAGTGAAGAGGGCTACTAAACCGCCGAGAAATCCGAGCAAGAAGATATACCACAAGGACATTCCCGAGTAATCGTTGTCATCGCCGAATTTCTTGAGGTCTTCTATCACGGGATGATACCACGCTTTCATTTCGTCGTCGCCAAACGATGCGGTAACGGCCTGAGCCAGAGAATCTGTGGCAGTAGAATCCGTTTTTGCTTCGTCACCGGCTTCCATTGCTGCGGCATCAGCGGGTGCATCTGCCTTTTCGTCCTTGTTTTTTGCGGCACTATCGTCATTTCCTGCGGGGCCGTCACTGCCTTTCACGGTGCAATTCACACTGCTGGGCGGCAAACAAGCCTCATCGTTGCAGGCACCATAATTCAGATAGCCTTTAAGTTCGTAATCCTTTTGGGTAAGTTTTACGCGCTGGGTGAAAGTGGCCGTTCCCTCAAAATAACGCACCGTCATCTCGAAGATAGGGTCGGTTACTGTCTTGGCACCAGCGCCTGGGCGCAAGCCACCGACGAGTTCCACACCACTTTTTTTATCTACGCCGAACGAAGCCTGCGTAGGTCCGCCGTCGCCGAAACCATTGGAGTATATATGCCATCCTGCATCGGCCTTACCGGTGAAGACGATGTCGATTTCGGTAGGTGAAACGCGCTTATAATTTACGCTGAACGATACTTGCGCCAAAAGAGCGGTGCAAGCCATGAAAAACACTGATAACAGTGATATTAAACGTCTCATATTGATATTTTTGTCTTTAGTAGCCGCAAAATTAGTAAAAATACTTGAAACCGACCTGCATATTTATAAAAAAAGCAAGATTGCATCATAACGATGATATGCAGGAAATTGCATTTTATCCTGCACGCTTTACGAAAACAGCAGGAAAATGCAGAAAATTCCCCGATGAAATGGCCGTTTTTTTGAATATTCCGGAAGTTTTGCAAGGTGCAAAAAAATACTTCAGATATAAGGGCAAATAGCTCGGAGCTAAAATTTTTTATCTCGGAGATAATTTTAGGGTAGTTCTAAAAATTAGGTTTTAAAATTTTGTGAAGCTTTTTTTG
>CAMVJO010000070.1 GCA_947167835.1 uncultured Prevotellaceae bacterium
TCTTTCTGCTTTTTCTTTATCCATAAATGATTTAGCCAACCGTTAGTGATTGACACAGCAAAGGAAAGTTGAGCGTGTTACAAAAGCATTTCAATCGTATGATGGATAGGTTACAATGGTGCTTGTAACAGAATTGTAATATCAACGTGAGTTCGGTATAAGAAAATCGTTAAAAAAATTGTAGGAGTGAGTTTTTATTTATAACTTTACATAGTGAAAATCAAACAGCTATAAACTAAAACATCACTCCTATGACAACTGCAAATTTAGTAGAAATCTATTGTATTTTTGACGATTTTTGTAAAATTTTTGAGCCAGAACTGAAAAAACATATGATAGATATGGATGGAAAGGCTCATAGGAATCGTCCCTGCCGTGTTTCAGATGCAGAGATTATGACGATGCTTATACTTTTCCATACCTCACATTTTCGATAACTGCTAGTATAAGTAATAACTTTTTAATCATATTCTGTTCTTTCAATTACCGAAACTTTTGGTGCCACATAAGTGTGATTTTAGATAAGATTTGCTTAAAATACGCTCGAAACAATGATTTTACGCTTCCATTTCGAGAAAAAGTAGTACCTTTGCAAACACATTGACAATTATAAGTCATCTATGACAATAGAGGATGTTAAGGCAATCATACAAGGAGATGAAACCCGCACGTTGGAAGTGAAGAAAACAACGGGTGAGTTGAAGGATGGTATGCGCTCCGCATGTGCTTTCCTTAACACAGCTGGTGGCTGGCTGTTCTTTGGTATTGCTCCTATTACATTAAAGATTCTGGGACAGGAGGTGACAGACAGCACACGTAGAGAGATTGCGAGAGAGGTAGCAAAACTGGAACCGCTGATAGACTTTCCTGTTGAATACATAGATGTGCCTGATCGACCTGGTTGTCAGGTCATAGCGCTACATCTGGATGCACCGTCATATTGGGATGCGCCTTATACATACGACAACAAGCCCTATATGCGAATAGAGAGTACTACCGTAGTCATGCCTCGTGATATCTTTGAGGATCGATTGATGCGTAGCAAGACAAATCTTCATAAATGGGAAGACCAAATCTGCGAAGGCATCACAATTGCTGATCTGGAGGAACAGCGTATTCGTGGCGGTGTCCGTCTCGGTGTTGAACGAGGCCGAATGCCAGAATCTTCTCTAATGGAGTCAACAGAAAGCCTTGTAGGAAAGCTAAAACTTACGACAGATGGCGGACTAAAGAATGCTGCAGCAGCTCTATTCCTTCGAGATACCAGTCAGTTTCCCCAATTTTTGCTTCGTATGGCTCGATTCCGGGGAAATGACAAAACTGAGTTTATTGACAACCAACGTGCATACGGCAACTTTTTCACTCTGCTTGATGCTGGCATGGCGTTCTTCTTCAAGCATCTTTCCCTTAGTGGCAAGATAGTAGGCTTTACGAGAGAAGAAAAACTGGAAATTCCTGCTGAGGCTTTGCGTGAAGCCTTGACTAATGCCCTTTGTCACAGACAGTTCCATAATACAAGTAGTTCTGTGGGTATCGCCATATATGATGACCGTGTGGAGATTGAAAACACTGGTCATTTACCAGATGAGTTGACGGTTGAAACCATCAAGCAGTCTCATCATTCATTCCCTCAGAACCCAACTTTTGCTGACGTACTATTCAAAACCACGTTCTTGGAGAACTGGGGCAGTGGTGTAGGTCGTATGGTTGATGCTTGTCGTGAAGCGAACCTCCCTGAACCCGAATTCAATCAGAATGCAGCATTCGTATGGGTTACGTTCAAGCGTACAACTATCAATGCATACAACCATACAAGTTCACCATACAACCATACAACCATACAAGTTCACCATACAACCTCAAAGGAGCAAGCTAAAAATAAGCGTTTAAAGAAATTCTTGATGGCTATTGGTGAAAATGGCGCAAATCTAAAGGCGTTGATGGATGATATGGACTTGCGCAACAGGTCGAGTTTTGTAAACACCTACATAACCCCCAATTTGGCAGAAGGTTATATAGCCATGCTCTACCCTGAATCTCCAAACCATCCAATGCAGTCATACTATCTGACCAACAAGGGCAGAGAACTTTTGGAACGACTCTAATTGCCGAAAGGGTTGTCTATAAAGTTTCCCCAAAGGTTATTTGGTATAGTCGCAGCTGTGTTTAAGTTGATATTGAAAAGAGAAAAGTGAATAATTTTCGTGCAAACGAAAAAAGAGCTGATTGTATGAATATCAAAGATACTAAACTGTCGGGAGGTTGTCATGTTGTTATACTGGGAGCAGGTGCAAGTATTGCCTCAACAATTCGCGATCCAGAGGAACATGGATTGAAGTTACCTTCCATGAACAATCTCCCTGATGTAGTGGGACTTCATGGGTGTTTGAGTCATTTTCCACAAGAATTGATTCAAGACAACTTTGAGGCAACGTATAGTAATATTGCCGAACATGATCCAGATAATCCGTATTTGAAAGTAATGAATGATTTAATCTATTCGTACTTCAACTCTATGCTTCTGCCTCTGAAACCTACAATTTATGATTATCTCATAATGTCTTTACGTGATAAAGATGTAATAGCAACCTTTAATTGGGACCCTTTTCTGTTTCAGGCATGGTGGCGTAATGCACTTCATGGTAGTAGCCCTCAGTTACTTTTTTTACATGGTAATGTTGCTGTTGGCTATAACAAAGAACATAATATGATAGGTAGAGCTGGCATGTGTTCAAAAGACGGCAACATTTATTTTGAACCAACAAAGTTACTTTATCCTGTTAAACATAAGAATTATACTTCCGATTCTTACATTAGGAAGGCCTGGGATATTTTGCAGAATCGTTTAGATAAGAGTATATGCAACACTCATAACGTAACCATTTTTGGATATAGTGCGCCAGTCTCTGATGTTGAAGCAATGGGATTAATGAAGAAAGCATGGGGGAGTGTTAATGATAGAAATCTTGAGCAATTTGAGATTATTGACGTGAGGAGTGAAGAAGAGGTCACTTATTCGTGGAGAGATTTTATTCATACTCATCATTATGATTATCGAACATCCTTCTTTGAAAGTTCTCTAGCTATGTACCCTCGAAGAACTGATGAAGCATTCTTCTGTCATTACTTGCCAATAACACCCGAAGAAGCATTTGTTGACCCAAATCCTGTTCCACAGAATTTTCAAAGCTTTGAGGAGATGTGGAATTGGTATCAGCCTTTAATTGACAGAGAGTAGCATAAGTAGTGAAGATTTCAATCTTTTTACGTTTAATAAAGTTAAATATGTTAAATCTTCGACTTATTTACCGTCTAAAGAATCTACGCCATCACTTTTCTACCGTTTTAATCAAAACTAACTGACACATAATAAGTTGCAAATTCTATAAATGAATATAGACGTTTGAGAGCCATTTCGTTATAAGTAAACATCAGGTTTTTCAATTGCCTATCCGCTAGCTCTTTTGCTCCTTTGGAGCGGCACAAATGGGTGATGCCTTAATTACCACAGGGTGTTGCCCTGGGCTATTATCTCGTTGCCAATTCTGGGCGCTCTCCTAATTCTCTCCATTCTTAAAAATAATAAAACCAATTCTAAAAATCATTCCGAGCCGCAGGGCTCTCTTCCTTTTTCAAAGATTTTTGAGGGTTCTGTGCAGGTGATTGGATTGTTTTTAGTAAATTTGTGCGCTAAATAACAGTAGGATTGTATTTTCTCTGAATAATCATGGCTTGTATATTACATATAGAAACCTCTACCGAGATATGTTCTGTGGCTGTCAGTCAGGATGGTGCGAATATCTATGACCATGCCGATATGCAGGGGCGGCAGCATGCCGTTGTGCTTGCAGATTTCGTGCGCGATGCACTCTCTTTTGCCGATAGTCATGCTATCCCCGTAGATGCCGTAGCCGTCAGTAAGGGTCCTGGCTCTTATACGGGACTTCGCATAGGTGTGTCTTTGGCTAAGGGCGTTTGTTTTGCCCGTCAGATACCCCTGATTGCCGTTGATACGTTGAAAATCCTTTGCGTCCCATTACTCCTGAGCGAGAAGTTGCCGGAGGATGCCTTGCTCTGCCCGATGATAGATGCCCGACGCATGGAAGTATATTGCACACTATATGATCGTGCTTTGCGTACGGTTCAGGAAACGCAGGCTCTGGTTATTGATGCCGATTCCTTTAGAGAGGTTTTAGACAAGCAACCAGTTGCTTTCATCGGTAAGGGGAGTGCCAAATGCCGCGAAGTCATAAAGCATCCCAACGCCTTGTTCTTTGACGAAGAAGTGCCTTTGGCTAAGAATATGCTGCCTCTGGCCGAAATGAAACTATTGAGAAACGAATTGGAAGATACCGCATATTTTGAACCCTTCTATCTGAAAGAGTTTGTGGCTGGGAAATCTACAAAACTCCAGCAGGCTTTGAGAGGATAGGGGCTAATAGGAAAGTTATGAAAGGGAGTTCTTGTGTTTTACTCATGGAGATTCTTCCTTTGTCAAACGATATGCTTAAATCATAGTATATGAGTAGAATATTATTGACAGAATATGGCAGTCTGTTGCAGCAAGCAGCCGAGAAAGCCTTCACAATAGAAGACCGCGACCAGAGAACGGCCTACGCCAACGTGGTAGTCAATCTGATGAGCAGTCTGAATCCTAAAGCCAGACAGATACCCGAGTTCCAGACGAAGGTGTGGAATCAGTTTGCATATATGACAGATTATAAACTGGATATAGACTGGCCTGTAAAGATTATGCGTCCTGAAGACAAGCTGCCTCCGCATCGTATTCCCTATGATGTGAATCAAATCAAGCTCAGGCAATACGGCAGTCTGGTAGAGAAAATGCTGGAACAGGCCAGTCGCTTGGAAGACCAGGAACAACAAAAGGTTGCTGTCGAAGCCATTTCAGAAAGAATGCGCAAAATCCTAAAAGTAAAGAAGGGCAGTAGCGCAGATCTTCGTGTAGAAAATGATGTAAAACAATATATGGAAGATTTTTCTGCAGGTAACGAAGAATAACAGGAATAAATGTTTGAGTTTATCTGCATCAAAGTTGAATAATCTTCTGTAAACTAATAAATTATAAAGATTTATGCCATCTTTCATCATAGAGGGAGGACATCGACTCTTGGGTGAAATTACTCCCCAAGGAGCAAAGAATGAAGTGCTCCAAATACTTTGTGCCACCTTGCTGACAACAGAGCCTGTTCGGGTAAGTAATATACCCGACATCCTGGATGTTAATAATCTGATAGACCTGTTACGTGATTTGGGCGTAAGCGTGTCAAAGGAAGGCAAGGGCGAATATGTTTTTCAGGCAAAGGAAATCAATACAGACTTCCTGAAAAGCGAGGAATACCTGGACCGTTGCTCACGATTGCGCGGTAGTGTGCTCTTGACCGGACCGCTCTTGGCACGACTGGGAAGTGCCGTGATTTCCAAACCTGGTGGCGACAAGATAGGACGTCGCAGATTGGATACCCACTTCTATGGTTTCCATAAACTCGGAGCAGACTTCACTTATGATGACGCTATAGGCCGATATTCAATAGCCTGCGACCATTTGAAAGGCACCTATATGCTTCTTGACGAGGCTTCGGTAACGGGTACGGCCAATATCATCATGGCTGCCGTACTTGCCGAAGGACAGACCATCATCTATAACGCGGCCTGCGAACCTTACGTCCAGCAACTCTGCCGTCTGCTGAACAATATGGGAGCACGCATTAGCGGTATTGCCTCTAACCGCCTGATTATCGAGGGTGTAAACCAACTGCATGGAGCCACTCACCGCATCCTGCCCGATATGATTGAGGTAGGTAGTTTTATCGGTATGGCTGCCATGGTAGGCGACGGATTGACAATAAAAGATGTTTCCTATTCCGACTTAGGCATTATTCCCGACGCTTTCCGCAGACTGGGTGTGAGCGTGGAACGCAGGGGAGACGATATCTTTGTGCCACATCACGAGCATTACGAGATAGAATCCTTTATAGACGGTTCGTTTATGACACTTGCCGATGCTCCATGGCCAGGTCTTACGCCCGACCTCATAAGCGTATTCATAGTAGTAGCAACACAGGCAAAAGGTTCCGTACTCTTCCATCAGAAGATGTTTGAAAGCCGCCTGTTCTTTGTGGATAAACTTATCGAAATGGGAGCGCAGATTATTCTGTGCGACCCCCATCGTGCCGTAGTCGTAGGACACGATCATCAAATCAAGTTGAGAGCACGCAGAATGGTGTCTCCCGACATTCGTGCCGGTATTGCCATGCTGATTGCCGCTATGAGTGCCGAAGGAACAAGCAGAATAGACAACGTAGGGCAGATAGACCGAGGATACGAAAGCATAGAAGAGCGATTAGGAAAACTAGGTGCCGTAATTCGTAGAGAAGAATGATAACGGAAAATGATTTGTTTCCCATAGGTCGCATCACAAAGGCCAGAGGTGTGCGCGGAGAAGTCGAAATAGACTTTACCGACGACATTTTTGACCGCGTGGATTGTGAATGTCTATTTATCCGGCTTTCAGGACTGCCCGTTCCTTTCTTTTGGGAGGAATACAAATTCAAGAACGACCATACTGCCATTTTCAGTTTCAGTCTTGTAAATACAACCGAGCAGGCCGAAGAGTTGGTGGGTTCAGAAGTCTTGTTTGAGCGGCACTATCTGGATGAACTTGACGAGGACGACGAGATTACCTTCTCGCGACTTATCGGATATCAGATCAGTAATCATAAAAAGATAATAGGGAGTATCAAAAGCATAGACGATAGAAACGAAAATGTGATAGCCTATGTCCAGTTGTCCGAGGGTAGGGAAGTCTTGATACCCTTGCATCCGGATTTCGTCTTGGGCATAGATCACAAAAAAAGAATCCTTTCCATGAACCTCCCTGATGGTTTGTTAAGCTTATAATTTATAAATGAAACAAAAGAAGCAAATAGCAGTACTTGGCTCTACAGGTTCTATTGGTACACAGACTTTAGACGTTGTGCGCCAGCATCCCGATTTATTTGAAGCCCGTATTCTGACAGCAGGAGTAAATGCCGACAAACTCATTGAGCAAGCACGTGAATTTGTGCCCGATGCCGTTGTTATTGCCGACGAATCGAAATATGATGGCGTGCAGCAGGCGCTTGAAGACCTGCCCATCAAGGTTTATGCCGGAAAACAGGCCTTGAATGATGTAGTAACCTTGCCAAGTATTGATATAGTCGTAGCGGCACTCGTAGGTTTTGCAGGTTTGGAGCCAACTGTAAATGCAATCAAGGCACATAAGATTATCGCACTTGCCAACAAAGAGACTTTAGTCGTGGCAGGCGAGTTGATGACGCGTTTGGCTCTGGAATATCATGCCCCGATGATACCGGTAGATAGCGAACATTCTGCTATATTCCAATCCCTTGTGGGTGAAGACGGCAATTCCATAGAGAAAATCCTGCTGACAGCCAGCGGAGGTCCGTTCCGTAATAGTACAATGGCAGAATTGGCTTCGGTAACTCCTGCCCAGGCCTTGGCACATCCCAACTGGAATATGGGAGCCAAGATAACTATTGATAGTGCTACGATGATGAATAAGGGATTCGAGATGATAGAAGCGAAATGGCTGTTCGGAGTAAAGCCGAGCGACATAGAAATCGTGGTTCATCCCGAGAGTCTCATTCATTCTGCCGTGCAATTCTCGGATGGTGCCATCAAAGCACAATTGGCCATGCCGGATATGCGCATCCCTATACAATATGCACTCTCTTTCCCCGACCGATTGCCATTGAGTGTGGAACGACTTGATTTGTTCCGCTTCAATAAGATGACATTCACCAAGCCCGATTTTGAAAAGTTCAGGTGTTTGGCGCTTGCTTTCCGTGCCATAGAGCAAGGTGGTAATATGCCGTGTGCCATGAACGCAGCAAACGAAGTTGCTAACCTGGCATTTCGCAATGGCCGCATAGGATTCCTGCAGATACCGGAGATAATCGAGCGCGTTATGGAACAAACCGTATTCTCCAACGAAGCCACTCTCGAAGCCTATATAGAATGTGATCGTGCTTCAAGGCTCTTGGCCGAATCCATTATATAATGTCGTACTTCTTCAAGTAGATGTCTTATTTCTTTTGTAAGATAATACTTGTCTGTATAGTAATAACCGTTTTTTTAGAATAACCGTAAAAATAAAAAACAAAAAATAAAAGATGGAAGTATTTTTAATCCGCGCCCTTCAACTTGTTTTATGTCTTTCTCTGCTTATCGTATTGCATGAGGGAGGCCATTTCTTTTTTGCCAAGTTGTTTAAGGTGCGCGTCAATAAGTTCAGTCTGTTTTTCGACTGGAAATTCGCATTAGCCAAGTTCAAACCCAAGAAGAGTGATACCACTTACGTGTTGGGTTGGATACCTCTTGGCGGATATGTCGAGATAGATGGTATGGTGGACGAGAGTCTGAATACGGAGAAGCTTAAAGAACCTGTCAAGCCATGGGAATTTCGTGCTAAACCCGCTTGGCAACGCTTTTTCATCATGTTAGGTGGCGTTTTGGTCAATTTTATTGTGGCCATAGTCCTGTATTGCATGATACTCTTCGTTTGGGGCGAGACATACGTGCCCATGCGAAACATGACATACGGACTGAAATATAACGAGACGGCACAACAACTTGGTTTCCGCGATGGAGATATTCCGCTCTCCACCAATCTTGGCGCGTTTATGCGATTCGATTCCAACGAGAGCGTAGGAAACTTATATCGTGACATCAGTAAAGCCACTTCTGTTACCGTTCTTCGTGATGGAAAGGAAGTAAGTTTTGCCCTTCCCGGAGATCTCGACATGTTGCAGATGATGAAGGAGCAGCCTCCCTTTGCTACCTATCTGATGCCTTCGTTTATTGATAGTGTCGCGCCCAAAAGTCCTGGTGACGTGGCAGGTATTCATCCCGGCGACAGACTTGTTGGTTTTAATGGCGAGACTATTTCGACATGGAACGAATATAATGAAATTCGCGGACGCATCAACGACGTACTTTCTGAGGGCAAAAAGGAAGACAGTCTGAAATACCGTCACGCAATACTAGCTGTTGAACGTGCCGAAACCCACCAAATCGATACGGTTGCCGTAGATTTGAAGGAAGACCTGCTTATCGGTTTGATGTGGAACACACCAATGTCGAAATACGATAAGGTAACCATAGAATATAACATCCTGAGTTGTATCCCTGCCGGTATCAAACATGGATGGGTGGTACTTTCCGGCTATGTCTCCGACCTGCAATACATCTTCACCAAGGAAGGTGCAGAAAGCGTGGGTAGTTTCGGAGCTATCGGCAGCCTGTTCCCAACGTCCTGGGACTGGCAGAGGTTCTGGGAGCTGACAGCATTTATCAGTCTGATACTTGCCTTCATGAATATCCTGCCTATTCCTGCATTAGACGGAGGACATATCTTCTTCCTGCTTTGTGAAATTATCACACGTCGCAAACCAAGCGACAGTTTTATGATTAAGGCACAATACGTGGGTATGACAATTCTCTTGCTGCTTATGGCATTTGCCATCTTCAACGACTTCCGTCATTTCGTGTTTTAGAATCATCCCATAACCTTCAAAATAATAATATTATTATGATACACATAAAAGAAGAGGCCGCTCGTTGTCTGTTTTGCGAGGATGCTCCTTGTACCAAAGCGTGTCAGACTGGTGATACCGCTCGGGCAATACGTGCCATAAGGTTTGACAATGGCAATAATGCCTGGCGTTGGCTTGCATCATGTAGCGATGCCGATTTGGAACGTGCGGAACAGGCTTGTATCCATTACGATCGTCCTATCAGGATTAGGGAACTATGTAAATCCCTTGCTGCAGATGTTTCTATTCAAAAGGAGGTATCAACTGAAGATGTAAGTCTGGATATAGAATTCTGCGGAATCCATTGTGAGAATCCCTTCTTCCTTGCCTCTTCTGCCGTTTGTACCAACTACGACATGGTGGCTCGTGCATTTGAAGCAGGCTGGGGTGGGGTGTTCTACAAGACTATTTGCAAACAGGACATCCGAGAAGTCTCGCCTCGTTTTGATGCTGTGAAGGATGGCAACTCATTTGCCGGTTTCCGCAACATGGAGCAATTGAGCGAGAACCCCTATAAAGTTGATTTTGAAATCTTGCGTCATTTGAAGATGGACTATCCTTCAAAGGTGGTCGTGGCTTCTATTATGGGGCAGAAAGAAGAGGAGTGGATAGAACTTGCTAAAATGGCCGAGGAAGTCGGTTGCGATGCTGTGGAACTCAACTTCTCTTGTCCGCAGATGCGAATGACGGGCATGGGTAGCGATGTGGGGCAGAATCCGGAACTCGTTACATTCTTCACGGCCTTTGTGAAGCGTAACGTCAAAATACCCGTTATCCCCAAGATGACTCCCAATATCACTCACATGAATCAGCCGGCTATGGGTGCATATTTTGCGGGAGCAGATGCTATTTCGGCTATCAATACGATAAAGAGCATTACGATGTCGCCTGAATCAGAGGTGAGCGGTAAGCAGACACTTTCGGGCTATAGCGGACGTGCTGTGAAGCCGATAGCCTTGCGCTTTATTTACGAAATGGCAAGAAGTCCTATAATGAAAAACGTGCAGTTCAGCGGCATTGGCGGTATTGAGACTTGGCGTGATGCTTTGGACTATATCCAGTTGGGATGCCGTAACGTGCAGGTTTGTACCTCTGTTATGGAGTATGGTTATCGCATCATAGACGATATGATTCTGGGCATGAAAACCTATATGAAAGAAAGAGGCATTAAGCACTTGGATGCACTTGTGGGAGAGCGTTTGCCCAATTTCCTATTGCCGTCAGACCTTGATCGCGAAACCATTGTTTTCCCAAAGTTTGAGCATGAGCATTGCATGGGTTGTGGCCGTTGCTATATTTCCTGTCAGGATGGAGGACATCAAGCCATAGTCTTTGACAAGGAAGCACGTAGGCCTCGTCTTATAGGCACAAAATGCGTTGGTTGTCATCTGTGCCGTTTGGTTTGTCCTGCGGGTGCTATCACTCTGGCCAAGAGAATCCGGAAAAGATAAGATTATGCGGGATTGTTCTTAGAATTAGGTCGTTTTGATTAGAAAGAGAAAAACTTTTCAGAATCCAAAATCTGATTCTATCTCAATCCTTCAATAAGAGGCGCTCTATATTATAGTCTTGTTGAGCATTAACTCCTTTCGACTTCATCTATAACTCCATTTATTCATTTATGAACACAGAATTATCCACAACAAGAAAGACAATCGTAGGCGTACAATTTCTCTTTGTCGCCTTTGGCTCTACAGTCTTAGTGCCCCTGCTCGTCGGGCTTGACCCAGCCACTGCCTTGTTTACGGCAGGTGTTGGTACCTTTATCTTTCATTTCGTTACAAAAGGGAAAGTTCCTATCTTCCTCGGCAGCAGTTTTGCTTTTATCGCACCCATTATTGCCGCATCCAAGGAATGGGGAATGCCGGGCACTTTGGCAGGTATGTGTGGCGTGGCATTAGTCTATTTCGTCATGTCTGCACTCATTAAATGGCAGGGACGCAAACTTCTTGACCGCCTGTTTCCTCCTGTTGTTATAGGTCCTGTAATCATTCTTATAGGACTGTTGCTTTCGCCCGCAGCCGTCAGTATGGCAAAGGACAATTGGCTGCTGGCTGGCATATCACTTCTGACGTCCGTCATCGTACTTTCTTATGGTAAGGGCTTGATGCGACTTGTTCCTGTTGTAGTGGGTATTATCGTGGGCTATATTGTAGCATTATGCCTGGGACTTGTGGATATTTCTGCCGTAAAAGATGCCCCTTGGTTTGCCCTGCCTCCCAGTGTGACACATTTCCAGTTGCCGCAGTTCTCCTGGCAGCCATTCCTGTTTATGATTCCCGTTGCCATAGCACCCGTTATCGAACATATTGGGGATGTCTATGTAGTAGGAGCCGTGGCAGGAAAAGATTATGTTAAAGACCCAGGTTTGCATCGCACAATGCTTGGTGACGGCTTAGCCTGCCTCTTTGCTTCCTTCTTTGCAGGTCCTCCAGTCACAACCTATTCCGAAGTAACGGGTGCTATGCAGATAACGCGTGTCACACACCCTCAAGTAATTCGTATTGCTGCTGCTACAGCCATCGTCTTTTCTGTTATCGGTAAGCTTTCCGCTCTCTTGCAGTCTATACCTTCGCCAGTCCTCGGAGGCATCATGCTGCTATTGTTTGGTTCTATCGCTTCCGTAGGCGTGCAGAATCTTGTGCAGAATAAAGTCGATTTAACTCAGACGCGTAATATCATTATTGTCTCCGTCACCCTTACACTCGGCATTGGAGGCGCCATTATCAATTTCGATACATTCTCCATCAGCGGCATAGGCCTCTCCGCCGTTGTAGGCGTCTTGCTGAACCTCCTTCTCCCGAAATTCAAAGACAAAGAGTGATTGCAGTTAGGTAAAACAGATATTCTTCCCCATAATCATCCTTGGTTTTGTGGAAAAGCAAAAACAATCAAAAGGGCTGATACTCCGAGTGAGTACCAGCCCTGATTCTATCCTAACTCAAAAATGAATTTCTCCATAGTTGTATGCCAATAAACCTCAACCTCTATATAGGGAATGTCGTCAAATAGTCAGAAGAAACATAACGATTTGATTGCCAGTGTT